>QHZO01000003.1:7758-49379 GCA_003224695.1 Acidobacteriota bacterium
GTAAAAGCCTTTGGTATAGGTAACAAGGCCGCGATATCGAGGTAAGAAATAAGATGTTGGAATGGGCCTGGCAACTCGACGCAATCCGCCGCTCCCACCGCGACGACAGCCACAGGCACGGCGAGCGCCATGGACTTGAGAATCGATTTCCTCGTCGAGTGGTTCGACAGCTTCGGCATCCAAGAAACTCCGCTAGCTTTCTGTCTCATCCCGTCTGAGCGAGTGAGTCATACGTGGCCTTCTCCAATTCCTCTAGCCCAGCGTCCAGCATGGCTTCCGCCCAATCAGGGCGCGGCTGCGGGCGGTTATGAAGGTCGAAGCTGGCCCCGCGCAGGCAGAACGCCGCTTTGTAAAATGGCAAACGCCGCCAAATTTGCGGTTTTTCGTTGCCACTCAAGTAGGTCTTGAGAAAAACTTCCGACGTGCCATCCAGAGCGCGAAGCGACCCGTATCGGCGGAGCGCCTGCCGCTCAAGGCTGACGACAAATCGGGCCGCATCCCGCGCCGGGTCGGCGATGTCGTAGAGGTCCCAGTCGAAGACCGCCGTGCGCCGTTCCCCCAGGATGATTTGATAGGTTCCAAAGTCCCCATGTCCGGCGCACAGGGGGGCTTCGCCGAGTGTCAAACGAGCCTCTTCGAGCCCCTCGAAAAGCCGCTTGGCTTGGGTGGCTAACAACCCGCCTTTGCCGACAATCAAGGCACACTTGCGGCAACAGCGCGCGAGAAATTTGTCAGTCGTCAAGACTTTTCCGATCGGCGGCGCCGAAGCATGGAACCGAGCCAGCCATCGGGCGCAGAGCTCGGCCGCACGGGTGCGTTGCCGTTCGTCGCCGAGTTTGAAAAAATATTTTGCGGGTATCCCCTCAACCTTCTCTTGCAACAACAAGCGCAAGGCCTGCAGGTAACCGACCGGCCGTGGGATTGAGAACTCCACATCCGACCCGAACCCGACGCGCTTGATTTCATCCATGAGCTCGCAGACGTCTTGGCGGTCCTGAAAATAAACCTTGCCGATCAGGCGGTGGATCTCTCCCCGCGAGTAAAGGATGATTTCGAACACGCGGTGGTCATCGCGAATGGCCGGGAGCAACTCGACTCGTATTTCCTCGGGCTCTTCCCACGGCCAGAGAGAAGGAGGGAGCAGTGCGAGCTGTTTGCCCAAATGAATCGGATCGAAGACGGGCGTCCCGGAGGTCGGAGGCTTATCCAGCTCGGGTCGCCCTCCTGTCGCCAGGCGACCTGCAGGGTGTTCAGATGCCTTATTCATCTTCATCTCGGTTGTCTCGAGCCCGCCGGCAAACGCTGAGCCGGGAGCCATCACTTCCCGGATTACCCGGAAGTCGAGCCCTCCGTCAAGCCCGGTTCAGTTTCCGCACGGGTCATAAGGGCTACTTATTATTTTTGCGCCTCCAGAGCTCGCAGCCCCTGGTCGAGCATTGCTTCGGCGCGTTCCCGCCATGCGAGTTGTTCAGTTTTGACCTTCCAGCTTGCCGCCCGCAGGTATCCCGCCGCCTTGTAGAAAGGCAAGTGAACCACCACCTGCGGATGGCCGCCCGAGCCCAGGTAGGTCTTGAGAAACATTTCCGTGGCCGCGTCGAGGGCGCGAACAGAACCTGCCCCCTGCGCCACCCGCTCCAGGCTGATGATGAACCGGGCCACGTCGCGCGCCGGGTCGGCGACGTCATAGAGGTCATAGTCCAGGACAACCGTGCGCCGTTCCCCAAAGATGATTTGATAGGTGCCAAAATCTCCGTGTCCGGCGCACTGGGGCGCTTGGCCGAGTGACAAGCGAGCCTCTCTCAGCCCTTCAAACAGATGCTTGGCCTTGGTGGCCAGCGGTCCGCCCTTGCCCACCAGCAGGGCGCACTTGCGCGTGGACCGCTGGACGATTTTCTCAGCATCCGAAACTTTTCCGTGGGCAGGCGCCGAGGCGTGAAACTGAGCCAGCCATCGTCCGCAGCGCTCGGCCCCATCGGCGCGCTTCCGCTCGTCACCGAATTTGAAAATATCTTTCGCCGGCGTTCCCTCGACCCTTTCCTGCAAAAGCAGGCGCAATTCGGGCAAATACGCGATGGGTTGAGGGATCGAAAGCTCCGCATCCTGGTTAAAGCCCGCATGCTTGAGATCCTTCATGAATTGATAGACATCCGGCCGATCGGTGGCGTAGGCCTTTCCCACAAAGCCGGAGCGGAGCGCAACCTCGAAAATGCAATGTTCATTCCCGCGGTGCTTCATCACTTTGACCGCCACGTCCTGGAGTGCGCCTATCCATTGAAAGATGGAAAGCCGGGCCAAGTGCTTGCCCAGGATTTTTGGGTCCAGCGCCTGCTCCATCGCGGGGCAATCCGCCCTGTCGGGGGGAGAGAGGGATGGCGGTTCATCATCATCCGACGGGACCTCCGGATCCGCTTGACTGGCCCTCAATCCGAGAGGCCACGAGGAAGGCAAGGCGAATAGAAACAGACTCAAGGCCGTCGAGTAGACCGCGTGATTGCCATCAACCCAGGCTCGGCATTGAATGGCGAACCATCCCTCCAGCGGCATGCGCGCGGCCGCTTCCAGGTGGGGCAAAAGACACTGGAGGGCCGCGAGAAACTCAGCCGCAATCCGAAGGATAGAAATCAGAAAGGCCAGGGCGAGCGCGAGCGACAGGAGCAAGCTCTTCTTCGTGACGTGTGCAGGCTGCGTGGACATTTGACTACCTCATCTTGAAACTGTGCTGTTCCCCACTGGAGGTTGCATTCGCGGATTGTCCTAATTCCTCCTCCTCTGCGAGCGACCAAAGTTACCTTCTCGCAGTTTCTGAAATTCGGTCGGGGTACGCCACGGCATGTCCCCCAACGCGATTTCGAGGGCTTGGGCTAGGCCGCCACTAAGGGTGCCACCTCCAAGGGATAAGCAGTTTGGGCGCCGGAAAACTCGAGAAGTTCCGCAGCGGCTCTTCTTCCGCCAAAAAGTTCGACCGCCTGATCCGGGACCGGATAGTCCGTCCGAAGGTTCGAGCACGTCAATCAGCCCGCGGTCGTGGAAGAGTTTAGTGCGCATCATCTGCTCCGAGCTCGGCCCGGAGCGCGGAACCACGAGCGCTTTCCTGTTCAAATGCAGAATCTCGGAAAGCGAGTTGTAGCCCGCCATCGTGATCACCAGGTCAGCCGCGTTCATATAACTCAATCCGTTCTCGACGCTGGCCTCGACGGGAATCCCCAGTTCTGCGGCGTCGTTTCTAAGCCGCTGGCGCTGGTCAGGTTCCATCAAGGGCCCGGTAATAATCAGGGCGTCGAAGGGGCGGGCCTTCCCCAAAAGCTTGAACGCCTCGAGCGCGGCCTGCATCATGGGAAAGGCGTCGTGACCTCCCCCGGCAGTGATCAGCACGAACCGGTCTTTCTCGAATCGGAGTTCCTTCCGTACCTGATCGCGGGGCGCAGGCGCTTCGTCGGAGCAGACGTAACCGCAGTAAGTGACTTTCTCCTTTCCCAAGTGGGTATCCAGGCCGTAATGTGAAGCGGTGTCGAAAATGTCTCTGCATCCGTAGATAAACACTTTGTCGTAATAGCGCTCGACGATCTTATAGAAATTTTTCTCGGACCAAACTCTCCGAATAACCTCCGGAGAGTCCAAGATGTCCCTGATCCCAAGGACCACCGCCGCTCCTCTTTGTTTGAGCATTCGCAGTCCACAAGAAAAATCTGCGGGGCCATGATCGCCGCCGATTGCTTGATGATCGAAGCCCGGAGCGCTTTAGCCTGGCTCTTGTCAATATGCAGGCTACGCATGCGCCACACCTCCGTGTCCACTTTGATGACCGAAGGGATCTTCACATAGTCAATTCCCGCCGGCAGGGGGAAGACACTTCCCGACGGGCATCCGATCAGCATCAAGGCGCTTGATCCGGGAACGTCGCGGATCACGCACCGGGCAATATCCCTGGTCCTTCTCAGATGGCCGAGACCAAAGCCGTCGTGTGAATAGGTCATCAGACGGATTGGCTCGCCGCTTTTCCCTAAAACAGAGTGCATAAAATGAATCCTCTCCGCCCCATAAAGTGCGCCACCGCGCCCATTCTCTTGCGGCGCTTGACCGCGGTGCTTATACGTGAAAGCAAAATTTTCCGATGCACGAGCCGACGCTCCGGCGAGTCAATTAATGACCTCTGTAATGCCTCCGCGCCGTTGGCCGTTCCCCATCGACCGTCCCCGGGGTGCCAGCTCGAAAGGTTGGCTTATTGGGATGGAGAGAATTCGGGCTCTTTGTGACTTTCTGGATCCCTGAAGATTGGTGCTATCAGTCTAAATCTCACCTCCTCAACCCAAGAATCGATTGCGACGTTCAAAACACATCGCAAATGCCCAACCCTTAAGCACCTCATAGCAAAACGCATATTTAGCGGAGCGCCGACAGTGTTGCAAGTAGGTTCATGCCTGAAATTCATTGAAAAAAATCCTGAGAGCAGGGTTTTTCACAGAGGCGTAACGGGAGAATTGCACATTTATACTAAGTCAAACGTACGACGGGAGTAGGATGTCCGGAATGTCACAGCGACCTTCGGCGAGTCAATTTCAGCCGGTTCCATAGCGGTCCCGCACCCCGTTCGGATCCTTGGTGCTTGCGAGATTGCCCGCCGCGTCGTACGTTTAGGTGGTCTCCCAGCCCGCCGCCCCGAACCGGAAATAATTTCCGCTAGAACTTCCGTGCGACATTAACACCCTCTCTGTCGTGCCCCGCAAAGCCGAGGCGGCGGCCAATTTCACGGAACTTAGGGTGTTGTGAGCGCCGTCCCGCCTGTGACGCAGGTCACTATGGGATATTACCTGCATCACTGCGCCACCAAGCCTCCACGCCTATTCTCAGGTCTTGAATATCCCGCGAGGCACGACAGGGGCGGGCGCGAAAACAAGCATGAAGCGAGGGCAAATATGAGGAAGCTGGTGATTCTCGGCGGCGGGACAGCGGGGACGATGATGGCGAACAAATTCGCCCGCGCGCTGGATCCGGACGAGTGGCAGATTACGATCATTGACAGCTCCGAAACCCATTATTATCAACCCGGCTTTCTCTTCATCCCTTTTGGAATTTATTCGCCACGCGACGTCGTGAAACCGCGCCGGCCGTTCTTCCCGCCGGGCGTGAAGGCCATCGTATCCGAGGTCGAGCGCATCGAGCCGGCTGAAAACCGCGTGGTTCTCGGCGACGGGTCGCGCGTGAACTACGACACCCTGATTATCGCCACGGGAACCAAGATTCGTCCGGACCAGACCGAAGGGCTCCTCGACGAAGAATGGGGCAAGAGCAAATTCGACTTCTACACCTTCGAAGGCGCGCGGCGCCTGGGCGAATTCTTCAAGTCGTGGGACGGCGGCAAGCTCGTGGTCAACATCGTCGAGATGCCCATCAAGTGCCCCGTGGCCCCGCTCGAATTCTTGTTTCTTGCGGACGCTTACTTCACCGAGCGCGGCATCCGCGACAAAGTGGACTTGCACCTCGTCACGCCCTTGCCCGGCGCCTTCACCAAGCCCAAGGCAACGGAGATCCTCGGCGATTTCCTCGAGCGAAGAAAGATCCGCGTGACCCCGGAGTTCGGTCTCGCGCGCGTGGACAGCGGCGGCAAGAAACTCGTTTCCTGGGAGGAAGCCGAGGTCCCCTACGACGTCCTGGTTTCCATCCCCACCAATATGGGCGATGAAAGCATCGCGCGGAGCGGCCTGGGCGATGAGCTCAACTTCGTGCCCACCGACAAGGCGACGCTCCAATCGAAGCCCTTCCCAAACATTTTCGTCATCGGCGACGCCACAAACTTGCCCAGTTCCAAGGCCGGCTCGGTGGCTCACTTTGAATCCGAGATTTTGTTCAAGAACTTCCTCGATTACGCCGGCGGCCACCCCATGCGGGCCTGCTTCGACGGCCACGCGAACTGCTTTATCGAATCCGGCGCGGGCAAGGCGCTGCTGATTGACTTCAACTATGACGTCGAGCCGTTGCCCGGGAAATTTCCCCTGCCGGGCGTCGGCCCGTTCTCTTTGCTCGAAGAAACCAGGGCGAACCATTACGGCAAGATGATGTTCCGCTGGACGTATTGGAACGTGCTGCTGCGCGGCCTCGAAATGCCCATCGAGTCCGGAATGTCCATGGCGGGAAAGAGGGTGTGACCATGCCGGCAATCGGAGTGGAAGAGCAAATCTCGGAGATCAATCAGAAGCTCGACCGCATCACGCGGGAACTCGAGCGGGAGCCGCGGCGCCGGGAAGAGCCCGCCGGCCCGAAGAGCAACCTTTTAGACATCGGCCAGGAATTTTATCGAAACGCGGTCGGCGAGTTCGCGGATTTCTCCGAGCGCTTTCACCCCGGCGAGCTGGTGTTCCTTCTGAAGACGCTTGTCTCCAACGCCGAAAATATCACTCGCGCCGTCGAGCAGCTCGAAAGCATGCGCGACTTGCTGGCGGACCTCGAGCCGATCAGCCGCGAGGTCTTCAAAGACATCGTCGTTCGTATGGAAGCTCTGGAGAAGAGGGGTTATTTCCAATTCGCGGCCGGGGCGGGCGGCATCCTGGACGCCTTCGTGGTCGCTCACTCCAAACAGGATCTCGACCAGGCGCAGGCCAGCGTCCCGCATCTGGTGGGGTTCTTGCGGGAGCTGACGCGGCCTGAAGTTCTCCAGGCCCTGGAGGCCATCGTGTACGGCTTCGGCGAAGCCCAGGCGAGCGAGAAGAAGGACGTTTCCCCGCTTCAGCTTCTCAGGCAGTTGAATGCGCCCGAGGCGCGCCGCGGTCTCGCCATTATCGTCAAGTTCCTGAGTGTGGTTGGATCGGAAAGCACGAAGCCGGGAGCCCAGGCCAGAGCGAACGAACCTCGAAAGGAGTAATCCATGGAAACCCTTACGACTTCCAGCCAGCCGTTGGCATTGGACAACGACGGCCATCTCGCGCGCCGCGCCGACTGGAACGAAGATGTGGCGCGCGCCATCGCGGCCCAGGAAGGCATTCCGGAACTGACACCGCCGCACTGGACGGTGATTCGCTACATGCAGAAGGTCTTCGACCAGGAAGGCGACGCACCCTCCATACGCCGCCTGACCAAGCAAAGCGGCGTGGACACGAAGACCTTGTATCAACTCTTTCCCAAAGGGCCCGCGAAAAAGGCCGCCAAGATCGCCGGGCTGCCGAAACCTAAAGGATGTATTTGAAAAGGAGGCATCGCCATGCCGGAAACTAAAACACCGATCGAACGCGTTTCCATCGTGGTCTCGAAAGGGTCTCTGGAGGGCGTGTACCCCGCGCTCATCATGGCCAACGGGGCGAGGATGGAAGGGATTGAAGCCACGCTGTTCTTCACCTTCTTTGGCCTCGACGCCATCATTGACAAGCGACTGGACCACCTGAAAGTCGCCACGGTGGGGAATCCGGCCATGCACATGCCAACGCTCGTGGGAGCGCTCCCCGGCATGTCCGCCTTCGCCACTTCCATGATGAAAAAGGAGATGGAGAAACTGGACATTCCGCCGGTCCGCGAGTTCCTCACCATGGTTCACGACGCGGGCTGCGAGATCTTTGCATGCAAAGCTTCGGTGGACATGTTTCACCTGAAGAGAGGCGATTTTTGTCCGGAAGTGGATGAGGTCATCTCGGTCGGCCAGTTCTACGAAAAATCCGCGGGGGCTGAAATCATTTTTACTTAGCAAAGGTAAGAAACCGGAGCAACGCTCGCTGGGAATTTGCGCCAGCGGAAGGTACCGGGCAGGGTCCACATCAATGTTGAAGACAGGAGATTAAAATGATGGCTAAACGTATTCGTTTTTGGCTGCTTCTGGCTGTGGTGACTGGATTCGCCGCCCAGGCTCTGGCCACGGATGGGTATCTCTCCAGTGGATACGGCGTAAAACAATTGGGACGCGGCGGCACGGGGGTGGCGCTTCCGGAGGACAGTCTGGCGGCGGCCACGAACCCCGCCGGCATGGTCTTCGTGGGAGACCGCTTCGATATCGGCGCCAGTTACTTCCGTCCCGTGCGAAGTGGGAGCATCAACGGGAATCAGTTGCCGCCCGGCTATCCGAACATCGGCTCAAATATGTCCCTGGGCATATCCATGTACGGCAACGGGGGCATGAACACGTCGTACTTCAAGGCCATCCCGCTGCTTGGGACTTCGGGTCCCGGCGTGGACCTCCAGCAGATGTTCATCGCGCCGACGTTTGCCGTGAAAGTGAACCGGCATAACGCCGTCGGCGTGTCGCTGAACATCGGCTATGAGATGTTCAAAGCGTACGGTTTGGAGAACTTCGCCTCCTCCGCGTTCTCGATCGATCCGGCTCACGTCACCAATCGCGGTTACGACGCGACCGAAGGGCTGGGCGTTCGAGTAGGCTGGCTGGGCGAGGTCAGGAAGAATCTCAGCCTCGGCGCCACCTACCAATCCAGGACCTACATGGGAAAGCTCAGCCTCTATCGGGGCCTGTTCGCCGAGCAGGGCGCATTTGATATTCCGGCAAACTTCTCCGCCGGCTTCGCCTTCTCGGGGCTGCGAAAAACCACGATCGCTTTCGACGTCGAGCGCATTCTCTACAGCGATGTCAAGGCCATTGCCAACTTGGGCTCGAATCAAGCTTTGCTCGGCTCGAACAACGGACCGGGGTTCGGCTGGCACGACATCACGGCGCCCAAAGTCGGAGTCGAGTACCAGGTGAATTCAAAGCTGACGCTGCGCGGGGGATACAACCATTCCGGTGTCCCCTTCTCGAATACGCAGACGTTCTTCAATCTCCTGGCTCCCGGCATCGTCCAGAGCCACGCCACGACCGGCGCCACTTGGAGCCTTGGCAATGGGAAGGAGCTCAGCTTCGCATACTTCCATGCTTTCCAAAAGACCATCAGCGGCGTGAATTCGATTCCGCCATCGGCCGGCGGCGGGAACGCCAATCTTCGGATGTCTGAAGACTCCATCGGCATCAGCTTCGGCTGGCTCCGGGAATAAGCAGAGTTCGACTGGAATTGTTTAGCAAGGGTTAATGAACATCCACCCGGCCGCGCGCTAGAAAGCCACGGCCGGGATTTTTTTGGCGCCAGCCGGCTCGGCAAGCCTACCCGCGCAAACTGGCCAACCGTCCTCCCTTCGGCCCTGCCGACGGACGCTGAGCGCGTCGAAGGACCGCCCTGAGCCTGTCGAAGGGTCATTCGTCACTGCTTGCTCCCGCTGCGCTGGACAACCTGCTTCTCGACTCTTATGCTTGAATCGGTCCCCAAGAGCACGGGGCATTCTCGCCCATCTAAGGTAACGAGAGCTGTCGTCATGCGATTGCCCGCGGTTTTTACGCTGCCTCCGCCCGCGGGACAAAGCGCGAGCGCCGATTCGCTTGGCCAGCGTGTTCAGCCCAAGCAGGGCGAACTCTGCGCGGTGTGCAATCGGCCCATGAGCGCAGCCGACGACGTTTATATCGTCAACGGCCAGCGCGTGCCCGTGCATCGGAAGGTGTGTCTCGCGAAGCTCGCATCGGATCCAGGGAAATATACCGCTCGCCTGCGGCCCGCCGGGACCTTCCTGGGTGTTGAGCCGGACGCCGAGACAGCCCTGACGGCGCGCTGGCTGTTCGTGGGGTTTTATATTCTCCTCGGCCTCGTCTTTTCCGCGCTGTCGGTGAACGCGGCGCTCAACGCCGGGATGCGGCCCGCGCCGTGGTTTTTTGCCGGGCTATTTTTCAACGTCCTGGCCTGGGCCGTTCTCCTCGCGCGGCGCCAAGGGAACGTCTCGGCCGCTCCGAAGGGATTGGCCAAGATTCCGGATACCGCGGCGCCGTTGCCGTGTCCGGCGTGCGGACACTCGAACCACCCTGCCGCCCGCGCGTGCCTTGGATGCGGCGCCGAGCTTCGGCCCGCGACCGTTTCCGAAGCGTCCAGGGCGGGGTTCGGGTCCGCGTCCTGAGAGGAGCTTCGGTGCTCGAAAACATCAAGAATCGCGTCGCCACAATTTTCACCAGCGCCAATATGCAGGAGCGCCGTCCCGCGCTCAAGGCTCACATGGAGAAGAACGTCCCCGGCGTTTTCGTCATCGGCGACCTCGCCGGCGCGCCGGTCATCAAGCTGGCCATGGACCAGGGGTTTGAAGTCATCGAGCACATCGCGTCGCTCGCCGACGCCCGTACTCAGGACCCAAACATTTACGACCTGCTCATCGCCGGTGCGGGCGCCGCCGGGTTGAACGCCGCGCTCGCGGCCAAAGACCGGGGCCTCAGGACGCTGGTCCTCGAAAAATCCAAGCTCGCCAACACCATCGAAAACTTTCCGGAAGGCAAATGGGTTTACGCCGAGCCGGACCAGATTCCGCCGAAAGGCAAACTTTGGCTCGACGGCGCGCGCAAGGAAGACTTGATCGCCCGCTGGGGCCAGATCGTTCGCGATAACGCGCTCGACGTGCGGACCGAAGAGGGATTAAAAAAGCTCGAGAAACTTCCCCAAGGCGGCTTCCGCGCGCTGAGCGAAAAATCCGAGTACCAGGCACGGCGCGTCCTCATCGCCACCGGACAGCGCGGCAACCCACGCAAGTTGGGTGTCCCCGGAGAAGATCGCGAGAACGTTTATCACCAGCTCTACAGCCCTCGCCACTACCACCAGGAGGATATTTTGGTGGTGGGCGGCGGCAACAGCGCCGTCGAAGCCGCGCTGGTTCTTTCCGAGCAGAACTGCGTGCGCCTTTCATATCGCGGCGACGAGTTTGCCCGCCTCTTTAAGGATAACGAACGAAAGCTTCAGGAGGCCGTGGCCGCCAAGAAGATCGAGCTCTTGCTCCATTCGAACGTCAGGGAGTTCCGCGAGAAGGAAGCGATTCTGAACGTTTCTTCGAGCGGGCGAACGGAGACGGCCACCGTCCCCTGCCATCATGCATTTGTTTTGGTGGGCGCCGAACTCCCCACGGCGTTCCTGAAATCTCTCGGCCTCCAAATGGAGAACGAATGGAACGGCAGTTGGGCGCGCGCCGCATCGCTGGTGCTCGTGACCTTGCTGGGCCTTTGGATATTTGGTGGACATGCCTCGCTCGCCGGGCGGAGCCTGACGGCCATTCCGAGGGGAGCAGGGCTCTTCGCCGCCGTGCTAGGCCTCGCCACGCTCGTGTGGGCGGGCCGGCGCGGCGACCGGTTTGCGTGGCTTGGCGTATCGTTTCTTGCCGCCTACACGACTTACGGAGCAAAGCTCGGCGCGGGCCAGGAATTCTGGCCGTACCGCGAATGGGGCTACAAGGCGCTGTCGTTCTTCAATCGGCCCTGGTCGTTCTGGTACACGGTTCTCTACACGCTTATCGTGACCGTCTTCGGCATTCAGGCCCTCAAGCGCTGGGGCATAGATCGCAAAGACAAGTTCCAGGTGTGGCGGTACGTGAGCTTGATTGGGTTCCAGTGGACCTTCTTCTTTTTGATCCCGGAATTTCTGTTTCAGTGGGCTATCAAGTACCAATGGGTGGGCGCGCGGCTGGCCTCCGACCCCACCTTCGCCCAGCAAGCCTGGCGCGCCTACGGAATCGTTTACGCCTGGCCGCTGTTCTTCTACACATTCTTCTATAACCCTTCTCAGGTCTGGGTGGTTTGGGGCGTGCTCCTAACTTTCGTGATCATTCCGGTTTTTGTTCTCTTCCATGGCAAGCGATATTGCTCCTGGATTTGCGGCTGCGGCGGGCTGGCGGAGACGCTCGGCGACCGCTGGCGGCATCTCGCGCCGAAAGGCCGTACGAGCATTCGCTGGGAGAAGATGAACTTGGTCGTGCTCATTGCCGCGGCCGTGGTGACGGGAATAATGCTTTTGCGGGACGCGGCCGCCTGGCTCGGCCGGCCGGCGATGTTCGGTCTCGAGACGTACCACCTGATGGCCGACGTTTGGCTGGTGGGCATTCTCCCCGTGACGCTCTATCCTTTCTTAGGCGGAAAAATTTGGTGCCGCTACTGGTGCCCGCTCGCCAAGCTGATGCACGTGATGAGTCACCTCTACACGAAGCTCGGCATCAGCCGCTACGAAATCGTCGCCAACGACAAATGCATCGGCTGCACGGAATGTTCGCGAAATTGCCTGGTGGGAATTGACGTGATGCGCTTCGCGCTGAAGCAAGAGCCCATCAACAATGCGGATTCCTCCTGCATCGGCTGCGGCATCTGCGTCACCGTGTGCCCGATGGACGTGTTGAGCTTCGGCACGGGGGCTCGAAGCCCTCTAGTCCAAATCAGCCCCACGAATTCGATCGCGGCGGGGCCCGCGTAGGGGCGCAAGGCCTTCCGCCCCTGCTTGATTTCGAAATTACGTTCCGCGCCCCTACCGGGTCCCATCGCTGGAATTTCGGATAAACTGCTTGGCCGTATGAGGATTGTCGAGCTCCGACTGCATTGGGTCCGAATTCCGCTCCACGAGCCTTTTCGCATTTCGAGCGGCGAAGTGTCGGCGAAAGACGCGATCCTCGTCGAATTGACTGCGGAGGACGGAACGAAGGGTTGGGGCGAGGCCTCGCCCATGACAGGATCGTTCTACTCCGCCGAGACGCCGGAATCCACGTGGAAATTTCTGTGCGACCGCCTGGTACCAAACTTTTTGAGCCGGCCGGAGCTCGATCCACAACAGTGCTCCGACCAGCTTGCGGAATTTCCGGGCGAGCCCTTCGCCAAGGCGGGGCTCGAAGGCGCGGTATGGGACCTTCGCGCGAATAGGGAGCGGCAGCCGCTCTGGGCGATGCTGGGCGGAAGCGCGCGCCCCATCGAAACCGGGGCCGCCATCGGCCTCTTTCCAACCGTCGAGGAATTGCTCGAGCGCGTGAATAAATTTCTCGGGCAGGGTTACCGCCGCATCAAAATCAAAATTGCGCCCGGCCACGACGTGGAGCTTGTGCGCGCGGTCCGCGGACGATTTGGCGGTATTCCCCTGATGGTGGACGCGAACGCAGCCTACGGGGTTCGAGATTTTCGGGTGTTCAAGGAGCTCGACCGTTATGACCTTATGATGATCGAGCAGCCCTTGGCGCGCGAAAGTCTCGAAGAGCACGCCGAGCTTCAGCGGCAATTGCGGACACCGATTTGCCTGGATGAGTCGGCCGAGGACCTCGAAGCCGTTCAAAAGATCATTCGGCTTCAGAGCGCGCGAATTTTGAATATCAAAGTCCAGCGCATGGGCGGGCTGTGGCGCGCCAAACGCGCGCACGACGCCGCCGAGGCCGCGGGAATCCCTTGCTGGCTCGGCACCATGCCTCAGCTTGGCATCGCCTCCGCGCAGGGGCTGCACCTTCGAACGCTTCCGAATTTTCTTTTCCCGACCGATGTTGAGGCTTCTTCGCGGTGGTTCGCCGATGATATTATCGCGCCGCCGATCGAAGTCTCGCGGGAGGGGCTCATCGAATTCCCGGAAGGGCCGGGCACGGGTTTTACCGTGCTTCCCGACAAGATCGCGAAATTCCGCATTTGCTCCGAGGTTTTCCGGTTGTGAGCACAGTCAAGATTGAAGATTGCCGGGGTCGCCTCATCCACGGGTTAATCCCCGCCGTCCCCGTTCCGTTTAACTCGCGCGGCGAAATCGCTCGTGACGCTCAGAAGTGTTACGCGTCATTTCTGGCTCAGGAGCCAATTGCGGGCGTCGCTGTCTGGGCACATACGGGGCGAGGGTTGCATCTCTCGCGATTGCAGCGCCTGGAGGTGCTCGAAAGCTGGGCGCAGGCCCTCGGCGCGGGGTCGCTCATCGTTGCGGGGGTTGGCGGTTTGCGCGAAGCGAGTGCCGACTTTCCCGCCTACACGAACTCGGCCGTCGAGATGGCTCGTGACGCGCTCGGCCACGGCGCCCACGCTCTGCTCATTCATCCTCCGCGCCTCTTTCATGGCGTCAAGGACAGCGATGAGCTCATCCTGGATTTTCACAGCCGCATCGCGGAACTCGGCGCGCCGGTCATTCTTTTCCACCTCTACGAGGCGGCCGGCGGCATCCTCTATTCGCCCCAGCTCCTGCGGCGGCTTTTATCGCTGCCCAACGTCGCCGGCATCAAGCTGGCGACGCTCGACAGCGTCATGACATTTCAGGATGTCGCCGGACTCATCGCCGAAGAATTCCCCGAACAAATTCTCATCACCGGCGAGGACCGGTTTCTTGGCTACAGCCTGATGTGCGGCGCCCGGAGCGCGCTGGTGGGAATGGGCGCGGCCGCGACGAGCCTCCAAAGCCAATTGCTCGAAAGTTTCTTTGACGGTCGTTCGGCGGAATTCCTCGAGCTCTCGCGCCGCGTGGACCGGCTCTCCCAGGCGCTCTTTATCGCGCCGATGGAGGGCTACATCCGGCGAGTGCTTTGGGCGCTCGTTCACGAGGGCGTCATGGGACTCGAATCCGCCTCGGACCCGTGGGGGCCGGAGCTGGCCGAGGGCGAATTTATCCGCCTCGGGAAAGTTTTGAAGGACCTTAAGGCCGAGCCGCCGCCGTGAATTCGCATGTTCGAATTTCTGCCACCGCGAGCCCGCCTGAGGGGTTCGCCTCATCCCGGCGAAGAGAATGCCCGCAAAATCGCCAACGATTTCGAGCGGTTTCGCGACGCCCTGCCGCGTTCCCTTGAAGATTATGTTCTTTCAACTTACGAATTCAATCTCGCGAGCCGCTATGGCGGGCTGCCCGTAAAGAATCCCTTCGGCAAAGCTTCCGGCCAGCTTTCCGTGGCTCACCACCAAATCGAAAAGGACGCCGAAGCGGGCCTCGGCTTCGCCATTCTCAAGACTTTGATCGCCCAGGACCGCGCCGGACGGCAGTCAATGCACGAGTGGGCGATTCCGGAAACGCACATGGCCGTGGAACGAATCTGCGGCCGCAGCGGCGTCGAGGGCTGGACCGTCACCTGGAAAGGCCGCGGGTGGTACGACACCTTTGAGGCCTATTGCGATTTTTTCGACCGGTCACTGGCCGCGGCTCAACAGGCGGGAATGCTCGTCGTGCCTTCAGTCAAGTACCATTTGCCGACGCCCGAAGAGAATTCCTGGAAGAAAGAAGAATACGAGTTCACCACCGCGGCGCTGCTCGACCGATGGCGGCGGCATTGCGCCGCCACGCCGATGCCCCTCGAAAAAGATTTCAGCCCGACGCTCGCCGGCTCCTCGCGCGCAAGCGCCAAGGCGACCGTGCTCGAATGGCTTGCTACGGTCCCCGGCCTCATCCACGGCGCGGCAGCGGGCCGAGTCTCGTTGGGGTTGAAGATTTTCAATGCATTATTCGAGGACGATTTCCAGTTGGAGATGCTCCGCGCCGTCACCGCGTGCGCCGCTGAAGAGCGAGCGGGATTTCTCGTTTACGCCAATCGCCTGTTTGATCCGGCCAGGGTCTACGAAGGCCATCAAGGCGTGGCGTATGGCGGGCCGGACTTAAGCGACCGTAATCTCGCGGTGCTCGAACGGTGGCTCGATAGCCGGACGGTGAGCCCGCTTCCTTTCAGCGCCACGGGCGACATATCCTCTGGACGCCTGGCTGCGGAATACCTGCTGCGCGGCGCTTCGAGCTTCCAAATGCACACGCTCTTCCAGTTGCCCGACGGCGAATACGCGATGCGAGCGGGGGCGAAGACCGCCAAGGCGCTGCACCTGCTCCTGTTTCATCCGCAGGAGGGATTCATCGCCTGGGCGCTCGATCTCGGCCGGCGGTTCGGCTGGAAGCCCGGCATTAACGTCGAAGAAATGGCAAGCTGGTGTCGCGGCAATTGGAAAACCATTCGCGAGGCGCTCGACATCCGGGCCTGAATCATGGAAGTCCATTACCGAGGGATGACACGAGACGATATTCGCGCCGGCATGCGCCTTAAGGACCTTGCAGGCTGGAATCAGACGGCGCGCGACTGGGAGCGCTTCCTGGAGGCAAACCCGGAAGGCTGCTTTGTCGCGGAAGCGAGTGGCCGAATTGTGGGCACGTCCGCGTCGATTGTCTATGAAAGGCGATTGGCCTGGGTCGGCATGGTGCTGGTGGACCCGGAATTTCGCCGCCGGGGCATCGGCCTTCGGCTGCTCGACATCGTGCTCGAATTCCTCGACGCGCGCCATATCCCGACCGTGAAACTCGACGCGACGCCCGAGGGCCGGCCGATTTACGAGCGGCGCGGATTTGTAGCGGAATACGCGATTGAGCGATGGTCGCTTGAGCGGCCAACGCCGCCCGCTCGCCCTGCTGAGCCCTTGCCGGCTCTCCTACCGACCATTTTGAAAATGGATTGCGAGGTTTTCGGTTCCGACCGCTCGTGGCTGCTTTCGTCGGTAGACCGCGACGCGCCGGAATTTACACTCGCCCATGAGGCGGGAGGCCATGTCGTCGCTTACGCGCTCGGCCGGCACGGGTCGCGCGCGGACCATCTGGGACCCTGGATGGCGGCCACTGAATCTGTCGCCGAAGAGATTCTTGACAATTTCCTGCGCCGCTCGGCTCGCCAGACAATTTTTGTGGACCTGGTGAAGGCTCATCCGCTTGCGGAAAAAATACTGAGGTCGCGGGGGTTTGTTTTTTCGCGGCCGCTCGCGCGGATGGTCCGAGGGCCGAACACGCACCCGGGATGCCCTGAGCTTCTCTCGGCCGTCCTGGGGCCCGAATTCGGATGAACGCCGCCCCCTCCAACCCGTCACGCGTCTTCTATGGTTGGGCGGTCGCCTTCGCCGCCTTTCTCAATCTTTTTTTCGCCGTGGGAATTGTTTTCTACGGGCTTCCCGTTTTTTACACGTCGTTGGTGGATTCGCTCGGCTTCCGGCGCGCGCAAGTGACCGAAGGAATCTTCTGGGGATTTGTTCTCACCGCTCCTTTCGTTTACTTCCTGGGCGCCTTAATTGACCGTTTCGGAGCGAAGCGAATCATCCTGGTGGGACTGCTGCTCGTCGGCCTGCCTCTAGTGGCGATGGGCCGGATGTTACATTCTGGCCGGCCCCATCCCCAACCAAGTCTTGATCAGCAACTGGTTCGAGCGAAAGCGCGGCCGGGCGATGGGCGTCGCCTACGTGGGGTTGGGCCTGGGCGGAGCGGTGGCGCCGAGGCTCGTCGCGTATCTCATCGCGCAGTTTGGCTGGAGGCGGGCGTTTGAAATTACCGGCGTGCTCATCATGGCGGTGCTCTTTCCCGTCGGCTGGCTCGTAACGCGGTCGCGGCCGGAAGAGCTTGGACTTCGCCGCGAAGGCGCTCGGGAACCTAATAAACCGACGACCGAGCCTCTCAATGTTCGCCGGGCGCTGGCGGCGCGGAATTTCTGGCTGATTCTCGTCGGGAGCACGCTGGTCATTGGAGCCATCGGCACGGTCATCCAGCAATTTGTGCTTTTCCTGCGCGACCAGGGCTACTCGACCGCCGAGGCTTCCAAGATTTCGAGCGCGCTGCTGGTCTCGGGCCTCGCGGGCCGCATCCTCGTGGGATTTCTCGCCGACCGATTTCGAAAGAAAAACGTCATGGCGCTTTTCTATTTCTTGCTCGCGGCCGCCATTCCGCTTCTCGTGGCGGCGCGTCAGGCAAAGGCCATCTGGTCGTTCGCGCTGGTTTTCGGCTTCGCCATGGGAGCCGATTACATGCTCATCCCGCTGGTCACGGCGGAATGTTTCGGGCTCGCCTCTCTCGGGCAGTTGCTCTCGCTCATCATCATGGCGGACTCGCTCGGCCAGTGGTTTGGCCCCTGGCTCGCAGGCCGGATCTTTGATGTGACGGGAAGTTACAATTCGGCGTGGGCCGTCATGACAGCGGCGGGCATCGCAGGGGCCGTGGCGATTTACGCCGTTGACCCGAAAAGAAACACTGCTTCGTAGGGGCAATTCATGAATTGCCCCTACGAGATTGGCTTGGGCTCAGGAGGGGGCAAGTCTCGCGCCGACACTTCCGACTGAAAGTTGATCTTTTTGTGCGTGCTGTCGCAGAAGGGTTTGTTTTGCGAATGCCCGCAGCGGCAAAGGCTCAGCGAAGTGCGCCCGCCCAATCCGAAGGGCTTACCTGCCATATCGCAAATTTCAAAATCCCCTTCCACGCGCAGCGAGCCGTTGTTTCGGACGATTATTTTGGTGCCAGCCAAGGGATCCTCCTTAAAAAGGCTTAATCATAACCAGAATGACGATGCCAAGAAATGTCGCAGCGATGGCGCCGTGGATGGCTTTCGCAAAACGGCGCGTGAGAGGTGCCACACCCCGGTGGTATTCACGCGCGCGGAACCAGGCCATCAGGTCGAGCGCGATGAGGACCGCGACGAGGGTCAGCTTCGCGTGCAGCCAGTGCTGGTAAAGGTAGGCGGGCTGAATGGCGACGACCACGATTCCCGCGATCACGGTGATGGCGGCGCCGGGGTGCGCCACGCCCTTGAACAGCACCCGCTCCAGCCGCTCGAGCGCGCGGCGGGCTTCGGCCGAAGTCTCCACCGATTCCGCCGCCATCACTTGCGTGGCGACCATCAGCCCGCCCATCCAGAACACAAAACCTACTACGTGAAAAACCAGCGCCCAGGCCGTGGGGCTGTTCATTCTTCACCGCCTTCGCCCGCATCGTGAAAAAACATTTTGCTCGAAACCGAGATTGAAAGCCAGAGAAACCAGGAGCCGGCAGTGTCTCACTTTGCTGTAGCGGCGCACTATGAGCGCCGAAATCATTAAAAATAAAGATCGGCGGTCATAGACCGCCGCTACAGGATGATCAAATTGAGACACTACCGAGGAGCCGCCCCGCTCGTACGCTGTCGTCGCAACTTGTTCGGGCCACTTTCATCATGTAAGATGGCGCGTCAAAGGAGCCTTGAAGTCGCGCGGCAGACGTCTGGAGGTGCGGTTTTGGCTGAAATTTACGATGTGGCGATTATCGGCAGCGGCCCTGGCGGATACGTGGCGGCCATCCGCGCCGGTCAATTGGGGCTCAAGACCGTCGTCGTCGAAAAAGACAACAAACTCGGCGGGACGTGCCTCCATGTTGGCTGCATTCCCACCAAAGCCCTGCTCTTCAATGCGGAAGTCTACGACCATTTTAAGAACGCCGCCGATTTCGGGATCGAATGCAAAAGCTTTTCGGTGAACTGGCAGGCCATCCAGGACCGCAAGACCAAAGTCGTGACCAAGCTCTCGAAGGGTATCGAATTTCTGTTCAAGAAAAACAAGGTCGAATGGGTGCAGGGATTCGGCCGGCTGGCGGGCCCGGGCCGCGTCGCGGTGACGGACGCGAAGAATCTGTCGCGTGAAATCGCTGCCAAGGCGATTGTGCTCGCCACCGGTTCGGAAGCCAAAATGTTGGCGCGGCTCGAACCCGACGCCAAAGTGATTCTGACCAACAAGGAAATCCTGAGCCTCCCTGCGATTCCGAAATCCATGGTGATCATCGGCGCGGGAGCGGTGGGTGTCGAGTTCGCTTCGATCTTTCACCGCTTCGGCGCCGCGGTCACGATGCTCGAAATGCTTCCTCGCGCGGTGCCGCTCGAAGACGAAGAGGTCGCGGCGGAACTCGAGAAGTCTTTCCGCAAACAGGGGATCGCGATGCACACCGGGGCGCGCGTCGAGAAGGTGACAAAGACAGCCAAGGGCGCAGCCGTGGAATTCACGGGCTCCGACGGCAAGGCGCAAAAAATTGAGACGGAGACGGTGCTGGTGGCCGTGGGCCGCGCGGCGAACACGGCCAACATCGGAATCGAGAAGACGCGCATCCAGCTCGAGCACGGGTTCATTAAAACCAACCAGCACATGCAGACCGAAGAGCCGGGCGTTTACGCCATCGGCGACCTCGTCGCGGGAAGCCCCTTGCTAGCCCACGTCGGGCAGAGGGAAGGCATCGTGGCGGTGACCCACGCCGCCGGCAAGCCCGCCGAGCCCATCAATTATCTTCAGGTCCCGAATTGCACCTATTCGGAGCCCGAAATTTCGAGCGTCGGCTTGAGCGAGCGCGCGGCGCGCGAGAAAGGTTACAAAGTCAAAGTCGGGAAATTTCCTTTTGCGGCCAACAGCAAAGCGGCCATTCTCGGCGTTCGCGAAGGGTTTGTGAAAATCGTCAGCGACGAGAAGTACGGCGAAATCCTGGGCGTCCACATGATAGGGCCGCGGGTGACGGAACTGATCGCGGAAGCGGTGATGGCGATGCGCCTGGAGGCCACGGTGGACGACCTGGCGGGCGCCATCCATGCCCACCCAACGCTCACCGAGGCGGTGCTCGAGGCGGCCGAGGGCGTTCACGGGATGTCGGTTCATATTTAGCTTTCAGCCGTCAGCCATCAGTTTTCAGCGAGAAGTTGTGTAGAGTCCTGCTGAGGACTGACGGCTGAGAGCTGAAGGCTCCTTTCATGCTTTGCTACGTTGAACAACTCGGGGTGGTCCTCTACGCCGAGGGCCTGCGCTTGCAGCGGGAGAAGGTTGCTGCGCGCAAGGCGGGCGCCATTCCGGACACGCTGCTCTTGCTCGAGCACCCGCACGTCATCACGCTCGGCCGGAATGCGCGCCGCGAGCATTTGCTTGCATCCGCCGAAGCGCTCCGGGCGTTAGGGATCGAACTTTTCGAAACGGACCGCGGCGGGGACCTGACGTACCACGGGCCCGGGCAATTGGTCGGCTACCCGATATTGGACCTGGCCGAGCACCGCCGCGATGTCGCCTGGTACATGCGCTCGCTCGAAGAGGCGCTGATTCGCGTCGCGGCCGATTTCGGCGTCGAAGCCGCGGGGCTGGCGGGCGCGCCGGGCGTGTGGGTGGGCGAGGCGAAACTTGCCGCCATGGGCGTGCATCTTTCGCGCTGGGTCACCTCGCACGGATTCGCGCTGAACGTCAACACGGACCTCGACTATTTTCGTTGGATCGTTCCCTGCGGCCTCGCGGACAAAGGCGTGACGTCGCTCGAAAAGCTTCTCGGCCGCCGCGTGGAGATCAAAGGCGCAGTCGAAAGTGTGGTCGAGAAGTTTGGTGAGGTGTTTGGAATGGAAATGCGGAGCCGTCAAGGGTTGACAGTCCAAAGTTCAACGTAGGGCTGTTTCAACTCTCGACTGTCAACTTTCAACTGTCAAAGTCTTGTGAAACTATCCCGCGCACAACTCCACGACATCTACTATTTCCTGCGCCTTAACCGACGTGTGGACGAGCAGTTGACCAGCCTTTACCGGCAAGGAAAAGTGGTGGGCGGCGTTTATTCGGGCCTGGGGCAGGAGGCGATTTCGGTTGGAACGGCTTACGCGCTCGAGCGCGAGGACGTGGTCGGGCCGATGATCCGCAATGTCGGGACGCTGCTGGTGCGCGGCTACCGCCCGCGCGACCTGTTCCTGCAATACATGGCGCGCCGCGACGGCCCCACCGGCGGCCGGGACGCGAACACGCACTTCGGCGACCTCGCCCGAGGCGTCATCGCGCCCATCAGCATGCTCGGCGAGCTGGTTCCAGTGCTTGCGGGTGCGGGGCTGGCCGCGAAAATCCGCAAAGAGAAGCGCGTGGCGCTGACCTATATCGGCGACGGCGCGTCGAGCACCACGCCGTGCCACGAAGGCATGAACTTTGCGGCCGTGTTGAAATTGCCGCTCGTCGTTGTGGCGGAAAATAACGGTTGGGCCTACTCGACGCCGGTTGAGAAGCAGATGGCTATTGAGAACCTTGCTGACCGTGCCCAGGCCTACGGCATGGCTTCCGCAATCGTGGATGGCAACGATGTGCTGGCGGTCTACGAAGCCACGCGGAAGGCCGGCGAGCTTGCGCGGCGAGGCGGCGGGCCGACGCTCATCGAATGCAAGACCATGCGCATGAAAGGCCACGCCGAGCACGACGACGCGCGCTATGTCCCGCGTAAAGCGCTCGAAGCCTGGAAGAAGAAGGATCCAATTGAGCGCTTCGAAAAGTATTTGAAAACGAAAAAGCTCATGACTGCGGATGAAAAGTCCGCCATCGAAGCGCGCGTTGAAAAGGAAATCCGCGAGGACGTCGAGTTTGCCGAATCGAGTCCGCTCCCCGCGCCTGAAGAAGCCGTGCGGCCTGCGTGGGCGTAGCCGAGGCTTGGTTGCCAGACCTGGGCGGCTGAGATGAGTCATCTTTTGACAAAACATTTTCAGGAGTTCTACAAGCGGACTTACTGACCCACTCAGAAAGGAGGGCGCGCACGCACACTTGGGAATCGCGCGAAGTCACGATCCAGAGTAATCCATTCGCACCCGTGCTCGATGGCCAAAGCGGCGAACCAAGCGTCCTGAACCAAATTTCCCGCGGCGCGGGTTCGCTGGCACAAATCGATAAAGATAGGCCAATGTCGGGGCCCCGGCTGAACCAGCTGACAGTTCGCTGGCTCAGTCAGAGCTTGGCAGAAGGCCAAGGCCTCTTCCAGGGGGGTGGGTCGGCCAAAAATGCGTGGGTGTGTGCAGATTCGAATCAGGGAGGCAAGCACCTGCGGAGAGACACCGTACGCCGATTCGCCGCGGAGCACCGATTGCAACCACTCGCGATGCCGTGCGTGGTCTGGTGCATCTCGCCGGAACGCGTAAACGAGCACGTTTACATCCGGCAGGATCACTTGCGCCCTTCCATGATGTCCAGCAACGAGGCGTTATTACTAAGGTCAACGCCCGGCAGTGTCCCTCCGCCAACGCTGGACACAGGAAGCTCGATGCGTTTCCGGCGCGAGGGCTTCCGAACCGCGAGAAGGAGGCGCAACCCTTGTTCGATCATCGAGGTCAGTGTCTCTCCTCGTTTGGCCGCCTCTCGTTTGACTTGCCGGAGAAAGTTGTCGTTGAGACGTACGGTCGTCCTCATATGTCAAGACATATCATCATGATGCTTATATGTCAAGGTCCTTCGCCCGCTTCCATCGGGCGATTAAGTAGTCGGGTGACGCAAGGAATGAAGAGCGCCCGCGGTTTCGGAGTTCCTGGGCGGGGAATATAGTCTTGATCATGAGACCAGCCCGACGGAAAACGAAGGGACGATCATCGGCGGCGGGCCGTTCGCCCGATCACCCGATCACCCGATCACCCGATCATTCGTCCGCCAATTTACCCGATGCCAAGCTCTCCGAGCGGATGCTCTACTACTTGAAGCTGACGCGTGCGGCGGAGGAGCGCATCGAGCGCGTGCTCTACCGCCAGGGGAAAATTGTGGGCGGGGTTTACGTCGGGCGCGGGCAGGAGGCGATTGCCGTCGGCGCAGCCATCCAGCTTGTCGAGGGCGACGTGGTTTTGCCAAGCCACCGCGATTTCGCCGCGTTCGTCATTCGCGGCTTCACGCTCAAGGAAATTTTTTGCAATTGGATGGGGCGCGCGAACGGACCCACGCGCGGCCGCGACAATACCCTGCACCTTGGCGATATGGGCCGCGGCGTCATCCCCATCATCTCGCATTTGGGGGACACGTGCCCGGTGGCCTGCGGCGTGGCGATGGCGCTGAAGCAGCGCGGCGAAGGGCGTGTAGCGCTGGTCCATTTCGGCGAGGGCACCACCAGCCGGGGCGACGTCCACGAAGCGATGAACTGGGCGGCGGTGATGAAGCTGCCCGTGATTTTCATCTGCAACAACAACGCCTATGCTTACTCGACGCCCACCGAGAAGCAATACGCCGTCAAGGACCTCGCCGTGCGCGGCGCGGCCTACGGCATGCCGGGCGCGAAGGTTGATGGGAATGACGTCCTGGCGGTTTACTCCGCCGTCGCCGAAGCGATCCGCCTGGCTCGGGCAGGACGCGGGCCGAGTTTCCTGGAGTGCAGAACTTTCCGCATGACGGGCCACTCCGCACACGACATGGCGGAATACGTCCCCGACAAACTCTTCGCTGAATGGCAAGAGAAAGACCCGATCGGGTTGCTCGAGAGAAAGCTCCTTTCGAGCCGCATATTGACGCGCGAGCGTATCCACGAAATTGAGAAGACCATCGAGAAAGAGATTGACGATGCCGTGGCTTTCGCGGATTCGAGCCCGATGCCGGAGGGACCAACGGCGCTCGAGGACGCGTATTGTGGCCCGAAGTGTGGCTGGGAGAAGACTTCCCTGGTCCCTAGTCCTTCATCCGTGGTTCGAAACAATTGACTACGGACAACCGACCGCGGACGACGGACAAGCGCAGCAGACGAGGCGAATACATGCCGGTGATGACATATCTCGATGCTATCCGCCAGGGCATCTGGGAAGAGATGGAGCGCGACCCATCGGTTTTCCTCCTGGGCGAGGACATTGGCGCTTACGGCGGCGCGTTCAAAGTGACGGCGGGGATGCTCGAAAAGTTCGGCGCTGAGCGCGTCATAGACACGCCGATTTCGGAATCGGCGATAGTTGGCGCGGCCGTCGGAGCGGCGCTGATGGGCATGCGCCCGGTCGCCGAAATGCAGTTCATGGACTTCATCTCCTGCGGCTTCGACCAAATCGTGAATATGGCCGCGAAGATCCATTACCGCTGGGGAGCGAAGGTGCCGCTGGTGATCCGAGGGCCGGCGGGCGCGGGCGTCCACGGCGGGCCGTTCCACTCGCAGTCGAACGAAATGTGGTTTGTACACACGCCGGGCCTCAAGGTGGTTGTCCCCGCGACGGCGTACGACGCCAAGGGGCTCATCAAGGCGGCGATCCGCGACGACAACCCGGTGCTTTACTTCGAGCACAAATTTCTATACCGCCGGATCAAAGACGATGTGCCCGAAGAGGACTATACCGTTGCCATCGGCCAGGCGCGCATCGCGCGAGAGGGGAGCGACTTAACGCTCATCACCTATGGGGCGATGGTCTGGGCCGCGCTCGAAGCGGCCGACACGCTGGCGAAAGAGGGCGTGTCCGTCGAGGTCGTTGATTTGCGCTCGCTCCTGCCCTACGATGAGCAGACGGTGCTCGCAAGCGTGCGAAAGACCAACAAAGTTTTGCTGCTTCACGAGGACACGCGGACCGGCGGCATGGCCGGTGAACTCGCGGCGCTGATTGCCGAAACATCTTTTGAAGATTTGGACGGCCCGATCGTCCGCGTCACCGCGCCTGACACGCCGGTGCCTTTTTCGCCGCCGCTCGAAGAGTATTTTCTCCCGAACGCCCAAAAGGTGGCGGAAGCAGCGCGGAAATTGGCAGCCTACTGAGAAGTGGCGAGTGGTTAGTGGCAAGTGGCAAGTTGTGGAAAGTTCTAAGTTTTACGGGCGGAGGGGCAGTTGGCGGAAGGGGAACGGAAAGTTGCAGAAGGACAGAGGAAGGTGAAAAGTTATAAGGATTTACTCGTCTGGCAAAAGGGCATTTCACTGGTAAAGAAAGTCTACGTTTTGACCCAAAAATATCCCGATCTTGAGAGATTTGGACTGGTTGCTCAAATGCGTCGGGCATCAGTCTCGATTCCCTCCAATATCGCGGAGGGTCAAGCGCGCCACACACGGAAGGAATTCATTCAATTTCTTTCACATTCGGAAGGCTCTGTCGCAGAATTGGAGACTCAGATCGTGCTCAGCCTTGAGTTAGGATATTGCTCGGAGGTGGAAACACAAGGCATCACGGTACTCACGACGGAGCTGAGCAAAATGCTGGATTCGCTTCGCCGAAAGCTTGAGATGAACGGATGACAGTCTTTGCTTGCCACTGGCCACTAACCACTCGCCACTTTCTAGTGCTTGCCACTTGCCACTCGCCACTTGCCACTACTCTGCCGTGGAGGCAGACCCATGCCCACTAACGTCATCATGCCGCAGATGGGAGAGAGCGTCGCGGAAGGCACCGTCACGAAGTGGCTGAAGAAGGTGGGCGACCGCGTGGAGCGCGATGAGCCGCTGTTTGAGATTTCGACCGACAAGGTGGACGCGGAAATTCCCTCCCCGGCTTCAGGGACACTCGCCAAAATCCTGGTCAAAGAGAGCGAAACCGTTGAGGTGAACACCGTGGTCGCGGTGATTGACGGCGAAGGCGCGGCGGCGGCAGCGGCCCCTCCCGCGGCGCCCGCAAAGGCGGCGAAGCCTGCCGCGGGGCCTGAGGTCGCAGCCGCTGTTACGGCTCCTCCCAAGCCGGAGGCCGCGCCGCCTGTTACGCCCGCTCCGGGTGGTCGAGCGGCGGCTCCCCCTTCCGCGGGGGAGAAGGTGCGATCCTCGCCGCTCGTCCGGCGCATCGCGCGCGAACACAACGTGGACGTGGCGCAAATCCCGGGCACAGGCCAGGGCGGCCGCGTCAGCAAGAAAGATATCCTCGCCTATCTGGCGCAGGCGGGGCCCTCTCGAGCGGCCGTGCCTGTCTCAGATGTTGAGCGGAAACGGGCCCCGGCGCCCGCCGCCCCTCGCATGGTCTTCAGCGGCCCGACGGAAACAGTCGCCATGACGCCGATGCGTCGGCAAATTGCCGAGCACATGGCCGTCAGCAAGCGCACCTCGGCGCACGTCACCACGGTTTTCGAAATCGAAATGAGCAAAGTGGTTGAGATGCGCGAGAGGAGCGCCGCGGAGTTCGAGCGCCGCAACGGATTAAAGCTCACCTACACACCGTTTTTCTTCCGCGCGGCCGTCGAAGCCATTAAGGAATTCCCGATTTTGAATTCTTCGGTCGAGGGCACGAACATCGTTTACCGGCGCGACGTGAACGTCGGCGTGGCGGTGGCGCTGGAGACCGGCCTGATCGTCCCCGTCATCAAAAACGCCGACGAAAAGAATTTCCTGGGCATCGCGCGCGCCGTCGAAGACTTGGCCGGCCGGGCCCGCACGAAGCGCCTGAGCGTGGAGGAGGTCCAGGGCGGGACATTCACCCTCACCAATCCGGGCGTCTTCGGCAGCCTGTTCGGGACGCCCATCATCCATCAGCCCCAGGTCGCGATTCTCGGCGTGGGAGCAATCGAGAAGCGCGCCGTCATCCGCCACGACGCCATTGCCATCCGGCCGATGGTCTATCTCGCCCTCACCTTCGACCATCGCATTATTGATGGCGCAGTCGCCGACCAGTTCATGGGGCGCATCAAGTCCGTGCTGGAGAATTGGGATGAGCCGGTGCTGTAGGGCAGAAGTCAGAAGCCAGAAGCCAGAAGTCAGAAGAAAGAATGACGCGGCAGGCGGCAAACGCCAATTGAATGATCGCAAGATGTGGCTATTCTGACTTCTGACTCCTGACTGCTGACTCCTGTTTCTCTCCCTTCCGAAAAGAGTCGAGCGTCCAGCCGTCGGGGTCGGTGTGATGGCGCAGGATATAAAAGTTTCCGTCGTCGGCGCGGACTTTGAAGCATTGGTAACCGGAGCCATACCACTGGTCCACAACCTCTCGGACTTCATAGGGGCGGCCACCGGCGCTCGCCAACACGAAGCGCCGTGGCCGCTCGTCGGCCTTATATCCTGCGTGACACTCGACGCGAATCTGGATGGCCATCGCGCCCGCTCTTAAATTCCTAATTCACCGCGAATGGCTCCGGCGAGCTCATCCACTTCCGCAAGAGGTCGGACAAGGATGTTTCCGTCTTGGAGAATGCGGTGCGACACCGCCGCAGTCTTGTCTCCGCGCTCGGGAAGGCGCTCGACCACCGCCGTCAGGTCGGCGGGTTCTTTGCGCCGCACACGCTCGATCGTATAGACGAGAACCTTCGCCAGCTTCTCATCATGCTTGAGCGACAGCGCGTGGATGAAGCGAGCGTGGCCGTTCGGCTTGCCTTCGATGAAAAGGGGCCTATAGCCATAGTCCAGGCGCAGAGGGTCGCCCGGCTGCGTCCAGCGAGCGGCGGGAACGCGCTTTTCGAGCCTGTCCCAGACGTTGGCGCGCTTGAACGCGCTCGTCAGGCGCTGTTTAATCTCGAGCCGGGATTCCTCCCGCGCTTCCGTTGGTTTCAGCATGCCAACGTAGCGGGCGAAAACGTCGGCCAGCTCGCTTTGCGGGTCGCGCAGGAGGCAGGTGCGCGGTGAGCCAATCTGAATGAGGTTTGAAAAAGTTTTCTGGATATAGGTAAGGTAGTTCGAAAGTTCGTCGCCGTGCTCGTCAATCTGCTTTTCGAAATCCTCCTGAAGCTCGCGGAGCAAATCCAAATCCGCTTGCGCGTGGAATTGTTTGACGCGCCGGAAATCGCGAGTAAACAAACATCCCAGATACTCCTCATCAGGGTTGTGCAGCAGAATGCCGATATTGAGCGTCTCGCCCTTAACCGGGTCCGGGACATACTGGACCAGGAAAAGGGAACACTCCTTGAATTCATCCTCACCTGTCCCCATGTCAACACTCGCCGTATCGGGCCGGGAAGAGGTGGCACTCCTGCACCTCCTTTGCGACGGCCTCAGACGGGCAGACGATGCCCGCCGAGCCGTAATTTACTCCCAGTTCGGAAAGGGCCGCAAGTCGGAGTTTTTGGCGTCCACGATCATCTGGCGCAACCGCCGCCGTCGCTCGACTAGCCGCTCCACGAGCCAACGTATTCTGGAGGGGTCTTCGCCGCACCAAGCTTGGGGAATATCAACGCTTGCGTCCTCGATAACGCGCGACGCAAGGTTCTCAATGCGAGAGAGGAACGGCTCGAAGCTCTCGAGCCCGCGGACGCTTTCATAAACGAGCCGACGGGGATAGATGCTGCGAATGGGGCTGTCGGGGAAGTCCCATTCGCCATCATTGAAGCAGTACGCGCCGCTTTCCTGGTGGGCCGGCCGCGTAAAAAGGACTTGACGGCCATTGCAGTTGCACGTCCATTTGTCGAAGATGTACGCGCCCAGGAACGTCGGGCCCAGGCGCGTCACGCGACCGAGCAGCCGGTCGGGCAGGAAGTCAATGGCCAATGTCGAGCCGGGCTCTCCGGGGAACCGTGAGCCGAAGGCCAGCCCCGCTCTCGATGGTTCGAGGCTCCTTCCCGTTTCGATGACCATCTGCGGGTTGCCACGAACCAGCTCTTCCGGGATTTCGATAAAGGCGGGCTGCGGAACGGGAAGTTTGATGAGATTTGCAAGCCGCGCCGCGAACATTTCGTTCGCCAGAATCCTCGGGTGCTGGGGGTTATTCAGGAATTTGACGACGTAATACGCCCCATCGGCTCCGCGCAGCAGACAAGGCTGAGAAGCGCCGCGCATGCGGCGAATGAACTCGACGGCGAGCACTTTGGGCACATCGGCCCGGGCGCCCTCCGAACGCCAGAAGACGGAAGAAGGCGGCTGCGAAGGCCGCGTCATCCCATTCCTTGCTTCGGGTTTCATTTTCTGTTTCGACCTCGCCGGGGGGACGGCCAAGAATCGTCGCGAAATCTGAGAAGCACAAATGGCGTGCTTCCCGCGCCGAGCGCGCGAGATTCCCCCTTTTCGTCTATCGGCGGGTTCGTTTGGAAACTTGATGAGGGGA
Source organism: Acidobacteriota bacterium (assembly GCA_003224695.1). Lineage (GTDB taxonomy): Bacteria > Acidobacteriota > Terriglobia > UBA7540 > UBA7540 > Gp13-AA74. Next base: position 36,907 of record QHZO01000003.1, read on the forward strand.
TTGATTGGGGAAAGTCTGAACTTGCGGCCCGTGAGAGGTTTGACGGCCAATCCGAGATCGCCGCCCGCAACGGACCTCAGCTCACGGCCCACGGGAATAGCCTTTCTGGTCCTCCGGCGCCCGGCCAGGGCGCAGCAGAGGGCTCGAAGCCTGCTGTGGCCGATCAGCGCCTGCCGCGGCTTTTGGCCCTCTTAGCCGGTTTCCGAGCTGCTTTCGCCCTCTTGGGTTTTTTCCGAGATTTCTTTGGAGCCGCTTTCTTCCCAGCCTTGGGGGCCGGTTTCTTGGCCCGTTTGGCCGGCCGCCTGGCGGCAGGGGCAGGAGTAGCCGTCCGTCGGCTGACGGACGCGGCAGGCGGCGCTTCGATTACCTTGGTTTCCGATTCATAGGAAACCTCCTCCTCGAGCGCCTCATCCTCCTGGTCCGAGGCCTCTTCCTCTTCTTCACGATAATCGGAAGAGACTTCCTCGCCGTAGTCTTCCGTCTCTTTCCCCGGCTCGTTTTCGTCATCGAGTAACATGGACATGTCCTCCCAATATTATCAGTCCAACACTGTCCCGCGGAGACGAGGGTTCCTCTGGAATCCGGATGACTGACCCTCTTCCCTTACTGCCGGGCAGATGTATACCAGCAAGAATTCGATGTCAAGGGGCATGATGAGGGGGAAAAATCGGCATTAAGAGGCTGCCCAGTTCCGCACTCCGTCTTCCCAAGGCGCCGTGCGGTGGCTGCGGCTTGCGAACTTCTATTAGCGGAGTTCTGCCGCACTCGAAGAATGTTTGGCAGTTGTCGGCGAAGCGGGCGTGGCAAGCGCCGTGGACTTGGGTTTTGCCGCCTGTTTCTTTCGGGCGGAACTGCCAGCGGGCGACGGGGCGGCACGCCCGCGGCGCCGTCGGGAGGGGCTCGCTCCACCCAAGGCATAAACCCGCAGGGTCTTTCCGGGCACAAGTCTTGACGACTTCCGTGTCGCCTGGACGTACCTTGTAGTACTGCAGCCGGCGCACGCCGCGTTCGTGCACGCGCACCAGGGACTCTTCACTGCCCGAAGGCAAGGGCAACACGAGGCGGGAACCTTGCTCCAATTCCGAACCGCGGTCCAATTGGTTTGCCGCGGCGACGGCGCCCGCGGACAGGTGGTACTTGCTCGCCACGCTCGTCACCGTCTCTCCGCTTTCCACCGTGTGCGTTCGCCACCAGATGCGTTTCTCGGGAGGGATCGAAGCAATCGCCTTTTCGTAAGTTTGCCCCGCCCCCGGCGGCAGGTAAAGGACGAACTTCGGGTCGTTCGCCGGAGTCGTCCAACGCAGCAGGCTGGGATTGAGCTGGATCAGGTCGTCCACGGGGTGGCCAATCAGTTCCGCGACTAGCCGCAAATCCGTCGGAACGCTCACCGTCACCCGGTCGGGTCTGGGCGGGTCTTCGACCACAGGGTCAAAGCCATAAGCTTTCGGGTCCTTGGCGATGATCGCGATGGCGATGAAGATGGGCACATAGTTTTGTGTTTCGCCGGGCAGCGCGCGCAGCTCGCGCGGCTTCCAGAAGTCGGCGTAGCCCGTTCGCTCGACAGCCCGCTGGACGGTACCCGGCCCGCTATCATAGGCTGCCATCGCCAAGTACCAGTCCCCGAACGTCTGGTAAAGGTCTTTGAGGGTCCGCGCGGCGGCCTGCGTAGATTTAACCGGGTCCTCGCGCTCATCCACCCACCGGTTTTTTCGCAGCCCGTAAATTTCGCCGGTCGCCAGGCCGAATTGCCAGATGCCCACGCACCGCTTGCGCGAGATGGCGAAAGGGTTGAAGCCGCTCTCACCCGCCGCGAGATAGATTAAATCCTGGGGCAGTCCTTGCTTTTCCATCTCCTCGGAAATCATTTTCTGATAGAGAACTTTGCGCTTCAGAACCTTGTCAATAAACCCGCGCCCGCGTCCCTGAAAGTAAGTGATGACCCCATCCACCAGGTCGTTGGTGACCAGCGGCAGGTCGGAATGGACCGACCGAATTTCTTCCTGAACGCGGGCCTTCACATTCGGGTCCACCGGAAACGTGAGGTCGGCGAAGGACTCGATCGGGGTCGGCTCGTACTTGTGCGCGCTCAGTGTGTCCCCGTGCTCGGCGGCCGCCACCTCCACGCCGTAGATGTTTTCGACCAGCCGGTCGAACTCAGCAGCGAGGCGCGTGTCGGAGTTTATGCCGGGCTCGGACTGGAGCAGCAAGGCGACCGCCTGGTCGAACTCACCTCGGGCTTTGTCCAAATCCCCGTCGTTGTAGTCTTTCATTCCGGCGGCGTACAAAGTTTCCGCCTGGTCAATGATTTGTTCCACGGGACCTTTTGGCGCGGGGATTGGAGCCACTGGTTTGGCGCTAGTCGGCGGCGGGAGTTGCGTCACGACCGCCGGGGCCATGGCTTTGACAGGCGGCCTCGCAGGCGCCTGGGTCGTTTGCTTCGGACAGGCGGCCAGAATAAGAACCGGTAGTGGGAGTAGGATAGTGATTCCCTTGCGAGCCAACTTGGATTCCTCCTCAAGGCGTTCCTGCAAGCTTAGACGTAGCCAACCACCAAAAGAGCATCGGGAGCGTATAACAATTCTAAGGCTTGGGAGGCATCAAGGTCAACGTGAAAAGTGCGGTGCGTTCAGATTGTGAATTCGTTATCGAAAGTTTGCACTTTACGCGAAGACTAGCAGGTTTTTAGGATGTTTAGAAAAGCTTCCCGATCTATACCAGCCGTTCGGATTAGACCTGAAATGATTTCAACACCAACTTCGTTGTAGTGAGGGATTATGAGCGGCCGGGCGGTCCCAGGCTTCTCAAGCTTGATATGGCTTCCTTTTTGGCCCGCCATTCGGTATCCAAGCTTTGAGAATACGCAAACTATTTTTTCCCAGCTAAGGGGACTTAGACGCGCCACGCAAAACTCTTCTCACATCCGAATGGTACGGGGATATCAATAGGAAACGAATTCGGGATATTTTGCGGTTTGGCTTTGAACGGAACGAAGCCCAATTCTCGCATCGCCTGTTCCAAGGTCCCCCGTTCCAGGCAGCTACGGATGAACAGTTCGGAAGCTTCAACCAGATTGGGGGCAGTGCGCAACGTACCAGTCGCCTTCGCGCTTGAATACTCCGAACAGCTTGAAGTGCGCTTGAACCACGACTTTCATCGCTTACGCCTCTCCTCGGTTGCTCTCACACCCATTAGGATGCGCCAACGGGGATTCTGACCTCATGCGATGTGTCAGCGACCGCCACGTTGGAAACGGATTAGGCACAAGTATATCGAAAAAGTCAGGCCGGTGGTGACTGGATAATCCGTGCGGGAAAAGTTTTGAGCAAGAAATCTGACGTACAAAGAGCTAGCGAGCGGAGTGACAGGTCGCATAGAGGCGCTATGATATTTTTGAGGTTAGCTCGGGGGCAGGTCAAACCCTCCAAGTGTTGCGCCAATTACTTCGTTTCGGCTCGTCGAACCCGCCTCGGGCAGGATTACTTCTTGTAGTAGGCGGCGTTCTGGTCCGTAAAAGCGTTCCACTTTTCCGGCAGGTCGTCGAGCGGGAAAATAGCGGAGACCGGGCAAACGGGCACGCAGGCGCCGCAGTCAATACACTCGACGGGGTCAATATAGAGCATTGGCACGTCGGCGAAACTCGTTTCGTCTTTGCGCGGATGAATGCAGTCCACGGGGCAAACGTCCACGCAAGCGGTGTCCTTGGTTCCGATGCAAGGTTCAGCGATAATGTATGCCATAGAAATGCCCTCCCTCGACGCGGCGGGAGATAATCCGACTTCCCCCAACCAAAGTCAAGCCTAGCCGATAGCCCCAAAGGCCGCGACGACTTAAGTCGGGGTGAGCCGGAGTCCAAAAGGAGGTGGACGGCCGAGCCGAGGAGTGAATCACTCCACTTGCACAGACATCTCGAGGCTTGGCGCTTTGACCGGGGCGGGAATGCTTTTTTCGACTTCCCGCACGACTTCCTGGGAATAGGGAATAAAGTGGTGCCCCGAGATCATCATCGTGAACCCGAGCCATAGTTTAGGAGGGTTGAACAAGTAACGCGAAACCAGTTGGAAGAAGAATTTCCAATAAGCTCGCCGGTAGGAAGACCTCAAGCCCTGACGCCAGAACGATCGGAGAGTAATCCGGATGATGCTTGCCAAGGCCGGCTGTTGAGCGGGCCGCTGGCAATCCTTGGTTTGCCAGCTCTGGAGCGAGCGCCACGAGCGTTCATAGAATTTCGCCGGGTCGTAAATTGCAGCCAGCGTCTTTTGGTAACCTCGGACGAGGCTTTCGAGGGGGATCATCGTGCGAAAATTGGAGGTCGTGGAATCGCTGCTGTTCACGCTGTATTCAATCAGGCGCCCCTCTTTCTTCATGCGGTCGTGGAGCGGGGTCAGGGGCACCGCGTGCAGAAAGTTCAAAATGGCCCAGGGGATCGCGGCGTCCTCAATATAGCGAATTTGCTGGTCGAAGATGTCTTCAGGGTCGGAATCGAATCCCACGATGAATCCGCCGGTAACCCACAGCCCGCCTTTATGCAGGATCTCGATGCATTCCACCGGGTCGAGCCTCAGGTTCTGGTACTTTTTTGTCTCGGTCAGGGATTCTTTTACGGGACTCTCGATCCCCACGAACACGTAGAAAAAGTTCGCCTTGACCATGGCTTCGATCAAGGCCGGGCGCTGCGCGAGGTCCATGGAAGCTTCCGTGTAGAACGCCAGCGGAAAGCCGTGGGCCCTTTGCCACTTCTCGAGCTCCACGCTCAGCCCAAGCGCCAGCTTGTGGTTGCCGATGAAATTGTCATCCACAATGAAAACCTGCTTCTTCCATCCGAGATTCAACAGGGTGTCGAGTTCGGTGAGGACCTGTTCGGGGCGCTTGGCGCGGGGTTTGCGTCCGTAAAGGATGATGATGTCGCAGAACTCGCATTGAAACGGGCAACCGCGCGAGAATTGAATGGACATGGAGGCGTAATAATCCAGATTCAAGAGGTCGAATCGCGGGACGGGCGTCTGCGTCACGTCCGGTTTTTCTTCGATGGTGTAGAGCCGTTTTGCCGTCCCGTTTTCAAGGTCTCGCGCAATCTCGTCAAAGACTTCGTCCGGCTCCCCGGCGACGACGTGATCGGCAAGCTCCAGCAGAACTTCGGGCTCGCCGCTCGCGTAGGGGCCGCCCACGATGGTGCGCCGGCCCAGGCGGCGCGCGCGCGCCAGAATTTCTTCGAGCCCCTTCCGCTGCACGCGCATGCCGCTGACCATCACCAGGTCCGCCCACAAAATGTCGTCATCGCTCACCTCGTCCACTTGCTGGTCAATCAAGCGAATCGTCCAATCCTTGGGGCATAAGGCCGCGACCGTGACCAGGCCGAGCGGCGGCATGACGACCTTCTCATCGAGCATTTCCATCATGCCGGCGAAGCTCCAAAACGAGCCGGGGAAATCGGGCCAGACCATAAGGGCCTTGATCCCTTTCCCGAGCGGAGGAAAAGCCGCCGTATGATCGTCGCACGAGGAAGACTTAATAGTCATAGACAGCCCTTCGCGCCGGAGTTCCGATTGCATCCCGTAATCTGCCCTAAATCATAAGCGCTTGCAATAGTCGAGTCAACCAATTCGTATTGAACTCGCAAATTCGCCCTGGCGGCCTGGGCGGGCCGTTTTGCGGCCAATCCAGGCGCTGGTCGGTCCGGGCCGGGGGCGCCTACCGCGCCGGAGATGACCTCGGGAATGGTTGGGGGCAGAAAAGCTGGCGGCGTCCGGATTTCAGCCAGCGCGCTTCGATGCACAGGGGAGGTAAAGACCGAGAGGGCGTCCGGCCGAAATTGGCCGTCAATTCAATTTCGTCACCGAATCGTGTCCGCTGGACCGTCCGGTCCAGCGTGAGCCAATCGAATCCCGTCAGCGGCTGGTCGCCGAGGGCGCGGTGGAGAGGTGAAAAGAAATCATAAAGAGTGCGAAAGGCATCTTCGTTTTGTCGAAGCTCGTTCAAGTCGAGGCTCCACATGGAAGGCAAGTTGTAGAGGAGCTCGAGAAGAATCCGAACCTGCGTGAGGCTGGGAAATTTCGTGATGGGCGTTTCCCAGCGGTCTAGGGAAACTACCGAACCGTGGAACGCCGCCTGGTAAAGCGGTAATCGGTAGGAAGGGTCATAGCGAGCCTTGCGGAAATCCTCGTCCGGCTTGACGGGTTTGAAAAATACCGCGGGCCTGGCCGGCGGCCACCAGCCACCGTAGTTCTGCCTGTCCCTCTCGAGGGGCCAGAGGAATTCGTTTGAAACCGCTTCCGTCCCGTGGGCGAAGGCGATAACGGGCGCGCTCCATGCGGCTCCGGCTTCAGAACCCAGCACCAGTCCTCGGTTCTCGGCGATCATTCGCATACGGGCAAGCCGGTTCCTGCGGTCAACCTCGGGCGTCATGGGGTGGGCTTTCGAGTAGTCGTCGAAGAGCTCGCCGAAGGCGTCGCTGTCGAGGAAGTAGCTGTTCACGCCCGAACTGGCGCGCTCCGCGGTCCGGTTCTCCAGGTTGCGCTCTCCCGGCTCGCGAAGAGCCAAAGCTTCCGAGCTCAATTCGCATCCGCGGCCGGCGAAACCTTTTTGAATCTCGCCTCGCACAGTGACAATGCATCCCGCAGGATACAAGCCCGCACCCCAAATGGATTCGGAAGCGTCGGCGGACTTGGGGTCCTGCGCATTTTCGAAGGTGTCGTAGGGCGCAACCAGGTAACCGAGTCTCTTGGCCTCGGCGATGTAATCTCGGCCGACGAGCGAATCTTTTTGCCGGGCATCCTCGCCGTAGCCCAGCCACATCCTGTCCACATGGAGGCGTGCCAACTCTCTCAAAAAGCCGAGACTTTTTCCGTCGCCGAAAACGTAGGCGTGGGCGGCCCCGAGAAGCTTCGAGACCTCAGGGTTGTCGTGCGCTTTTTGGTCGAGCGTGACGTAGCGGCCCTTCTCGATGAGCCATTGGCGATACTCCAGACCCGGACTGACGGGCGAGTTGCCGCCGGGCCAAATTTCAATCTCATAAGGCGGGAAGCCGTCGCGTTCGCGGAAATCATGCGAGGCGCGGACGGTGAGGCGCCCGCCCGAGGCGGACAAACACACGGTCGTCTGAAGGTCGCTGACGGCGAGATAAGTCCATGTTCCACCTGCCCACCGATAGCTCCAAAAAGGCATGGAGAGCCCACCGTGAGTGTCGCGGCAGGGTTCGCGCCTGGCGATTTCTCTCCAGAACTTGTCGTCGAGGGGGATGTAAAGCCCTTCTCCGTCGGGGTAGATGAGGGCCGAAAGCGACGGGTCGCGGCCGGTTATGGGCCACGGGAGCTTGGTGTCCTTGTCGGCCTGAAAACGAATGTGCAGCCGGTGCTTCTCGGCTTTGAATTCCACAATCAGACCGAGGTCCGGAATCTTCCAGCGCGCGTGGTCAGGACCGGTTTCCAGGTCTTCGACTCCTGACCTCTGTGCGGCGCCCTGCGCAAGAACAGTGTCTTTTTCCGCTGTCTCGTTCGCAGGCGATTTCATCCTGCCGGTGACTGCCAGCGATTCCGGATAGATTCTGGCCTCCCAATCGTCAAGCCGAAGGGTCAAGGCCCGCGGAGAAGTTGCAGCCGAGGCGAGGCCGCGATCTCCTGAAAGAAAAACCTGGGCACTCAGCAGCCCTAAAACCCAAAGCGAGGCTCCGCACTTCAGCCGTCTTCGGGCAAACTCGAAGCGGCGGGCACGGCGCTCCGGATTGGCCGCAGGGGAGCACATCAAAGCAACTTAATCTTCTTTCACAAATGGGGCAAGGCGCGAATCGAGGGCAACAAGGGCCTCGACACGTAGATACGCCACGTATATACTTTTGGCATGGCGATTACCAAGGTCTTTCGCAGCGGGAATTCGCAGGCCGTGCGGATACCCCGGGCATTCCGTCTGAAAGCGGGCGAAGTCGAGATTCTCCGCCGGGGCGAAGAAATCGTCTTGCGCGAGCGGCCTCGGACTCTCTCGCGCGCCTTCGAGCTGCTTACGGGGCTTTCGCAAGATTTCTTCAGGGCAGGCCGTAGGCAGCCAAAGCTTGACCGGCGTTCCGGCCTCTGACTTGATGATAAAAAAGGTTGTTACGCTGTCATTCTGAGCGAAGCGAAGAATCTCTGCATTTAAGAAGTAAGCGCTTCCCAGATTCTTCGTGGTCGCGCAAGGCGGGACTCCTCAGAATGACATTTTTCATCAGCCTCTGATGCGCTATCTGCTCGATACCGACATCTGTATTTACATTGCCAAGCGGCAGCCCGCTCCGGTGTTCGAGCGTCTTCGCCGCTTGCGCCCGGGCGATGTGGGCATGTCCGCGGTCACTTACCTCGAGCTGAGCTGCGGCGCGTGGAAGAGCCAGCGCCGGGAAGAGAACCTTCGCCGCATCAAGGGGCTGGAACAACTGATTCCCGCCCTTCCGGTTGAGGCGCAGGTGGCCGTGGCTTACGGCCAGCTCCGAACCGAACTCGAACGAGCCGGCACACCGATCGGCGCCTATGACCTGATTATCGCGGCCCAGGCGCTGAGCCTCGGGCTGATTCTCGTTACCAACAATGTTCGCGAGTTTAAGCGCGTGCCCGACCTGCTGCTTGAAAACTGGGCCGTCTGATTCTCCGTGGCCCCCTTCCCGTCCTGGCTGCCTAATGCTTCAAGGCTCTGCGCGCAGCCCTTCCAACCAAATTCCCCTCCGTTCGTGGCATAATCGCCCGTCACGAGAGGATAAAACCCATGCGCCTTTTCCTTCGCGCGTTCTTGTTGGCCATTCTGGCTCCTGCGACCGCCGGGCTTGCTCAAGGCCAATTGCCGGCGGAGACCTCCGCAAAGATTGATTCCGATGTCGCGAAGGCGCTTGCCGACACCGGCACGCCCAGCGCCTCAATCGCCGTGGTGAAAGACAACCAGATTGTTTATGTCAAGGCTTACGGCAACGCTCGCCTGGAGCCGCCTTCCCCTGCGCGGCCCGAAATGCGCTACTCGATCGGCTCAGTGAGTAAACAGTTTTTGGCCCTTTCGATTCTCCTTCTCGCCGAGGAGGGCAAGCTCCGGCTCGACGATCCGGTCGGGCGCTACCTACCTTCGCTCACGCGCGCCAACGACATCACGATCCGCGAGCTGCTCTCGCACACGTCCGGCTACGAGGACTATTACCCGCTCGACTACGTCGCGCCGTTCATGCTCGCGCCGGTGACGGCGGACGAGATTCTCGTTCGCTGGGCGAAGAAGCCGCTGGACTTCGAGCCCGGCACCCAGTGGCAGTACAGCAACACGAACTACGTGGTGGCGGGACGAATTCTCGAAAAAGTGACGGGCCGGCCGCTGTGGTCGTTTCTCGAGGACCGCATCTTTCGCCCACTCGGCATGGCCACCCCTATCAATCTCGATGCTCAGCCGCTCAGCGACTCCGACGCCGCCGGCACCACGCGCTTTGGACTCGGGCCGCTTCACCCGGCCACGCCGGAGGCGCCGGGCTGGCTTTTTGCGGCCGGTGAGCTCGCCATGACGCCGCGCGACCTGGCGATTTGGGACCAGGCGCTGCTTGAGGGAAAAATTTTGAAGCCCGCTTCTATGAAGGAATTCATCACCACCGCCCGGCGGCGCGGTCTCGGGCTTCGTCAGCCAGAATTCGGTTTGGCTCGAGCAGGGCGCCGCGGTGGTGGTCTTGACCAACCTCGACGGCTCGTCCGCGGCTCGGCTCATTACGGACCAAGTCGCGCCGCTAATTCTTGCCGAGAAGGAAGACCCTGAAGCGGCACAGCGGCTCGAGCAAGCGCGCCGGATCTTCGGCGATTTGCAAGAGGGGAAGATTGATCGCTCGATCCTAAGCTCCGATGCGGCCTCCTATTTCACGCCGCAGGTGCTCGCCGACGCCAAGTCGAGCCTCCAACCGCTCGGTGCGCCGGCAACCTTCGAGCAAATGGCGTTCGGCCAGCGCGGCGGCATGACCTATCGCTACTTCCGCATCGTGTTGGCCTCGGGGAAGACGTTAACGCTCTCGACGTTCTCCCTGCCAAACGGAAAACTCTCACAATACTTGATTCAGTAGGGCCGATGCTTGCGTCGGCCTCGTATACTCACTGGCCGACCCAAGGGTCGGCCCTACGTCAACCATGCCAAAGCCGTTTGTCGTGGGCATTGCCGGAGGGACGGGTTCGGGCAAGACGACGCTCGCGCGTGGGCTCGTCGAGAGCTACGCGCCAGACGGCGCGGTGCTCGTTGACCAGGATTCGTATTATCGCGACCGCAGCCACCTTACTCTTGAGGAGCGCGCCCGAGTCAACTACGACGAGCCCCGAGCCGTGGATTTCGCCCGACTCGCCCAAGATCTCAAGCGCCTGACGCGGGGCGAGGCCATCGCCAAGCCCCGCTACTCGTTTGTCGAGCACGCGCCGACGGGCCAATTCGACCGCGTCGAACCCGCGCCGCTCGTCATCGTCGAGGGACTGTTCGTGTACTGGGACGAGTGCGTGCGCGGGCAAATGGGCCTGATGGTTTTTCTCGACGCGGCCGAAGACGTGCGCTTCGCGCGGCGACTCGGCCGCGACCTCCGCGAGCGCGGCCGCGCGGAAGCCTCGGTCCGCGAGCAGTTTGAAAACACCGTCCGACCGATGCACCGCCTCCACATCGAGCCCATGAAAGCCTTTGCCTCTCTCGTTCTGGATACGAGCATGACTCCTGCGGAGGCATCCCTCCAGGAAATCCTCGGCGCGCTCGGCAAAGCTTTCCCCGAGCTCAAGAGCTTCGGCTGACCCGAAAGAGCCTTTGGTTTCGAAGGAGTCAGGTATATGCAATTGACAAATTAGTTCTGTTGAGCCGCCAACGCGCCGGGAGAACTTGTGGCTTGAGGCGGCAACACGTATATTAGTGGCGGGCTGGGAACTTAAATCCGACAGTGGCCCTGCGAGCAAACGTGCGCGTCAAGGTTTCGACGAGAGGCCAACCACCAAGGGAATGAAGATGCCATCCTGGAGGGCCGTCCTCGCATTGTTATTGTCACTCGCGTGGCGGGTCGGCATCTCGGGCTCGGCCCCTCCAAGGGACCCTTCGGAGAACGATGTCCTCCTTTCCGTGATGCAGCAGGAACTGACGCGTGCCCAGAGCGAGTTGGGAAAGCACGATCCATCGCCTTACTTCATGAGCTATGGGGTCCGCGATCAGACGACTGCGGTGGTGGTAGGAAGCCAGGGGAGCTTGATGGCTTCCAATCGCCCCACCATCCGTCTTGCCAGCGTGACTGTGCGCGTGGGCGGACCGGCGCTGGATAACACCAACGGAGATAACCGCCCTTCGGCAATTAATTCCGGGTGGATTGCACTCAACGGCGACAACGGCGCGATTGCCCGTGAGCTTTGGGAACTAACCTTCAACGAATACCGCCGAGCTTCAGAGTCCTATTTGAACGTGAAAACTACCACACAAGTTAATGCCAAGGAGGGGGACACTTCCGCCGACTTCTCGCTCGAAGCCCCGCAGGTTCATACGGACTATTCCGAGCCCCCTCGGATCCCGGATCAGCCAGCTCTCGAAGCCATGGTGCGCCGTTATTCGTCCTGGTTTTCCCGATACCCCCTCGTCTATCGCTCCGGAGTCGTCTTGATGGTCGAGGAGAGTCGCCGCACTCTGGTCTCCACGGAGGGCACTCGTATTGTCGTCCCCGATTCAGCCGTTCGGTTGTTGATTCAAGCGCAAACCCAGGCTGATGACGGCATGGATCTGATGCGGGTGGAATCTTTTCAGGCCGGGACGGTGGAGGGGTTGCCGGCGGAGAGTGCAATCGCAGCCCGCGTGGAGAAAATGGCCGCGGACCTTAAAGCTTTGCGCGCGGCGCCGGTCGCGGAGCCCTACGCCGGCCCCGCATTGCTTTCCGGCCGGGCCGCCGCAGTGTTTTTTCACGAGGTTCTCGGCCACCGGTTGGAAGGCCACCGTCAGCGCGGCGAGCGGGAAGGACAAACCTTCACCAAGAAGCTGAACCAGCAAGTGCTGCCGGATTTCTTGACGGTCGCTGATGACCCCACGGCGAGCACTTTAAGCGGGGTGGAACTGAGCGGCCGTTACTCGTACGACGACGAGGGCGTGCCGGCCAGCCGCGTCGAACTCATTCAAAATGGCGTGCTGAAGAATTTCCTGATGTCGCGCCTGCCCATCAAAGGTTTTGAGAAATCCAACGGGCATGGGCGCGCGCAAGCGAACTTCATGCCCGCCGGGCGGCAGGGCAACTTGATGGTTTTTTCTTCGCGGACGGTCAAGGATCAGGATCTGCGCCAGAAACTGATCGACGAGATCAAGAAACAAGGCAAACCATATGGCCTCTATTTCGAGGACATCCAGGGAGGATTTACCTTGACCCAGGGCGGGCTGCCGCAGTCCTTTATGGTATTGCCAGTCCTGGTGTGGAAGGTCTATCCCGATGGCCGGCCGGACCAATTGGTGCGAGGCGTGGACATCGTGGGCACTCCTCTGGCTGCCTTGGGCCGCATCTT
>QHZO01000330.1 GCA_003224695.1 Acidobacteriota bacterium
AGGAAAAAAGGTAGTTCATATCGCACAATCAACAGACGATTTGACATTCGACGTTCGTCATTTGAGAACATTTATTTACACTTTTAACTTTGGCGGGGATCGGCAACTCGTCGAAAACCTTGACCGGGCTATTCAACTTACGTTCCGCACATCCGCCCCTGATTATCCCCGAATTTCCGTCGGTGCCAAGTCGGGGGGTGGCCCAGATGCCGGAACAGCACCATCATGCATGCGTAGGCCAGATTGACCGCGCAGGCCCACGGCGGTTCCTGCTCGGTCTGCTCAGGCGTGGCAGCTCTCCCCGGAGCTTGCGTCAAGAGCCTGTGGTCCCATCCCCGGCTTGACCCGGCAGGACCTCGGGACCGACTGGGCGGCTCGCCATTCGCTTTCGGAGCGACGACCCCACTCGATTCCTCCTGGTGTGAGCGCGGGATCGGCCGCGAAACTCGGTTTCCGCAAAGCAACGCCTGCACGGCAACGGGGTGCCCCGTCTGGGATCTCTCGGTGGAACCTTGGCCGCTCATCTCAGGCGTCGTAGACCTTGGACATGCCCAGCAGGCGCAGCAGCCGGTGTTGGAGCCGGCTCAACTGGGTCGTGAACACCACCGGCGGGCGCCGCCCAACTTGGAGCGTGTGGCATTGCACCTCGTCAAACAGGTCGATCAGTCGGCGGGTCGTGGGCCGGCGACACTTGCGACCCTCGGGGTACAGAGGCAAGCTGGCGATGGCCTCCCGCTCCATGGCCCGACGCAACTCGCGTTCCAGCAGCGACTCAGTCAACAACGCCAGAAAATAGACACAGAGCAAGGCCTGTATCCGACTGGCCTCTTTAAGATAAACCGGGGCCACCTCGAAGTCCGTCTTCAAGTGCGAAAATCGTTTCTCCAGCGACGGCTGACCCTTGTAAGCCAGCAACATCGCCAGCCCCGACAGCGAGCCGTCGTTGGTGATTAAGGGGAAGACGCCGTCACCACAGGTTTCCGCGGCCAGCCGCACGGTGTCGATGTGATACTCGAGCTGGAACCGAGTGCTCGTCTCTTTCACATACAGCGTCTGGGCGCTGGGCCGACCGCGACGGTCCTGACGATACTTCTCCTCAGTTTGCTCGGTGATCTTTGGGACAATCCACTGCTCGACGCCCCGGGTCTGGAGGATTCCCTGGACCGCCTCGGCCACCTTCGCCTCGTGGCGATACCGGGTCCGGGGGGAGGAAAGCTTCTGGCGCAACTCCGCCAATTCGCTCAACGCGCGCTCGACTTGTTGATGTCGTGCCCGCGCATCGTCATCCGCCTTGCGCGTGCTGTGATACCAGACCAGACGATACCCTTCCGCACTGAGTGTCGCCGGCTCGCTGACGGAGTATTGGTCCACGATCTCGCCATCGTCATTCCGCTTGTCGTGGATGAGGCGCCATTGAACCCGGCCCTGGGACAGCAAGTCTCGGAAGGCGCGGTCTTCGGATCGCGTTCGGGGAAGCACGGTGAGGAACCGGCCTTGGCGTTGATGGATATAGGCCATGTTCTCGGTGGAGGCCAGCTTACAGTCCGCCACGTAGAGGAAGTCCCGGCGACCGGTCAAGCGACAGAGCAGGTCCCAGGTGGCGCGATGGGTCTGGTCGTCGGCCACATTGCCGTTGGCGACCTGGAAATACACGGGGACCGCACCGTCCCTGGCCACGGTGAGGATGAACAGGAGTTGCTTGAGGTCGGGCCGATGATCCTTGTTGGAGCCCCAAGTGATCGCCAGCCGAGTCCGTTGGCCCCGCTGTTGTTCCTTTTCCGCATCGGCATAGGCACCATGGAAGGTGATCGTGGTGGAGTCATTGTGCAACTCGTCCAGATCCACCTGAAACTCGCTCACGACATGAGTCGCCAGCGCCAAGACCAGTGAGGAGACGTCGCATTGAAATAACCGATCGAGACAACGCCCGAGGCGGTCGTCATTGAGCGATGGCCGTTGGGAATCGGCGAAACCGAGTGCTTCGGGAGCAGACCGCGCTGCCCATTCTCCGATGCCGTACAACGGCTCGCGCGAGAGGAGCACGTTCTTGAGCAGGAGTGTGACACCCATCGCCGGAGCGATCCGGCAGCGTCGATCGGCGCGAGGGAGGTACGAGCGGAGAAATTCCTCGAGGCGCATCCGTTGCAGGAGTCGATTGAGGATGGGCAACGCGCCGATTCGGCAGGAATGGAGAGTCCGGCCCTTGGAGCGAGCGATCTCGCCGGGACGTGACTCGGTGGTGGAACGCGGGACATGACGTCGCTTGGGTTTTTCCATGGAGGTGGCTCCTGGGAAAAGTGGGGTTGGCCAGGGAGGACCCACGGAGCCTCCCGAGGGGCACCATCGCGAGGCGGTCTCGCCGTGATTCCCACCAACATGATTGTCCTGGGAGAAAACTCGTCAAGGCATCCACGAGTTCCATTTTCTCATCGATTGCATATAAATTGGACGTAAGTCGATTCGAAGCGAGCTTACGCCAAGGCCCGATCCCGAAGAAGCCGGGGAATGAACCGCGAGGGGTGGCGTGAAGGAGCGAGATCCCCCAGAAAAACGAGGGGGTCGCCTCGAAGGTGAGACAAGGAACCTCGCGCCGCCGCGGATGGGGATCGGGTCGTCAGCGCGACTTACGTCAAAACCAGTTTTGGGAAGAATTCTCGAAGAATCTGGGAGTGCGGGCTGGGACACCCGAGGGGACTTGACTTGGGAAAAGGATGGGTCGGAGCCTGGCGCAACGTGGTGGTGAGGCGAACCATCGCCGAGCAAGTACGGTCCTGGGCGATTCGGCCGAGCGATCATGCGTGGTGGCGTTAAGGGAGCTTCCGCTCCTTGCATCCCACGGGTGTTGCGGGCGTCGGTCGGCGCCCCTCTGCCACCGTCGTCAGGCCAGGGGGCCAAATTCGGGGAAAATTAACAGCGGATGTGCGGAACGTGAGCTGATCCCGCGCGCGGCCAAGAATTGTCGGCCGCGCAAGACGGACATGCGCGAGCTGGTCAATGCCATCTTCTACCTCAACCGTGCCGGGTGCCCTTGGCGAATGTTGCCTCGGGACTTTCCGCCTTGGG
>QHZO01000074.1 GCA_003224695.1 Acidobacteriota bacterium
AAGGCTGACGCATATTTCCTCGACATCGCAGGGGGGTGGGAGAACAACACCAAAGCGGATACTCACGAAGGAACGCGCCGGCTCGTGGAGGATCTGCGAAAGAAATTTCCCTCACTCCTGTGCTGCGGTGAGATGCACTATGACGCGCTCATGTCCTTCATTCCGCTTTATCATGTGTTTTCCGAGCCGACCTACGCCGCGGCCTTCGACAAATATTCGCGGGCTTTTCAACACCTGAGCACCCCCGCGCCGGGCCGCGGCTCAAGCGGCGTCCACGAATCTGGTTTTGGACATTTCAATCCTCAGACTCTTTCCCTCAACGAGCACCAGATCCCTACCATGACTGTGGTGGATGACACTTTCGATCGCTATCGAGATGTTATGGCCGCGATCATCACTCGCGCCAAGGAGCGGGCAAGCGCGATGTGACGGGAAAAGCTTGAGCAGAGCGCCCGTGCCGCCAATCAAGCTCTCGTTCTTCCTCCATTTCATCATCTACTGAAGCCCCGGTCACTCAAGAGTATCCATCCAAACTTTCATTTTCTGCTGGCCGCGATTGCCCCAGACGCAATATGGGATGGCCTTGATCGTGACGACTTCCCCGCCGTCCGGTCCGTGCCTTGGCCGATAAAGCCGCCGCGACCAATCATTCGGTTTCAGAGCGCGGCCCTGGCCTGAAATGACGGTGACGCCGCCGAGCAGCTCAGGCTCAAAACCCGCGGTCAGATTGGCCGCCGGAGGCAGCGCTATGCGGTCGAGATCGGCGCGGTTGTCCGACTGCTCGAGACAGTAGATGAGGGGCCCTCGTCGCAACGCGATCTTGCCGCGCGACGGTAGCACCTGGGGATTGGCTTCCAATTCCTCAATGGACATGGGAATGTTGAGCTCGACCGCGTCGTTCGCTGCCCAGCGTCTGCTGATGTTCGCGAAGCCTTTCGAGATAGTCGGGTCAATCTTCCTGCCATTCAAAGTAATCATCGAGCCGTTCGCCCAGCCCGGGATTCTGAGGTGAAGCGTGAATTCGTCAGAGCCCTCGGACGCAATTTGAAGCTTTACCCGTCCCTCCCATGGGTAGTTCGTGGTTTGTTTTACGGTGACCTTTTTCCCGTCGGCCAGGCTGGCGGTCGCCTGGCCGCCCATATATAAGTTCACCCAGATGCCGTCATCGGACTTGCTGTAGGCGTAGCGCCCGATCGACGGGAAAAAGCGGGCGGCGGTGGTCGGGCAACACGGCACTTCAAACCACGGCTGGCGCTTGAAGGCGCTGTCACACGCGAGGGGAGTGGCGTAACAAAATGTCTTTCCCTCGAGCGAGACTCCGGCGAGCACCGCGTTGTACAGCGACTGTTCGAGCAGGTCGACGTAGCGCCCATCGCCGGTCAGCTTGAACATGCGGTAATTCCACAACACCATGCCGGCCGAGGCGCAGGTTTCCTGGTAAGCGTTCTCGTTGGGCAGGTCGAAATCGTCCGTGAAACCCTCATTCTTCGACGAGGGACCGATACCTCCCGTCACATACATTCGCCGCAGGGTCACGCTGTCGTGCAAGCGGTCGAGCGCCGCGATCAGTTGCGGGTCTCCCGTCTCATACGCGACATCCGCCATGCCGGAATAAAGAAACATGGCTCGAACTGCGTGGCCCACGGCGACGCTCTGCTCGCGGACGGGCAGGTTGTCCTGGCTGTAGCTGGTGTCGAACGCGGTGGGATGGGTCAGAAAGGAATGATCCGCCAGCGGGCGAATGAAGAAATGTTCCTGGAGCGCGCGGAGATTGATTGGCACTCCCTCTCGCCACAACACCGTGCGGCTGGCTGGAAGGTTGTTGTACTCCGTCTCGAAAACGGACGGTTTCTTGCCGCGCTCGTTCAAATAGAACTCTGCGAGCTTCAAGTAGCGGTCATTGCCGGTGGCGCGATAGAGCCTGACCCAGGCGAGTTCAATGCCTTCGTGCCCTGAGAGGCCGTCGCGTTTTCCCGGCCCAAAGGTCGCATCAAAACAATCGGCGAGTTTCATCGCCACATCGAGCAACGAGCGCTTCCCCGTTGCTTCGTAATGCGCCACCGCGGCCTCAAAGAGGTGTCCGGAGCTGAAGTCTTCGTGGAAGAACGCGAGATTTTTGAAACGCAGGTCTGGTTCTTCGATTTGAACGTGAGTGTTCAAGTAGCCGTCGCGTTGTTGCGCGGCGGCAATCCTCGAGATCAGGTCGTCTACCTTCCGTTCGAGCTCTGGATCGGGATGATTTCCCAGCACGTACGAGGCCCCTTCGATCCACTTGTAGACATCCGAATCCGCCCACCAGGGGCCGCCGAAGGTCCCAGTTGTTTTCTTTGCCGCGATGTCGAAGTTGCGAATGCAGCCTGTTGATTCAAGCTCTTTGTAGACGTGATCCAGAGTTTTGGTGCGATTCACTTCGAGGCGCGGCGACCAGAACTTGTCGTCAATGGTGATCTGTTTGAGGGGAAGCTCCGAAATCCGCACACTCGATGCCGAAACTTGGCCTGCCGGAGATTTTGCCGCGGCGTTCGCGATGGCAAGCGCCAGGACGGTAGCCCCCACGGCCATCTCGAAGAGCCCACGGTTCGGTCCTGAATTGTCCATTGGCATAGTCTGTCCCTTCCCGGATAGGCGTGAACTCGAGATCTCCGCTCAAACGTTTAACCTACACTCAAAGTCCAAGTCAACAAAGGGTCAGCGTTCGCGCCCTCGATGCGGATCTTTGAAAGCAGCGTTTCCTTGTCAATTGCGCTCGATGTACCCTTCGGTTAATTCCACCGGGGAGAGCCGCTTCGCGCGGATACGTTCGCCGAGTTCGCGGACAGAAAGAAACAATGTGTCCTCGCCGAGCAAGCTAGTCCGCCCCCTGCGGGCGTGGGCACGCCTCGCGCTTATGTTCCTTGTTCATACCAGGTCGAAGACCAGGCGGGACGCGGGCGCTTTCAATCAGCTTCAAAACACTCGCCGGGGGATCTTCGTGGTTGTAAATAATGATGAAGTCAGCCCCGCCCGCTTCGGCGCACTTGGCGGAAATCCCCGTGCCGGCGCCTGCGCCCACAAGGGGGCGGCCCGATGCCACCACCTGCCGAAGTTTCGCGACGTACTGCTCTTTGCTTAAGGCCACTGATTTTTCGCCAAAGGCCCGGCGGCAATACACGCATAGCGCAACAATCCATGCACCCTTGGGATGTACCTTCACCGGACCGAGTCGATCGGCGACAAGTGTCTCGCCCAATCCCCTTGACATCCGCGGGAGTTCGAGTTTTCTATTATTGCGGACATATGGATTTTCCATTTGTCGGTTTGCGGTGCGGAATGGTGTGCGATTCGGTACACGGAAATCAAGGGGGGGAGGAGAATTTCTGCCTCTGAGTGTGGGTGACACACTGCGAAATCTTTGAGATAAGGGGCCGGAACCCGACAACCTAATGGCCGGAGTTCGGGAGCTGAGCCCTCTCCGGACTTTGTCGAGGCGGCGGCCAGGTCACTGAAACTCACAACAGCAGATTAGCGTCAAGCCGAGGAAACGCAAAAAGCCACATCGTACCTTGATTTTGGAATACAGTATTGTACACGAAGTCGGTGCGGTCGGCTTTCAGGCGGTTGGACGCACAGGGAGAACGGAGGCGCCATGGAGTCACAGCGTTTAACACGACGGCAATTTGTTCGAACAACCATTCGAGCGGCAGGAGGCGCCTTCGCTCTAGCAGGTTCAGGTCTTGCGCGCGCCCAGGATCCGGTTGGCGATACACTTCGCTCGAAAGCCAAACCAGGAGGCCGGGAGAAAATCAAGTGGCACGTCGAGCCCTTCCCCTTGTCGCAGGTCCGCCTTATCAACGGTCCGTTCAAAGACGCGATGGAAGTCAACCGGCGATGGTTGTTGACGTTGCCAAACGACCGGCTGCTTCACTCATTCCGGGTCACGGCAGGATTGCCTTCCTCAGCCGAACCCTTGGGTGGCTGGGAGCGGCCGGACTGCGAGCTACGCGGTCATTTCGCCGGCGGTCATTTTCTCTCGGCATGTGCCTTGGCGTATGCGAGCACAGGCGACGAAGAAGTGAAAGGCAAGGCAAATGAGATGGTAGCGGAACTGGGAAAGTGCCAGGACGCGCACAAGAACGGTTATCTCAGCGCCTTCCCCGTTGAAGAATTTGACCGCCTTCGCGAAGTCCGGAGGGTCTGGGCGCCCTTTTACACCTACCATAAGACCATGGCCGGATTGTTGGACATGTATCTATATTGCGGCAACGACCAGGCGCTCGACATGTCGGAAAAAATGGCGGGATGGGTGGCCGCGTGGCACCAGAGCATCAGCGACGAGCACATGCAGCGCGTCCTACAAACTGAATTCGGCGGCATGGAAGAAGTCCTCATGAACCTCCACGCGGTCACGGGACGTCCTCAGCACTTGGCTATGGCCGGGCACTTTGAGAAGCGGATGTTTTTTGACCCCCTTGCCGAACACCGCGACGAGTTAAAAGGAATACACGCCAACACGCACATTCCCCAAGTGATCGGCGCTGCGCGCCGCTATGAGCTTACCGGCGACGAGCGATATCGCGACATTGCAAAATACTTCTGGGACGAGGTCACGACCGAACGCTCGTATTCGACCGGCGGCACCAGCAACGGCGAGTCCTGGAACACCGATCCCGGGAAACTGGCGAGCGAACTCGGGGAGTACACCGAGGAGTGTTGCTGCGCTTACAACATGATGAAGCTGACGCGTCACGTGTTTGGCTGGACTGCCGATCCGCGCGCCATGGATTACTACGAGCGGACCCTTTACAACCACCGGCTCGGAACCCAGGACGGGAAAGGAATGAAGTCTTATTTCCTGCCGCTCGGCTCGGGCTACTGGAAGTATTACAACTCTCCCTGGGATTCTTTCTGGTGTTGCACGGGAACGGGCGCTGAAGAATTCGCCAAGTTTGCCGACACGATCTATTTCCACGACGACCAGGGCGTTTACATAAATCTGTTTATCCCTTCCGAACTCAACTGGCCCGAAAAGGGGCTGCGAATTCGCCAGGAGACGAGGTTCCCGGAAGGACAGACAACCAGACTGATCGTCCATTCGGCTAGACCTCAGCAACTGGCGCTGAACGTGAGAATCCCGTATTGGGTCGCGCGCGGAGGCGGGGTGAAGATCAATGACGAGGCGTTGCCTGCGTTCTCCAGCCCTTCGAGCTACCTGACGCTAGAGCGCGTGTGGAAGGATGGCGACCGCGTTGAAGTCACGCTTCCAATGAGTCTGCACGTTCATCCGATGCCGGATGATCCGACAATCGAAGCCATGATGTTCGGACCGCTGGTCCTGGCGGGCAAACTGGGGAATGCTGGGCTGAGCGAGGCCCTGACCTATCCCGGCTACGACACCGCGCCACACGGCGAGCCGATTCCGGTGCCGGCGATCGCCCGGAATACCAAGGAACCAACGGGCTGGCTTGAGCCTTCGAAAGATGAGGCCTTGACCTTCAATACGGTCGGGCAAAATGAAAATATTCGGCTTGTTCCATTGTACCAGCTGTCCGCCGAACGTTACGTGGTCTACTGGAAACTGGCTTGAAGTCTAACTCAGGAGAACCTATCGCGGCTTCGACGCCAGGCTCCGAACGAATCTCGCGCCGTCAAGTTCTTGCGCGCCTCACTACGACCGGGGGCCTGGTTGGCGTCCGTGGCGCGCGACCATTCTCAGCCGCTGATCCTCACGCCCACACCCACGAAAACGAGCGGTTGGTAGTTGGTGGGCAACCCGCCGAGCTCTCGATAACCGCAGTCACTCCTCACACGTTGCGCGTCTCCATTCTCGCCGTGGGGGCAGATGGGGCGGCGAAGCCTATTGATGAGGACCTGGTTCTGATCCCGCGCGAATGGCCTCTCCCTGCTGTGCGGTTTAACTCGAAGGGGCGGACGACCGTGCATGCCTGGAATGATCGCACCGTGCATGTCGCATGCAATCCCCCGGATATAGCCGTTCACGAAAAAGGCGGAAAGTTGATCCAGAGACTTGAGGTCGATTCCGCAACCGGAACCGTGACGTTCTACTGCGGCCGCGATCCGCTCTTTGGGCTTGGAGAAGGAAGCCACCAGTTCGATCGCCGGCGCGCGCTCTATCCCATGGAGCACGGTCAAGGAGGGCCGCAGTTTCCGGAACTCGGCGGACGCATGCCAGTCCCTTGGTTGGCAAGCCCGGCCGGCTGGGCGTTTTTCTGGCACCGCCCATTGGGGAGTTTCGACCTTCGTGAGGAAGTCGGCCGATTTCAGGCGCGGGACGCGCAGTCATTGTTGCCTCTCGACATTTTCTTGGTCGTCGGACGCCCATTCGAACTCTACGCCGAGCTGGCGGCTCTCACAGGCTTTCCACACATGCCACCCCGCTGGGCGCTGGGATACTTGCAATCGCACCGAACGCTCTCTAGCCGAGAAGAAGTGCTTCAAGAGGCCAAAACTTTTCGGGAGAAAAAGCTCCCCTGCGATGCCTTCATTTTTCTGGGTACCGGCTTCTGTCCATCCGGCTGGAACACCGGCCACGGTTCGTTCGCTTTCAACGAGAAGGTATTTCCCGACCCGCAGCGAATGATCCAGGAACTTGAGGACGAAGGTTTCAAGGTGGTATTGCACGTCGTGCCGAAAATGAAGGATCTTCACGGGAGCATTCATGATTCGGGATCCGAGGCCGAAGACCCCGAGGATGCAGCCCATTATTGGCAGGAACACATACCCACTTTTCGCCTCGGTGTCAGCGGATGGTGGCCTGACGAAGGGGATTGGCTCAGCGAGGCAGCGTGTCTGCTGCGGAATCGGATGTATTGGGAAGGCAGCCGACTTGAGCGGCCCAACATCCGCCCGTTCGCGCTGCACCGCAACGGGTACGCAGGCATCGAGCGCTACGGCTGGCTGTGGTCGGGGGATATCGATTCCACGTGGGAGGCGCTCGCGGCACAAGTTTCTGTGGGAATAAATGCCGGCCTCAGCGGTGTGCCTTATTGGGGCACGGACGCCGGGGGTTTTGTCACCACTCCGGAGCTCACCGGCGAACTCTACGTGCGATGGTTTCAGTTTAGCGCTTTTTGTCCTCTCTTTCGTTCGCATGGGCGGACCTGGAAACTCCGGCTGCCGTGGGGCTGGAACACCGGCGACTACGGGCCGACGGAACTCAGCGGCTATGGCGGCAAGGCGGGGCTTCCCGATCCGAAGGAACTCCACAACGCACACGTCGAACCGATCTGCCGAAAATATTTGGAACTCCGCTACCGATTGATGCCGTATACCTACACCGCGGTGCGGGAAGCGCACGACCTCGGCCTGCCCATCATGCGCGCGCTGTGGCTGCACTATCCCGATGATCCGGTCGCCACCCTGCGCGGCGACGAGTACCTGTGGGGCCGCGACATTCTGGTGGCGCCGGTGACGAAGCAGGGTGCCACGTCACGAAGACTCTACCTTCCGCGCGGTATTTGGTACGACTTCTGGACAGAAGAAGAGTTAAAAGGGGGCCGTGAGATTGATCGCCCGGTCGATCTCGAAACGTTGCCCCTGTACCTGAGGGCCGGTGCTCTCGTGCCGATGGGGCCCATCAAGCGGTACGCGGAGGAGAAGCCTGATGATCCGCTTCGCATCAACATCTACCCCGGCACGGACGGTGAATTCACGCTTTATGAAGACGACGGCTCCAGCTTCAACTATCAGCGAGGCGAGACCATGCGCCTGAAGATGTTCTGGAAGAACGATCGCAGGCAGCTTTCGCTGAGCCTGGCCGAAGTCTCGAGAATGCGTGCGCCAACACCGCGGCAAATCGAGACTCGAATTGCTTCGACGGGTGAGGTTCGGGAACTGGTTTTTGCTGGGAGACCTGTCGAGGCAAGATTCTGAGCCCATGGCGCGAGCCGGGAGTTTACCTACAGCCATTCGTCTCCGAATTTGGGAGCCGTGGATAGAAATTCCGACTTCTCCTCTTACGCGTCGCCGCCACTGGACATTTTCCATAGAAAAGGCGAAACGCCCGAGGCCACTCGATCGTGAGTTCGAAGATGGCGAAACAAATTCCCAGAAGAGATTTCATGAAGTCAGCGATGGCGGCCCTCGCCGGGCCTCCGGTGCACTCCGTTGCGCGGCCATTATTCCCAGTAAAGGTGCAATATCGGGATGTCACGCATGAGTCGGGGATTACATTCCGCCACGACAACGCCGCCACTCCCGAGAAATACCTTATTGAAACCATTGGCTCGGGGTGCGGGTGGATTGATTACGATCAAGATGGACTGCTGGATTTGTATCTGGTCAACGGTGCGGCAACGAAGGTTTACAATCCGCCTCATCGGCTTCGAAACGCCTTGTATCGGAACAACGGAAATGGAACCTTTACGGATGTAACTGAACAATGCGGTGTTGGCGCCGAAGGTTTTTTTGGCATGGGCGTGGCCGTGGGCGACTATGATAACGATGGCTATCCGGATCTCTACGTGCTCGGCTACGATCGCTCGATTCTTTTTCATAACAATGGAGACGGCACGTTCTCCGATGTCACAGCGCGCGCCGGCGTGGGGAATCGTGGCCGGTGGGGCTCCAGCGCCGCCTGGTTCGATTATGACAATGATGGCCGGCTTGACCTGGCCGTCGCGAACTATGTCGACTGGTCACCCGAGAACAACGTTTGGTGCGGCGAACATGCTCCGGGCCGGCGCGGTTACTGCAAGCCCGACGCCTACCACGGGCAGCCGCCGGCCCTATTCCACAACAATGGTGACGGAACTTTTACGGATGTGAGCCAAGCCTCGCGCGTTGGCCGGACACCAGGAAACGGGCTTGGAGTCGTGACCTTTGATTACGACAACGACGGCTGGCAGGACTTATTCATTGCGAACGACGGCATGGTTAACTTTCTCTTTCACAACAATCATGACGTCCCGAGGCGGGAATGGGGACTGATGCCGCCGACACTCGAGGCAACGGTTGGCAGGACTTGATCGTGACCCATCTCGATTTTGAGCAGGCGCGACTTTACCGAAATCTTGGCGACGGATCTTTCGAGGATGCGACCTCGGACGCAAGACTCGCGTACGCGACATTTCATCTGAGCGGCTTCGGCGTAAAATTCCTGGATTACGACAACGACGGCAACCGTGACCTCTTCATGGCCAACGGGCACATCCTGGATAACATTCAACTCTTCCATGCTGAGACGCGCTACGCCGAGCCGAAGGCGATGTTCCGCAACGCCGGCAAGGGAGTATTTGAAAATGTGACCGGGAAGCTGGGCCCCGACCTCATGGCGCCGCGAGTAAGCCGTGGCGCCGCCGTTGCAGACTTCGACAACGACGGCGACCTGGACATCCTTGTGAACAACAACGGCGAGGCGCCGCAACTGCTTCGCAACGATGGCGGGAATTCCAACCGTTGGCTTGAAATCCATCTCATTGGAGTACGTTCCAATCGCGACGCAGTGGGGGCGCGGGTGAGAGTGACGGCAGGAGATTGGGCAACGTATGACCAGAGGAAAGGCGGAATGAGCTATCAATCCGCGCATGATCCGCGGCTACACTTTGGCCTGGGAAATCGGGAGCATGTTGACTCGGTTGAGGTTCGTTGGCCAAGCGGAAGCATCACCCGGCTCGGAAGACTTCGAAGCGATCAGATCATCACCATCAAGGAAGGAGAGGGGCTTGTCGGTCGGGCGTTTCCGAAGGTACAGCCAAGATGAATCGAACCCGGTTGGGGGTGCGGGCGGTGGCGCGGACATCTGTGCCTCGGCCATGGGCGTATGCGTGTTCGGTACTTTTAGTGGCGGTCAGCATGTCTGCTAGCCCGACGCTTCGAATCGCGCGCGCTGAAAAGCCTAAAAAGCCAGACGCCGAATTCCGCCAGCGCCAAGGCGTCCAGTACCTCTCACAGAGCAATTACGCGAAAGCCTTGGAAGAATTTCGCGCAGCTATTCGGATCGATCCCGAAAACGCCCAGGCGCATGACTACGCGGGTATGGCGTTAGCGGCTATGGGACAAAATCTGGAGGCGGCGGAAGAGTTCCAAAAGGCCATCCAACTCTCGGACGGCCTGTCGTCTGCCCACTTCCATCTCGCCTTGTTGCATGACCGCCTCGGACATATCCAAGATGCCGTGGCTCACTACGAAGCGACACTGCGCTTGGAATCCAATTTCATCGAGGCACGATACGCCCTCAGCGCCGATTGCTGGAAACTTGGCGACCGCGATGGCGCCATCCAACTGCTGCGCCAAGTCGTCGGAGCGCGGCCGAGCTTCGTGGGCGAGGCGGCGTTTAATCTGGGCGTTGAGTTGCGGGAACAGGGAAAATTGGAGGAAGCAGTTCAGCAGCTCGAGGCCGCGGCAAAGCTGCAGCCGGCCTCGCCCAAAATTTTTCTCGCCCTCGGACAGGCGCTCGCCGACCGCGGGGATCTCGTTGCTTCCATCGAAGCACTGCGGACGGCAGTGAAGCTGGATCCCAATAAGCCGGAGTACCATTACGCCTTGGCTGAAGTTTTGCGGCTGAAAGCCAATCTTGATGCGGCTGAGACCGAATTCGAAATCGCTCTCAGGTTGGATCCTCATTATCCGAACGCACGCCGGCAACTTGGGCTTGTGCGCCGACAAGCGGGCAACTACAAGGCTGCGGCAGCGGATTTCGAGGTGGCGACCGCTCAGGATCGAAGCGATGCCGATGCGTTCTACTATCTGGGTTCTGTGTTAATTAAGCTCAATGACGTCGAGGGAGGGATTCGCGATTTGAGAGAGGCTGCGCGCCTGAATCCCTTTGACTCGGCTATACTCATTACTATGGCGGGCGCTTTGAATAGTGTAGGTTAGGCGGAGGACGCGCAAAGCCAATTGAAGACGGCGGCATTTCTTGATTCTCTTAAAGCCAACGCCGGACGGTCGCGCGTGCTGCTGGGTTCCGCACTGAACCACCTAAGGAACGGCGAAAGCGAAGCCGCGGTCGGCGATCTTCGGCAAGCGGCTGATTTGAGCCCGGACTATCCGGAAGTCCACTTCCAGCTCGCCATGGCGCTGACACAACAGGGTTCGAGACCTAGCGAGGTGGAAGCGGAGCTTCGACACGCGCTCGAACTCAAGCAGGATTTTCCTCAGGCACATTTTCAGCTGGGTCTCGTCCTGGAGTCGGAAGGCAAGACGGCAATGGGACTCTCAGAAATCAGGCATGCCGCCGATCTCGCGCCCAGCCTCCTTGAGGCCCACCGCAAATTGGGCGAGGCGGCACTCAAATCACATGACTGGGCCGGAGCGATTGCTGAATTCAGCGCCATTCTGGCTTTCGATGGCACGGACCGGTCCGCGAGGCTCGAACTTCGTCTGGCCCAAACTCGATTCTTGCAGCGCTAAGGAATTAAGCGGCCAGCCCCGGGGGTGGGAACTGTCGGGTCTCCTTTTCTTTCTGCCCGCAGAGCGGCTGGAAAAATTTGCTGAAATTTACTTGACAACCAAAGCGCTGTTGGGTTAAAGGTTCGAGCCGATTGCATACGACTTCGGATACAATTCGCGCTCGGGGCGTTGTGCTGGATTAGCTTCTGTCCGTACCAAGGAATTCTTACTGGGCATTAGCAGGCAAGTGAATGTCGGGCCTGTTTTGTCCCTCGTGGCGGAATGAGAGCGTTTTCCGCCACGAACCGGGAGGCTGACCTTCCAGCGTTTGAATAGAGAACGAGGGGTCTGATCACCATTCAATTAAAGGAGTGTTTGCAATGGGGCGACCAAGGATGTTGGCGGCTTTGGCCGCTGCGATAGTTTTGATCGGAAGTTCCTCCCTCCGCGCGCAGTTCAATAGCGGACTGGGAGCACAGGTGTCGATCATAGCACCCAGACGACATCGGCTGGCAATTATCACTTTACCGCGTTGCCGCCTGGAGTCTTCACGTTGACGGTGAGCACCTCCGGCTTTGAAACCGCTACGCTGAACGAGATCAGGATTCAAGTGGCCGAAGTTCGCACTTTGGATGTTACGATGAAACTTGGCGCGGCAAACCAAAAGGTGGAAGTAACCGCATCGGTGACTCCGGTAAATCTGGCCTCCGGGGCAGTCTCCGGACAAATTAACGAAACCAAGGTGCACGAACTTCCCCTCGTTGGACGCAACATGTTCAGCCTGGTGGTTCTCACGCCGGGAGTGACGGGCCTTCCGAGCGGCGGCGGACAGGCGTACGCGCAGGCGACGGCAGACATCTTCAACGCTGAATACGGCGTCAACCTGAATGCCAACGGGCAGCGCGCGGAGTCGAACAATTTCTCGGTGGACGGCGCCACGACAAACGGCAATCCGCGAGGTGGCGTCACGAATCTGACGCCCAACGCCGACTCCATCCAAGAGGTTCGGATTCAGACCAATAGCTTTTCCGCGGAGTACGGGCGCAACGCGGCTGCGATCGTCAACGTGGTCACCAAGGGCGGGACCAACGAGTATCATGGCACGCTGAGCTGGTTCCACACAGACACTCACTTGAATTCTCGCAATGTTTTTCAAAACAGCGGTGGATATCAGAATAAAGGCGCGCCGGTCTTCCTCCGCAATGAGTTTGCCGGCAGTTTCGGCGGGCCGCTTCGAAAGGACAAAGACTTTTACTTCGGTTCCATTGACATGCTTCGATCCGGCGTGGGGCTCGGGTTCCCTGCCCAAATTCCAACGCCGCAACTGATCAGCTACTTGAAAACAAACGCGCCCGGCGCCATCTCGACCAATTTGCTGAGTACTTTCCCGACGTCATTTGCGCCCACGTCGAACTTTACAACGGCGGGTGCCGACGTCGGCTCCGGTTGCACCGGGAGCGCGCCCATCGGGGCTTTCGGTTCCAGCGATGATGGAATTGTGTCGAGCGGCCCTATTACCCAGATCCCCTGCGACATGCCGGTTTCTGGATTGGGCCCATTCAACGCCACCATCTTCCGAAACGGTGTTCAGGTCAACGGACGTTTCGACCATAACTGGAACAATTTCAAGGACCGGCTTTACGGCAGCTTCTACCGGACGACTCGACAAACCGTGGAATTCGCTTCGCCCTCCGTTTACTTTCCGCAGTTCAGTCCCGCCGAACCCGAGTACACGCATTTGATCAATTTGGACTGGACTCACACCGCCAGTCCCACTTTCCTAAACGAAATGAAGGTAAGCTACACGCGGACCTTCGGGGACGCGCCCTGCGACGGCCATGGGCACGGACGACGGGACCGCGCTGCCCGGCAACGGATTCATCGGGCTTTTCAAGCAGAACAACTACGAGTGGAAGGACGTGGCGAGTTTACTTCGCGGGCGGCACTACTTCAAGCTCGGCGCCAATTGGGCGCGCCATCATGATGACGAGCTCTTTACAGACACCACTCGCCGTCCGACTTTCCAGTTTCGAAGTCTTCTGCACTTTGCGGCCGATACGCCGTATGACGAGTCCAATATCCAATTTGATCCACGGACCAAACAAGTGGGCACAGTCAATGTAGACTTCGCCTATCGCTCCACCGACCTTGGCGCGTTCCTCCAGGATGATTTCAAAGTGAAACCGAATACTACCCTCAACCTGGGGGTTCGGTGGGAGGTATTTACAGGTCCCACAGAAAGGTTCGACCGGCTGAATAATGGAGTTTTTCAGGGCGGTGCCACGTGGCAAGATCAGATTGCGGGTATGAAGATGGACCACGTGGCGCAGCTTTGGCACACCCGAATCAACAACAGATGGGCAAGATGTCCATCCGTGGCGGGGCAGGAATGTTCTACGATCGGCCCGAAAACCAGTTGTATACGGGGGACCGTAATAACCTTCCTTTGGTCGCCAACGCGGGCTGCGATCTTCGAAATAACCCACCCTGCACGCCGGCCTATGGCCTTGGCGCTTCCGGCAGCTCCCCTTACAACTTCCCGACGGTCGCGGGGCTGGGCTTGAATAACGTCTTCCTGGACAGTAAGAATGGTCTTTTCACCTGCACGGCTTATGCCTCAGATGGCACCTGCACGACGAGTGCGCGCATATTCACAAGCCAAGTGGTCACGGATCCCAACTTGAAAACTCAGTATGGAGAGAACTGGTCGCTTGGCGCGCAATATGAGCTCTGGAGCAATTGGCTGGTCGAGGGCGACTACATTGGGTCTGAAGGCCATCACATGTATGCCTCGTTTAACGTCAACCGGTTCGCCGGCGACAAAATTCTGAACGGCGGGTACACTGGATACAACCACAGCTTCGGCGGCCTGTTCTACGGGCAGTCGAATTACAACTCGCACTATAACGGCGGCACGCTCAGTATTCACAACCGAGGCACAGACCTTCGGACCCGAACCGGTTGACCCTCTGAATCTGAAGGGGGAGTACGGGCCCGCGGACTTTAATGTGTCTCGCCGCTTCTCGTTCAGCACCCTTTGGCAGGTACCGAAGAGCAATTGGAACTCGGCTCTCGCGAGGACCTTTTTGGAGGGATGGCAGGTCAGCAATATCACTATCCTGCAAAAGGGCACGCCTTTGACAGTATTTTGCGGAGGCTGCGACTACAATGCGGATGGGGCCTTTGGCGAACGCCCCAACATAGTATCAGGCGTTCCAAGCAGAGGCTTCACAAAGAATCAAATGCTTAACTCTCGGGTATTTAACTGCCCGATTACGCTTGTAGATTCCGAGTGCGTCGCCCTCTTTCCAACGCCCAGTCCAGGAACGGTTGGCAATCTCGGCCGAAACACCTTCGTCGGGCCCGGCTACATCAACACGGACTTTTCCGCCGCTAAGAAGACGCGCATTCCGTGGTTCGTCGGAACGGAGGGTGCCCAGATGGAATTCCGTGCCGAGTTCTTCAATGTGTTCAACCATGTGAACTTGACCGGGGTAACCAGCGATGTTGGCCAATTTACATGCGGCCCAGACCAACAAGGAAACCCGCAGTGCGGCGGCCCCTTTGGCCTCGCGAATGGAGTGTTTCCCGCCCGAGACATTCAGTTCGGTCTGAGAATTGAATTTTAGCCGAGGCACCAGGCGTAAAATCACGCGGAGCCGCAGAGCGAATGCTTTGCGGCTCCGTTTTTTTCTGTGTAAATTAGACCGTACCGGCCGAGCTTGCTATGCGCGTGTTACCGCCCATATCACTCCTCGTTTCCTGTTTCGTGTTCTCCGCGCTCTCTCGTGTGAACCTCATAAGTGGCCCGCTTCAGGCTGTACCACCCACTGCAGAGCGCAAAGCGATCCGTGGAGATCAAACCCAGAAGGAGAACTCCGGTCAGAAGCCGGGAAGCCAGGTACAACACGCACAAGCCATCATTCAGCGGGCGCGTCGAGCGTTCCGGAACAGCGACCGGAAGCGAGCGTTGGGCATTCTAGCCAGTATTCCCGCGCAGGATGGCGCGGGCCACTTTGCCGCCGGCCAGATGCTCGTTGAGGAAGAAGCATACGCCGAGGCGGCGCGCGAGTTCGGCCTGGCTCGACGAACTTACAAGGACCGCTACACAGCCGGTTACGATGAGGCGCTGGCCTTCCTCAATGCCGGAGACTGTGGCTCCGCTATCCACACCGCAAACGAGCTCTTGAACCAGGGCTTTCAGACTGCCGAGTTGGCGGATGTGGCGGCCATGGCGTACCTCAAGTGCGGCAAAAAATCAGAAGCCTACAACGCGTATCGCCTGGCGACACACCTCGACCCCAAAGATGAGGACGCTTATGTTGGTCTTTCGGAGATCGCCCTTGATCGCGACAACTATGACCTTGGCGCCGAGGTGGCGAACATCGGACTATCGCACCTGCCGAACTCTGAGCGTTTACTTGTCGAGCGGGGAGTCATGCACGCCATGAAAGGCGAATCCTCTGACGCAGACCGGGACTTCCTCGCCGCGTCCAAGCTCGTACCGGCCGACCCCTTGCCGGCTGTGTGCTCGGCGTTGGTCGCGATGCAGAATGGAAATCTGGATCAAGCCGTGCGGCTTCTTCACCAGGCGGCAAGCCAGCATCCCGAGAACTACTTCGCCCAATTCTGGTTCGCCGAAGCCTTGATGCACGCCGGTGCGGCAACAGGAACACCTGATGATGATGAAGTCCTCCACGCTCTTCAGATTTCGGTCCGCGACAATCCAGATTTATGGCACTCACGCACGGAGTTAGGAGAAGTCTCAAGCGGGCTGCCGAGCTCAATCCCAAGGCCACGAGTCCACTTTATCTCCTGGCGCAGGCGTACCGAAAAAAAGGCGATGAGGGGAAAGCGACGGAGTTGCTGGCGCGTGTGAACACCATGCAAGCCGAAGAACGGGAGGCTCAAACCATTCCCAAAGCTGCTTTTAAGAACCTTCTCCAGCAACGGACCGCCAGTCCATCGACTCCGTAAAAGAAACCGGTGTTCCGCACTTTGTTTCGCTTCGTTCCTGTGCTGATTGGTGGGGCCGGGGAGGGCTGTCAAGGGTCGAGATGAACGCCCTGCGGGCGCCCTTGACATCTTTCCCCGCCCAGCGGGTGACGTGTGTTTTTGTTTCGCTTGACTCGGCCGACGCTTTCATAGAGGACGTATAACGGCCTACCCTGAGACTGACCCCCTACCCAAGGCTCCACGGTCGGTCCCGCAATGCGGCCCGTCGCCCCCGAGGGGAACCAAAATGGTTTTTGGCGGCAAGCAAGGTAACCCAAAAGAAGAGATAGATAAGAGAAGAAAGGAGGAGAAGCAAAGTATTCGGCCAAATGCAGGTCACCCAGATGTTCGCATTGAGCAAACGGGAGACAGTGGACGAAGCCGTTGCCAAACTTGTGGAGTTCGCCGACTACCCCAAGATCCTTCGGTGGTATCAGTTCCCCACAGCCCTGGTGGCCTTTCTGGCCCATGAGGACGCGACCGACTGCGGGGCCATCTACGTGTACGACCGGAAGCGTTGCGTGTGGCTGTGGATTGACTTCAACGACCAGAATTTCGGCGGGTACAGCCGGTCAGAATTTGATGTCCTGATCAACCAATGCCACTTTTTCAGGCTTGCGGAATCGCCCAGTTCCAGTTAGTGCAGATCCACCCGTTCCTCGACGGCAACGGGCGCACGGCCCGACTGCTTTCGACGCTTTGGCTCTACCGCACCGGATACGATTTCAAGAAACTCTTCACGATCAGCAAGTATTACGACCGCGATCGCGCGGGCTACTACCGGGCGATTCAGGAGGTTCGCGAGCGAGGCATGGACCTGACCGGCTGGCTGGAATACTTCACGGAGGGTTTAGCCACTCAGATGCGTGAGGTCCAACAGCGAGGAGAGTCCGTCATCCGGCGCGACCTGGTTCTCTCCAAGGCTCGGAGAGCAGGGCTCAAGGAGCGACCCGTGAGCGTCCTGGCTTTTTTGCTCGAGCAGGGGAAAGGAATGATTGCCGAGTGCGAAGCAGCTCTTAAACAAAATCGCAGGACCCTGCAGCGCGATTTCAAGCTATTGATAGAGCATGGGCTTGTCCGCGAAATGGGGACTGGCGCCACCGACCCGACCAAGTATTACGAGCCGGTACTGTGACAAGCTGTGACAAGCTACTGTGACGAGCTGTGACCGCTCGATGTGACAAACTTGGCGGTCCTATGTGCGAAGCCTAGTGGTGGTGATTGGCATGATCTGCCGTCGCCGAGCCCACGGAACGGATAATTCCTATGACCTGCCCCCCGAAAACTGTACCAGTGTAAATGAGAGTTCTCCGGGGTATAAGAGCCCAGAGGAGGACAGGAGATGAGGCAGAGCCGGTTCACGGAGGAGCAGATCATTGGGGTGCTGAAGCAAGGGGAAGCGGGGATCAAGACGGCAGAGATTTGTCGGCAGCACGGGATCAGCAACGCGACGTTTTACAAGTGGAAGGGGAAGTACGGGGGCTTGGAGATCAGCGAGGCGCGGCGGCTGCGGCAACTGGAAGATGAGAATCGGCGCTTGAAGCAGATCGTGGCCGACCTGACGCTGGACAACCAGGCCTTGAAGACGGTGGTTTCAAAAAAGTTCTAACGCCCACAGACCGGCGCGAGGTGGTGGGCGTGATTCGGCAAGCGCATAGATTGAGTGAAAGGCGAGCCTGTCGGCTCGTGGGCATGGCGCGGACGAGCTGCCGGTATGAGCGGCAGCGCTCGGAGCAGAAAGAAGAACTGAGGGCGCGACTGCGCACCCTGGCCGGGGAGCGGCGACGGTTCGGTTATCGGCGGCTGAGGGTGCTGCTGAGGCGGGAAGGCTGGGCGGTGAATCACAAGCGGGTGTATCGGCTCTACCGGGAAGAAGGGCTGGCCGTGCGGCGTCGCCAGCGTAAGCGGATCGGGGCCGTGGAACGGCAGCCCCTGGTGATCCCGACCCGGCCGAACGAGCGCTGGTCGATGGATTTTATCTCCGATGCTCTGAGTGAAGGGCGGAAGTTTCGGAGCCTGAACATCGTGGATGATTTCAACCGGGAATGCCTGGCGGCGGAAGTGGACACCTCCATCACCGGGGCTCGAGTGGTACGCGTCATGGAGCGACTGCGGGAGGAGCGCGGGTTGCCTCAGATTCTGGTGACGGACAATGGGCCGGAGTTTGCGGGCCAGGCTCTGGACGTGTGGGCCTACGAACGAGGCGTGAAGCTGCACTTCATCGAGCCGGGGAAGCCGGTCCAGAACGCCTTCATCGAGAGCTTCAACGGCAAGATGCGAGACGAGTGTTTGAATGAGCACTGGTTCCTGAGCCTGGGGGAAGCTCGGGAGACGATTGAGGCTTGGAGGAGGGACTACAACGAGGTCCGACCTCACACTGCACTAGGGAATCGGACCCCGCAGGAATTCACGGGCGCCGTGGCGGCTCTTCGGTCGCCTACGGCTCCCTCCGAGCCGCCACGGAGAGAAGAGCAAAAGCCAAAAACTACCCTGGAACTCGCATTATGATTGGTACAGTAAACGGGGGC
>QHZO01000331.1 GCA_003224695.1 Acidobacteriota bacterium
GCCAGGCAGGTCCGGCAGTAGGAGCGACGAGCGCGTCGAGGTGGAACTTGTTACACGCGCCGTCAATGCCTTCCGTCCGCGCGAGGCGATGGTTTTTTTCGAGCGCGTCGAGATAGGCCTTCTCCGTCAGCGGGCCCTTCGCTTCCGCCTTGACGAACAGGTCCTGGCCGAAATACCGCATCTCTTTCTCGCGATTCCGCTCGTTAAACTCGATGATTTCTCTAAGAGACTTGACTGGCGCGGAAGGCCCAAGCGCGGCAAGGTAAGTGTTTAAATCCGCTTTGAACTCGTAGAGAAGGACTTCCATCTCCGACTCCTCAAACTTTCGCAGGCTCTCGATCTCGACGGGGTCCACGATTTCCGCGCCCTGGCGCTTCATCTCCTTGATTGCTTCCTCCATCAAGCGGTCCACGGCGTCGTGAAAGCCAAAAAGTTTCCGCACCACGCCCAGCCGCTTGCCCCGGAGGCCCATCGGGTCAAGGTACGGTTTGTAATCGGCGGGAGGAGTGGCCGGAATCCGCTTCATTGCCATGGCCTGGTCGGCAAGGTCAACGCCCGTCATGGCGGCGAGCAAGAGCGCCGCATCCGAGACTGTTCGCGCCATCGGCCCGGCCGTGTCCTGGCTGTGGGCGATGGGAACAATCCCCCCGCGGCTCACCAAGCCCAGCGTCGGCTTGATGCCGACAATTCCGTTGATGGATGAAGGGCAGACCACCGAACCGTCGGTTTCCGTGCCCACGGCCACGGTGCACAGGTTTGCTGCAACGGCGGCTCCCGAGCCCGAACTTGACCCGCACGGGTTGCGGTCGAGAGCGTAGGGATTGCGAGTCAGGCCGCCGCGGCCGCTCCAACCGCTGGTCGAATGCCCCGAGCGGAAATTCGCCCACTCGCTCAGATTCGTCTTCCCGAGAATCACCGCGCCGGCCTCGCGCAGTCTTCCCACGAGGAAGGCGTCGTCGGGCGGAACGGAACTGGAAAGGGCCAGTG
Source organism: Acidobacteriota bacterium (assembly GCA_003224695.1). Taxonomy (GTDB): domain Bacteria; phylum Acidobacteriota; class Terriglobia; order UBA7540; family UBA7540; genus Gp13-AA74. The sequence continues at coordinate 988 of QHZO01000331.1, forward strand.
ACCCCGCGGTGGTCATCATGCGGTCGTGGGTGCCGATGTTGTCTTTAATGAGCACGGGGATGCCGTGCAGCAGGCCGCGTGTCTTGCCCGCCTTGCGCTCGCCGTCCAACTCTTGCGCGATGGCCAGCGCGTCGGGATTTACTTCGATTACAGAATTCACGGCAGGACCGCTTCGGTCCACCTTTTCGATTCGCCGGAGGTAAGACTCCGCAATGGAATGGGCCGTGAGCCGGCCTCTCATCATCCCCTTTTGGAGTTCCGCGATGGTGAATTCATCGAGCTCGAACGGCTCGGGGCCTTTGGCGCTGATCCCCTCCTTTGAAGCGAGCGTCGGCGCCAGCGCCGACATGGCGCCCATGGCTGTTCGCTCGACGAACCCGCGACGGGAAATAAAGCTTTGGCGATTTGTTGGGAGCGCTTTCAAAGCAGATCTCGTTCTCAAGGAACAAGACTAATTTGCCGAGCAAGCACCGTCGCGTAGGGGCATGGCGCGCCGTGCCCCTACTTCTGACAAGACGAACAGACTAATTCGACGGGTGAGCCAGGTCAAGGGGATGGAGACTGAGCGGGTCGCTGACGACGCTCGGGCTCCGAAGGCGAATGAAGCCCCCATAAAGCCAGAAGCCATTCCGACGCGTCGGAATGGCTTCCTGGGTCGTTCTTCGGTCGCGGAATAGAAGGTCGGCTTGCCCCTTCCTCCTACTTACTGGTTCGCTTCCACCACCTTCCAGCGTGGATGGGCGACCTGCCAGAGGATTTTCGAATCAGCCGCGTTGTGCGGATAGTATTCCTTCGACCGTTCACCCTTCGGTATCAGCACCAAGTCCACGCGGCGGTTGTAGGCCCACCAGTTGGAGCGCTTCGCCCTCGCCCGAGTCTTGGGCGGGGGGTTGGGGTTGGCGCCTTCGAGTTCCTTCACCTGGTCTCTGCTCAACTGGTCGCTCTTGCCCAGGGCCTTGGTTTCGAGCGAGCCGGCAGAAACGCCCTGGCCCGTCAGGTAATCTTTGACGCGAGCTGCGCGCCGTTCCGTCAACTGCTGATCGTGACGGACGGAAGCGCGAGAGTCCGCGTGGGCTTCGAGCTCCAAGCGGGCGCTCGGGTCATATTCCAGGTATTTCTTGAATACCGTTGCCAGTCTCGAGAGGTTTGCCTGCTGGCTCTTCAACAGGCCGCCCTCGGGGTGGCGAGGATCGGGATAGTCGGTGGGGAAAAAGACGCTGACCAGCACCAAGCCGAGCTGCTCTCCCGCTTCCGCGCCGCCCATGGCCGCTTCGATCGAGCCGGTAAGGTGGAGCGAAGCCGTGCGAGTCTCCGAGCCGCCGCAGTCGTTCGTGGCTGTCAGCTTGTAGCTAAGCGTTTCGTCCACGGGCCCGGGCGTGGTTTGCTGCGGCGTGGGAGTAACAGACTGGCTGCCGCTACCTTGCGTCGCCCCCAGCGGGTCAACGCTGACGTGCGGGGCATTAGAGGTTGACCAACTTATCGTTGCGCTCTCTTGGGTTTCAACCTTGTCGCCAACCTTGCGATAGTGCACCTCCTGCGGAGTGACCGTGAGCGTCGAGTTCATGGCGTTGTTGATGGTGACCGCCGCCGTCTTGGTAAGCGAACCGCCGGGCCCCGAGGCCGTGAAGGTGTACGTCGTATCCGCCTTGGGCGTTGCGTCTTGCTCGCCCGTGGCGGGCACGGCCCCGATACCGCTGATTTCGGTCTTCACGGCGCCGGAGGAATTCCAAGTCAGCTTCGAGGACTGGCCGCAGATGACCGTGGCCGGATTGGCCGAGAAATCCCCGCTCACCGGCGCCACCGCCAGCCAAGTGTGGAACAGTCCGCCGTGGAAGCGCATAATGTCGCCCGTCTTCGCGTTTTTCCAACCCTCCGTCTTCGCCTGGCCGCCCTTCAAATCCAGAACCTCAGTCTGCCCGGCGGGCACATTGATGGACCCTGAATAAAGATCTTTGCCTTCATGCGTGACCGTAGCCTGGTAGTCGCCAGCCGGAACCAGGATGTCTTCGTGCGGGTGGCCCGCCACGTATTCTTCCGTCTTGCCGTTGAGCAACACGCCAGCGCGCGGTGTCCCTTTCACTTTCAGGCGGCCCCAAGAAGCGTTCACGTTTCCGCTCAAAGGCTCGAGGCGCACGTGCAAGGCCATCGTCTTCCCAGCCTCCACCGTGACTTTGAATACCTGCGTGGTATATCCAGTGTTATAAACGCTCACCGTGTGGTCGCCTGGAGATAAATTCTTGATGATCAGGGTCCCGTTCCAGGAGGCATTTCCCATGTGGGCCCCATCCACGAAAATTTCCGCTTCAACGGGGCGGGCGTAGACATGGATCTTGCCGGTCTCGCTTTTAGCCAAAGCAGGCATCGCCCAAGTCAGCAATCCGATGGCTAGAAACGGAACCCAAAGAAACCCGTGGCGTCGTTCGCTCATTTCGGTTGTCTCCTTATTCACCGCCCCGCTCAACCCTGGCCCCGGAGGGCCTGCAGCGCGGTCTGTAAGAGTGTACACGAGCTTTCTACGGCGCAAAGGCTAGCACTTTTCAGCACAACTGGCAACATTTTTTTGCGCTTTTTTCACAGGAATCTTTCCTACTACCCTAACCACTTCTAACAGATGCCCACCTCCTCCCCGAGGGCGATATGTCGGCAAAAGTGGATCGTAGTTCGCTTGCCAAGGTCTTCACCAGCCAGCGCTCCTCTTCGTGCGTAGATAGGCGCGCGTCTGAAAGTAGGAACTCTGGTTCCCTCCTCACATTACAGGGGTCCAGCATACGGGCAAACTCAACCTGGCCCGTCCCAATCGCAGACTTGGAGGTTTCGACCATCACCCTTCGCTCCGGAAATGAAACGCCCGTTAAACGAGCGCCACAATCTCATAGTCGGTGACCTTGGGCAGGACGAAACGCACTCGGCCGCCCTCGAGACGGTAGGACAGCGTAGTGGGGGTCCGCAGCGTTCGAACCTCGGAAACCCGCCGAGCGCCGGGCAGCATTAGACTCACACTGAAAGGGCCGGCAGGATAAAACCCGCGAACGAAAGGGCGAGTCATTTGGGGGTTGGTGTAATTCAAAACGTGGAGCGCAAATCCGGCGTCGGTTTCCCACAAGAACATTTCGATCACGCCGTCGCCCTCGACTGTCAAGAGAGGCTCGGCCTCGCCCATCACCCAGGTGACCGAATTGCGGATGAGCTGGCTGAGGTCGGTATTCCCGGAGCGCCAAAAGGTGCGGTCAACGTCGCCGGGAAAGTAAACGACCCGCGAGCCGCCTGTTTCGGATAGCAAAGCCGCCGGCTCCTCGGTCCGCGGCGTCCGCGGATAAACCATCTCCGGAGGAAAGGCTGGGTAGGCCGGAACCACCGTCAGTTCCGGCAGGCCAGCGCGATGGCCGCGAACGTGCAGGCGGTACTCCGGCCCCGGGAGAAGAGACGTCCTCTGGAAATTCCGGGTGAGGGCGTGCGGCCGCTCGATGCGCATGTAGCTGTTCCCTGCGGGGCCGACAACGTCGCCCGCCAAGCTGGCGCCGAAAACGTCCGCCAAAGCCAAGTCTTCCCGGGGATCGCCCCATTCGTTGTAGCGTGAGGTTTCAAATGTCGCCCAAAGCGAGCCGCCGCGGGCCACGTAGCGCCGAATGGCCTCGCATTCCCCGTCGCGGAGATAGGCAGCGTTTGGAAGAAGCAAAGCGCGGTATTTTGAGAGCGTCGCGGTGGGCAAATCTTCCTGGTAAATGAATTCGAAAAGGAAACGGCCTTCGAGCACGGCGTAATAGAGGCCTCGCAGGTAGTCGGCAGTCTGGTAGCGCTCACC
>QHZO01000077.1:0-10235 GCA_003224695.1 Acidobacteriota bacterium
TTCCAAGCGATTGTCGAAGGCAAGGGCGGCCGGAGCGGCGCTTGAGCGGTCTGTCATGGGTTCTGGATCGAGATGCCGCACCGCGAAAGGCTCATCGCGTCACGGATGGGTCTGGATTATAGCACATGCAGGCAAATTGCCCTGAAGCTCGGCCGGGCACCAGGCTATTCGCTCTTGCCTTCTTCTTCGTACTGGTGCTTGAGCCGGTTGACCACCGCAGGGTCGGCGAGGGTCGTGGTGTCGCCGAGCAGGCGGCCTTCCGCGATATCGCGAAGCAGGCGGCGCATGATTTTGGCGCTGCGCGTTTTCGGCAACTCCGACGAGAAGAAAATTTCTTCCGGGCGGGCGATGGCGCCGATCTTGCTTGCCACGTGTTTCTTCAGCTCCTCCTTCAACTGGTCGGTTGGCTGTGTCCCTTCCTTCACCGTCACAAACGCCGCGATCGCCTGGCCCTTGATGGCATCGGATTTGCCGATGACGGCAGCTTCGGCGACAGCGGCATGGTCCACGAGCGCGCTTTCGACCTCGTAGGTCGAAATACGATGCCCGGCAACGTTCATGACGTCGTCCACGCGTCCGAGCAGCCAGAAGTAGCCGTCTTTGTCCATTTTGGCGCCATCGCCGGTGAAGTACTTGCCCTTATATCTCGTCCAGTACTGCTGGACGTAGCGGTCCGGGTCGCCGTATATCGTGCGGAACATCGCCGGCCACGGCCGGGTCAGCACCAGATAACCGCCCGCTCCAGGCCCGACGCTCTTGCCCTTTTCGTCCACCACTTCGGCGCGAATTCCCGGGAAAGGCATAGTGGCGGAGCCCGGCTTGGTTTTGGTCAACCCCGGCAAAGGCGTAATCAGGATCATCCCCGTTTCGGTCTGCCACCAGGTATCCACGATCGGGCACTGTCCCCGGCCGATATTTTCGTGATACCAGATCCACGCCTCCGGATTGATTGGCTCGCCGACCGTGCCGAGCAGGCGCAGCGACGAAAGGTCGTGTTTCGCCGGCCACTCCGTCCCCCAGCGCATGAAGGTACGAATAGCCGTCGGCGCCGTGTAAAGGATGTTGACGCCGTACTTTTCAATGATTTCCCAGAAGCGTCCACGGTCGGGAAAATCGGGCGACCCCTCGTACATCAAAGTCGTCGTGCCGTTGGCCAGCGGCCCGTAAACAATATAGGAATGGCCTGTCACCCAGCCGATATCCGCCGTGCACCAGTAAACGTCGTTTTCTTTGATGTCGAAAATCAGGTGGTGGGTCACGGATGTTCCGAGAAGGTATCCCGCGGTGGTGTGAACGACGCCTTTCGGCTTGCCGGTGGTTCCGCTGGTGTAAAGGATATAGAGCAAGTCCTCGGAATCCATCGGTTCGGGGGAACACTTGTCGGAGGCCTTGGCGACGAGGTCGTTCCACAACAGGTCCCGTCCCGCGGCGAGGGTCGTGCCGGCGGTCTTGCCAACTCGTTCGACAACCACAACTTTTTCGATGGTTGGCGTCCCTTCAAGCGCCTCGTCGGCGTTTTTCTTTAGCGGGACGAGGTTGCCGCGCCGCCAGGCGCCATCCGCGGTGATGAGGATTTTGGCCTTCGCGTCGTTGATCCGTTCGCGGAGGGATTCGGCCGAAAAGCCGCCGAATACGACGCTGTGGGGCGACCCGATCTTCGCGCAGGCGAGCATGGCGATCGCCAACTCCGGCACCATGCCGAGGTAAATGGCGACGCGGTCGCCTTTCCCGACTCCCAGCGATTTCAAGGCGTTGGCAAAACGGTTGACTTCCCTCTCCAGCATCCCAAACGTGAGGACCCTGGAGTCCCCGGGCTCGCCTTCCCAAATGATGGCCGCTTTATTTCGCCGATCGGAGGCGGCGTGCCGGTCCACGCAATTAGCCGTGACGTTAAGCTTGCCGCCGACGAACCACTTCGCCCAGGGCGCCTTCCATTCGAGGACTTTCTTGTACGGCTTAATCCAATCAAGCCGGCGAGCATAGCCGCCCCAAAATTTTTCCGGGTCGCGGTCCGCGCGGGTGTAGATCGCCTGACTCGCGACATTGGCCTGGCGGCGAAATTCTCCTGAAGGCGAAAACTTTCGCTCTTCCAGGAGCAAAGCTTCGAGGCGGTCTTTTTGAACTGTTTGACCTGAAGCGCTGTCTGCCACGTTTCCGGACCTCCCGTTCTTCTGTAGCGCCGGTCTATGACCGGCGAAGTCACCGCTCCTGTAGCGTCTCTGTTCGAGCCGCGGCGCCGGTCATAGACCGGCGCTACAGTCGCTCACCCGCGTGCTCGGCGATATGCTTCGTCCAGCAACTCGACCACGTGGCTTACACGGCGGCGCGGATTGCTCGACTGCGCCACGCCCGCTCGGAGTTGGAGCAGGCAGCCCGGGTTCGCGGAAAGGAGCAACTCAGCGCCCGTTTCATCCACGCGGCGCATTTTACTCTCCAAGAGCCGCTCGGCCATGTCATTTTCGGAGACATTGTAAATCCCGGCGCTGCCGCAACAAACCTCCGCGTCTTTTAGTTCAACCAGCTCCAGCCCCGGCACCGAGCGGAGCAAACGCCGAGGCGCCGACCGAATCCTCTGCGCATGGCCCAAATGGCAAGGATCCTGATAGGTTGCGCGGACGGTGATCGAGGCGAAATCGCGATTCCACTCGATTCCGGCTAGAAATTCTGTCACGTCGCGGACCCGAGCGGTGAACAAGAGCGCTCGTTCCAGGTATTCCGTGCCTTCACGCTCGAACAGTTGCGGGTATTCTTTCAGCACTGAACCGCACCCTGCCGCGTTGGTTATGACCGCGTCAAAATCCCCTGGCGGAAAGGCTTCGAGGTTGCGCCGTGCGAGCTGCCGCGCTTCGTCGCGCAGGCCCGCGTGAACGTGCAGCGCCCCGCAGCAACCCTGAGAGGCGGGGATGACCACTTCGCAGCCGTTCATGGCGAGCACGCGCGCTGTGGCTTCATTCGCGCGCGCGAAGGCGAGGCTCGCAATGCAGCCGGCAAACAACGCCACGCGATATTTGCGCGGCCCGACGGGCTCCATCGTCACGCCCAATCGCTCGGTGAAGAACGGCTTTTCCATTCGAGGCGCCAGCCGCGCCACGTTTCCGAGGCGGGGTAAAATGATTCGAGCTATAGGCCACGCGAGCCGCTCGATTCCCGAGCGCTGGTAAACCCGCAAGAGCTGTCCGGCGAAGATGAGCCGCTTGCGATGCGGGAGAATTTGGCGGAAAAATAGACTGCGCAGAGCGCGGCCCAGCATCGGCCGGCGGAAATGCGTGGCGATTTGCCCTCGCGCCGCTTCGATGAGCCGTCCATACTCAACTCCTGAGGGGCACGCCGTCTCGCAAGCGCGGCAGTCGAGGCAAAGGTCCATGTGGCGAACGAAGCTTTCACCGAGCGCCAATCGTCCCTGCTCGACCTGAATCATCTGGTAGATGCGCCCGCGCGGAGAATCCATCTCCACGCCCAACTCCCGATAGGTGGGGCAAGCGTTCAGGCAGAGGCCACAGTGGATGCACTTGGAATAGTAATCCCACTCGGGCTTCTCACCCGGCCCGTAGCCGCTCGCCGCCGGAACCGCGCGCCCTTCCCCTTCCATCTGCATCGGCACCCGCCCTCTCGCCCCAGGATTCTACGCCGCGGCGCTTATCACCTCAAGCTCGGCCTGAATCTTGCCGCCGAACTCTCCTTGGTATGACCCCGCTTCGACTGAATATTCGAAGGCCTCATGGAGAGTGGAGCAACTGCAAAGATTTGATCGGCCTCGGCTAACAGGGGAGGAAAGATTCGAATTCGGACTTGAGATTGAGGCGTGGAGATTCAGCCTAAATGCCGCCCACGAAACGGCCGGGAGAAAGAACGCCTTTGGTATCCCAGACCGCCTTCACTTGGCGCATGATTTCAACATCGTTCCCCGGCCGGCCCCAGACGTCGATGAGCGGCTTCCATTCCGCGGGACAGTGCTCGACGGCCATCGTCCCGCCAAGTTTTTCCGCGAGGTCTCGAAGCTTCGCCACGGAGCTCGCTGCTGACGTGGGCCAATTCCCGCCTGATGCCTCGCCCGAGAGAACCAGCGTCACCACGCCGGAGCCGGGCTGGCTGACGAAAGCGCGGATTTGGGTTTCATCGAGCGCCATACGCAAGAACTCTTCGCTTGAATCCAGCGGAAGGGGTACTCGCAGGACGATTGCCTCCTTGGAATTTTCCGTCACCAGCGTTACGAAATCCGCGATGCGGTCCCAAACGAGGGTCGCGTCATCGCGTTTATCCATTTGGACGCTCGCTCCCCGGGCCAGTTCCTCCAACTCTCGGGCAAAGCGCGCGAGCACGTTTTGGCTTCCGCCGGCCTCGAGCCAAAACTCGAAATTCGAACCTCGCAATTCGAAATTCGAACTTCGAGTTTCGATTTTCGAATTTCGAGTTTCGAACTTCGTTCCCGCCCCCTCGACGATCTCAGCCGCGTTGCCATCGACGAGCGCCATCCGTAGCGGGCCCAGCGGTGATTTCAAGATTTGTCGGCGCAGGTCGCGCGCGGCTTCCAAACCTCCAAGATGGAAAACGAAGGTGCGGCGTGCCGCCGGCCGCGTGAAGAGCTTGAAGCACACTTCCACAATCACGCCGAGGGTTCCCCAGGAGCCAATCAGCAGCTTCGCCATGTCGTAGCCGGCGACGTTCTTTACGACGCGCCCGCCGGTCTTGATGATTTTGCCGTCGCCGGTTGCGATCTTCATGCCGAGCACCATGTCGCGGGGTCCGCCAAAGCGGCCCCGCAGCGGCCCCGCCGCGTTCGCCGCCAAAATTCCGCCGAGACTCGCGCGCGCCCCGCCGCGCGGATCCAGAGGCAGCCACAGGCCGTCGCGAGCCAAAAAATGCTGAAAGTCGCCGAGCTTCATTCCCGGCTCGACGACCACGGTCAAATCTGCGGGCTCGTAATGCCAAATACGATTCAGGCTCTTAAGCGAAAGCGCCAGGTCATAGCGGCGCGGCGCGTTGCCCACGCCGAGCTTCGTGCCGTTGCGGACAGGGACCACGGCGAGGTCGCGTTCGGAAGCGCAACGGAGCAGGGCGGCGACCTGCTCGGCCGAGCTCGGATAAACGACCAGCCTCGGCTCGACGCCGTCCACGGCAAAGGGACGGCATGCGTCGGGGCCGGCGCTCATAGCCGAATCGCCAACAATCGCCGCAAGTTCCGCCTGGATGGTTTCGACGGCCGCGATCACCTCAGGCTCCCCCGCCCACTTGGATGCGCAGCTCGCCGCACATCTTTCCTGTGGGCAAAACCTTGCCAGGATTGAAAAACCCCGCGGGGTTGAACACCTCTTTCAAACGGCGCATCATGGCGAGGTCGTCTGGGGAAAAAATCAAGGGCATGAGTTCGTTCTTCTCGATGCCCACGCCGTGTTCGCCGGTGATGGAGCCGCCAAGGTCGGCGCAGCGCGCCATGATCTCGCTCGCGGCGACAAGCACTTTTGCCGTTTGCTTGGAATCGCGCGCGTCGAACATCAGCAGCGGATGCAGGTTTCCGTCGCCCGCGTGGAAGATGTTGCCGATCAGCAAGCCGTGTTTTTCACCCACCGCGGCGATGTATTCCAGCATTGCCGGCAGCCGCGTGCGCGGGATGACGCCGTCTTGGACGTAGAAGTTCGGGCTGATTCGTCCGAGCGCTCCGAAAGCGTTCTTCCGCCCGCGCCAGAGCAACTCGCGCTCTTCCTCCGACCGCGCGCGCCGGACTTCCCGCGCGGCGTGACGGCGGCAGATCCCCTCGACCGCCTCGACTTCCTCCTCGACTGCTTCGCGCAAACCCTCAACTTCAATGAGCAGGACGGCGGCCGAGTCCAACGGGTAGCCGGCGTGCGTGGCGGCTTCGATCGCGCGGAGGGTGATGCCGTCCATCATCTCGAGAGCCGCGGGAGTGATGCCGCCCGCCGTGATGGCGGCAACCGTGCGCGTCGCGTCGAGTACGCGCTCGTAAATCGCGAGGAGCGTCTTCACCGCTTCGGGCTTCGGCGTTAAGCGGACGGTGATTTCCGTGACCAAGCCGAGCGTGCCCTCCGAGCCCACGATGAAACCCGTCAAGTCGTAGCCCGGCCGGTCCCAAACTTTGCCACCAGTGCGAATCACCCGGCCGTCGTCGAGGACCACTTCGAGCCCCAAAACGTGGTTGGTGGTCACACCGTAGGCGAGCGTGTGCGGGCCGCCGGAGTTTTCCGCTACGTTGCCGCCGATGGTGCAAGCTTTCTGGCTCGATGGGTCAGGAACGAAATAAAAACCCACATCAGAAACCGCCAGGGACAGATCAAGATTGACCACGCCGGGCTGGACACGCGCGCGCTGGTTAGGGATGTCAATCTCGAGGATCTTTTTCATCCGTGCGAAGGAGACAACGATTCCACCCTCCGTCACCACCGCGCCGCCGCTCAGCCCAGTCCCCGCCCCGCGCGCAATCACCGGAACCTTCTCCCGCCTGGCCAGCTTGACAATTTCGGTTACGTCCTCAGTGGACCTTGGAAAGGCAACGGCATCCGGCACACGCCGCGATGACAGTCCGTCGTATTCGTACAGCAGGCGGTCTTCCGGCCGCCATAGCACTGCCTCAGCACCGATAATACGAATCAAGCCTTGAGCGATAGTGCTGGCCCTATTGGACTCTTGACCGATCGCAAAGGCAGGCGATGATTTCAAGTGGGAAACCCCTTCGACGCCGTCCCGTTCGAAAGGTGAGTATAGCGCAACTCGGACGAATGCATGGCGCGTCGCTCGATCCGCCAACACTGTGCCAATGCGAACAGCGCTGCCCGCTTTCGGACAAAGGATTTATCGGCTGTTGTCCTTGAATCGCTCTAACCTTTGCTTCCTCAACGATAACTGACATAACAGCTTTGGCAGTCGCTTTGCACAAGGATTTGAGGGGAATAGGTATGCCCTTATCTGTTGATCGCAGTGAGGGATGCTAAGCAGCAAGAAGCGGGTTGCTGAGCGTGGTGCCTTTGGGGATCATCGCGTTACGCGATGGCAAGAACAGGCCAATTTCGGGCGCGCGAAGCCGGCCATTCACAAATCTGGAACTTTTCGAATCTGTTATGCGTAACTCACAGTCAGTAAGAAATGGACGGGCTGAGCAAGTTGAAATTTACAATTGTTTTACACAAATCGGCTAACGCAGGGCGGCAATCAGGCGTCTAATCGAGCGAACGTGCATCACCGCAGTTGGGAACTTGACGGGGTTAAATAGATCGTCGCCGTAAACGGTTTGGCGGCCGGGACGGCGGCAATCCCGAGGAAATGCGAACGACCCTAGCGGGCCGCCGCTTTTCATTTAACCCCATCAGGATTCTAGAATCTTCCGCCACCCAATGCAAGTCCTCTGTCGAGTTTGAGATGCAGCCAGAACGGGCTCGATGGGGAGAACTCCGGCTTTCGTGGCCGGCGAAAATCAAAAGGAGGAAAGGCCATGAGCAAAACGTTTCCGAAAGCCTTCACTTTCTTGGCCGTCGCCGCCTTGGTTGCGACCGCCTCCGCGGGCGCGCGGGATTCTCGAACCATCACCATCGGGCACAGCGCGACCGTGGAAAATGGTACCCTCGCCGCGGGAAATTACATCATCAGTTGGAAGTCGCGCAGCCCGGAAGCCGGCGTCACCTTTCAGTCCGCGAAGGACCAAGGGGTGGTGATGACGGCCCACGGGAGGATCGAAAAGAGGTCCGACTATTTCGACCGCGATATGGTGGTTTACGACGAAACGCCCGACGGTTCACGCAGACTGCTCGAACTTCGCTTTGCCGGAAGCAACAAGGCGCTCGTCCTCATCCCCGCTGCGGCCGCTTCCCGCCCCTCAAAACCAGGGACGATCCCGAGCTCGCGGCTTATGCCGCAATATGTTCCCGGGATCGGCTATATCTTCGATAACACCTGGGTGCGCGATCCGTTGCAACCCTCCCCGAATCCGACCGCGGGGACGGCAACGGGTAAGCCCGCGAACCGATTGTAAGCAGCTTGGAAACGAACTTCCCAGTAGGGCAGTCCGTCGGCTAACGGACTGCCTTTTTCTTTTCCGCCCCACCTGTCCACTCCAGTTAGACGCTTTACCCCTTGGGACACGAGGGTAGTTTCAATTGGGCATAACCTCGCTCAGACGGTAGAATGGCTTTCCGATGGTGCCGATCCCGCTTCACGACCACATTCGGCGAAGGACATTCTGGGTCTACACGTTGGCGATCATCATCACCAACGTTCTTACCTTTCTCTACGAGCTTTCCCTCGGCCGGCATTTGAACGCCGTGATTTTCCAATTCGGCATCATTCCCGCGCACTATAGTCCATCTTATCTTGCCGCCGTCGGCCCGAGCGGATTCGTGGTTCCCATATTTGCCTCGATGTTTCTCCACGGCAGCTGGCTACACCTGATTGGGAACATGCTCTTCCTGTTCGTTTTTGGCCGCAGCATCGAGGACCGATACGGCTCGCTGAAGTTCTTGCTGATTTATTTCGCCAGTGGTTTCGGTGCGGCGGTCACGCACATCGCGCTCAACGCCGGCTCGCGCGTCCCCACCATCGGAGCCAGCGGAGCCATCGCCGGCGTCCTCGGCGCTTACTTCGTTTGTTTCCCGAGCGCGCGCATCACCACCCTTATCCCGCTCTTTATCATCTTTTGGAAAGTCGAGCTGCCGGCGGTGCTCCTGCTCGGCTACTGGTTTCTGATTCAATTCGTCACCGGGTTTCAGATGCTGGCCATTCAATCGGCCACCGAAGGGGGGGTGGCGTGGTGGGCGCATGTGGGAGGTTTTCTTATCGGCGTGCTGCTCGCTTTCGTGTTGCGTCCGGCGCGACGGGCCGCGACGGTTGAAGTGTTCTAACCGAATAGGCTTCGTGCCTCGGGCAATTTACAACCTCTTCGAAATCCAATCGCCGACTTCATCGGTCTTGAACGTCCCGCCGAGATCAGGCGTCACCACGTTTTCGAGCACGGCGCGGTCGACCGCGCGCTCGATACGTCGCGCGTCTTCGGCGTGAGCCAAGTGATCGAGCATGAGCCCCGCCGCCAGGATTGCGCCCATGGGGTTCGCGACATTTTTTCCGGCAAGCCCGGGGGCCGAGCCATGAACCGGCTCGAACATTGAAACGCGGCCGGGATGGAGGTTGGCCGAAGGCGCCAGGCCGATCCCCCCCGCAAGTTGGCTGGCGAGGTCGCTCAGGATATCTCCGAATAAGTTGTTGGTGACGATCACCTGGAACTGGGACGGGTCCCGCGCCATTTCCATCGCCAGCGCATCCACGAAGAGGTGGCGAGACTCAATCGCCGGATATCGCGCGCGGATTTCCGCGAACGTCCGCTGCCAGAGACCATGGGCGTACGGCATGGCGTTGGACTTGTCGCTCATGACAAGGCGATTCAGGCCGCTCGACCTGGCAAATTCAAAGGCGTAGATCAGAATTCGCTCCACCCCCTTGCGCGTGTTGACGTCCTCCTGAATGGCGACTTCCTCCGGCGTTCCGGGTTTGAATATGCCCCCCATTCCCACATAAGCCCCTTCGGTATTTTCGCGAAAGATGTGCATGCGGATATCTTGTGAGCGGCGATTCTTGAGCGGGGAGAGGCGCGCGTCAAACAGCCGCGCCGGGCGGTAGTTCACGTAGAGGTCAAGGCCGGTGCGGATGCCGAGCAGAATGTCCGCCGCGTGAACGTTCGACGGAACGCGCGGGTCGCCAACCGCCCCCAATAGGATGGCGCGGAAATCTTGCCGAAACATTTCGAGCGCGCCCGCAGGCAGAGTGACACCATCTTTGAGGTAGCGCTCCGCGCCCCAGTCGAACGGCACCAGCTCGAGCGGCAGGCCGCGCTCCCGCTTGAGCGTTTCGAGGATCTTGACCGCTTCGCGTGTCACCTCAATCCCGATACCATCACCCGGGATGACGGCAATGCGCTCCGCGCTCTCGCTCTGTGTAGGATTCGGCATGAGCTCACCCGCTTGCTGTAGCGGCGAGCCCGGCCTCGCCGTTTTTGTCGAAGCGGCGAGGCACAGCTCGCCGCTACAGAAGGGCGGGTTACGAGCGCTGTGCGGCCTCTTCGCCACGTTCCCGTTCGGCCAGGTACACGCCGCCCAGAATCAACGCGCCGCCAACCACGACGCCGCCTGTGAGTTTTTCCGCCAGCAGCCAAATGGCGAGCGCCGTGGCCATGACCGGCTGCAAATAACTGAACGCCGCGACGCGCGAGGCCGCAAGTTCCGTCAAGGCGAAAGCGTAAA
>QHZO01000077.1:10270-18723 GCA_003224695.1 Acidobacteriota bacterium
TAAATTAGGTACGAAATCACCGAGCCGAGCACGACCATGTAAAGCGCTCCGAACCAGCCCATGCGGGTCAACGCCCTCCAATGCATATCATGAAAGGGCTTCCCACAGACCGGAACCAGGAGCAATGCTCCCAGCGCGTAGGTCAGAGCGTTCAGCGTGAGCGCATCGTAGCGGTCCGAGGTTTTCTTGAGCAGCACGGTATAAACGGCAAAGACCGTGCTGCTGGCAAGCACGATCAGGTCGCCGATCGAGCTTCCGCCCGCGCCTCCGTAGCGGCCCACGGAAAGAATGCCGACCCCTGCGAACGAAAGCAGCATACCCAATACCTTCGCCGCCGTCAGGGTTTCCATTCGCCAGGCAACCGAAATAATCAGTACCATGACCGGGCCGAGCGCCACGAGCAATCCAGTGTGGGAAACCGAAGTCCGCGACAACCCTGCAATAAAAAAGATCTGATTCAGAGTGATTCCGAACAAGGACAAGACGGCCAGGCGGCCCCACTCTCCGCGTGATAAGCGAAGCCCCGGCCTATCGGGCCAGACGAAAAAAATGGCAAGCAGGACAAGCGTCGCGCAACGCCTCCTTGCCAGCGATCATGTTCCCGGCCCAACTGAGCGTCGCCAGAAGCATCAGCCAGTGCATCAACCCGTGACGGCTGGCGGTCGGTCGAGAGGTCGTTGCCGGCGCGGCCGTGCTCAAAAAGACTCCTTGCGCACGGTCGCCTTTTCGATTCGGCCGAGGTTGGGAGTGAAACCGAGACCTGGACTTGTGGGGACGCGGATCGTCCCCTCGGCGGTGACGGTCACTTCCGGGTCCACGATATCTTCGCGCCAGTACCGGCGGCTGGCCGACACGTCGCCGGGAAGAACGAAGCCCGGAAGCGCCGACATGGCGATATTGGCCGCGCGGCCCACACCCGATTCGAGCATCCCTCCGCACCAGAGGGGGAACCGCTTGGCCAGGCAGAAATCGTGCAACTCGCGCGCCGCGGTGAAGCCGCCAACCCTCCCAAGCTTCACATTGATAATTTTGCAGGCGCCGATTTCGATCGCTTTGCGCGCGTCCTCTACGCTGTGGATGGATTCATCCAGACAAATCGGCGTCGCAAGCTCACGCTGAAGTTTCGCGTGATCCACAAGGTCTTCCCAGCCGAGCGGCTGCTCGACCATCATCAGGTTGAACCGGTCAAATTCCTTCAGGCGCTCAACGTCGCGGAGAGAGTAGGCCGAGTTCGCGTCGGCCATCAGAGGAACGTGCGGGAATTTTTCCCGAACGCGTTCAAGAATTTGCGTGTCCCATCCCGGCTTGATTTTTACTTTGATGCGCTGGTAACCGGCGGCGGTCTCGCGCGCGATTTTTTCGAGTAGCGCCTCGGGGGAATCCTGAATGCCAATCGAGACGCCGCACGGGATTTCTTCGAGCGTGCCGCCCACCAGGCGCGCCAAGGGCAAACCCTGGCGCCGGGCTTCAATGTCCCAACAGGCGTTCTCGATCGCCGCCTTGGCCATGTTGTGCCCGCGGATAGGCCGGAAACCCTCGGCCAGCGCCGAGGGGGATTCCCACTCGCGTTCGAGCGCCCAAGGAATCAGAAAGTCCCGGAGGATGTGCCACGCGGTTTCCGGAGTCTCGTAGTTGTAGAACGGCGCCTCACCGCAAGTGACCTCGCCCCAACCTTCAATATCGCCCGCCTCGGCGCGCACCAACACGATTCTCCGCATGGTGGTTCGCCCGAAACTCGTTTCAAAAAAATGCACGAGGGGCAGGCGAATTTCCCGGATTTCAACGCGTTTAATCCTCATGGGATTCCAATACCACTCGGCTGAAAAATCCCTGGACTGTCATCCTGAGGAGCCCCGCCTTGCGGGACGACGAAGGATCCCCGTATTTGCTTCATCATTGAAATTCCGGGATTCTTCGCTTCGCTCAGAATGACAGCCCTTTAGAATTTTTCATTCGCCTCAATTGATAATGCCCTTCGCGCTTTTGCCGGACGAAGCTGATGATGACCATCTTCCTTCGGAATAGCGCGGTCAACTTTCGGCGGACTTCCCCCTGCATGGCGCGGGCGCGCTCGGGTTCACCCTGCGCCAGGCGTTCGAAGTCCAGCGGAATGGCGACTTGCGCGCGGTCCGGCTCCGCCGCCCGGCGAGAAGGCTTACCCGCTAGCGCCTGCGTCACCCGGCGCGAACGGATCCACCATTCGGCGATTAATCGGTCGGACGGCAATCCTTGCTGGAGCCTGCTCGCGACGGGGCCGTAATAATCCGCGTAATATCGCCGGCAAATGGCGCCCAAGCGCTCGATGTTGAAGAAGGCGTTTTTCGCGCGCATGGGATCGAAGCTCCACTCGATCAAGCCTACGCCCGCGGCGAGCGCCCCGCGCCGCTGCTCGAGCTTCAGAGCGCGGCCGAGGCCTTGGTTTTCGTGCCCTCGACGGATGCCGAGTGAAAGCGAATGCCAGTAACGAAGGCGGCCGCGCCAGGCGGGCATCGCCGCCACAAACCCCACCGCCTCGCCCTTCGGTGTGAAGGCTCCGAGAACTTGCCCGCCAATCTTCGTCAGATTGACGAATAAGCGCAGAGGATATACCTCAAGGTCGGGGTAGCCCCAAATTTCCTTTTGGAGCCCCACGCACGCCGCCAGTTCTCGAATGGTTCTCGAAGGGCGTATCAAGTAAGTTCCGGCACGCGTGCCTTTAGGATTCATAGCCTTCGCCGCGCCGGCCGCTCAGCCCTCGCGCCCTTTGACTTCGCACCAGAGGGCATCCAATTCTACCGCAGAGCATTCCCGCACAGATTTGCCCCTTCCGGCGGCCGCGGCTTCGGGCTTCTCGAAACGCGCTTTAAATTTCGCGTTGGCGCGCCGCAGAGCGCTTTCCGGATCAGTGCCCGCTCGGCGGGCCAATTGCGCGACCGTGAACAGCAAGTCGCCAATCTCTTCTTCCACCTTCGGCCCTTTCCCCGTCGAAGCCCGAGCAAGCTCTTCTCGAAGCTCTCGAACCTCTTCTTCGACCTTATCAAGCACGTCCTCGGCCCGGCTCCAATCGAACCCAACCTCGGCCGCGCGGAGACCCAGTTCATAGGCTTCGAGCGTTGCGGGCAGAGCCGCGGCAATTCCGCCCAGGATCGAATCGGCGCGGTTGGCGGCCTTCCCCTCTTTATCCTTTTCCTGCTCTTTGACGGAAAGCCAGCTTGCGAGCGCCTCCTCGGGAGTGCGGGCGCGCTTGGCGCCGAAAACATGCGGGTGTCGCCGAACGAGCTTTGCATAGACGCCTTCGACCACGTCGCCGATGGTGAACCGATTCTCCTCTTCCGCCAGCCGCGAGTAGAAAACCACTTGGAAGAGCAGGTCGCCCAATTCCTCCTCGAGCGCCGAAAAGTCGCGCGCATTGGCTGCATCAATAACTTCGTACGCCTCTTCCAGGAGCAAGCCCTTGACGCTGTCGTAGTCCTGGACGCGGTCCCACGGGCATCCATCCGGCCCGCGCAGATGCGCCATCAATTCGACGAGCCTCTTAAGGTTTTCTCCCGGCAGGTTACCCCCTCACGGCGCAGGCAAATTGAAGAACTGAGTAATCTAACAGGCCGAGCAAGATTGCGGCAACAAGCTTTGACGGCCCAGCCCGCTTCGCGCTTGCGGGGCGGACGAGTCTCAGGCAATATCGGAGCCGCCTGGTCAGTGATGATTTTTCGCCGTAAGCAGGAGGATTCGAGATGAAAGTCGCGGCAGTACAGATGGACGTGAAAATTCTCGAGAAGGAGCGGAACCTCGCGCAAATCCTTTCTCGGTTCGAGGCGGCCGCCGGGGCGGGCGCCAAGATCGTGGTTTTTCCGGAATGTGCCTTGAGCGGCTACTGTTTTACGAGCGACGCAGAAGCCTTACCGGCGGCGGAGCCGGTGCCGGGTCCCTCGATCGAAAAAATCGCTGAGGCCGCCAAGCGCCTGGACGCAACCGCGGTAGTCGGCTTGCTCGAACGCTCCCGCGATAAGATCTACAACGCCGCCGCCGTCATCTCGCCCCAAGGCGTGCTCGGCACACACCGTAAAGTTCATCTGCTTTGCCTCGGTATAGACCGCTTCAACGCGCTCGGCGACCGGCCCTTCCCTGTGTTCAAGACGCCGCACGGCCGTATCGGAGTGAACATTTGCTACGACTGCAGCTTTCCCGAGTCCGGGCGGGTGGTGAAGCTCAACGGCGCGGAGCTGCTGGCAATTCCTACGAACTGGCCCGTCGGCTCCGATTCCTGGCAGCACACGCCCAAGGTCCGCGCCACGGAGAACCATCTGCACGTCGTCGCCGCCGACCGCGTGGGCGAGGAGCGCGGCTTCCACTTTTCCGGCCATTCGCAGATCGTGGACTTCACTGGCAAGGTCCACGGCGAGGCAGGCGAGACGGAGGAAACCATTCTCTATGCCGACCTCGATCTCGCCGCCGCCAACCACAACCGTGTCGTCCGCGTGCCCGACGAGTGGGAATTTGACCGCATCGCCGCCCGCCGCCCGGAAATGTACGCCGCGATCGGCAGGAAATAGTAGGGGCGCATGGCCATGCGCCCCTACCTGACTTATCCCGGATGCCTGCGCTACGACTTTTTCTCCGTCGCCCATTTCCACAAGAACGGGAAAATGAAAAATGGCGGGACGGCAAAGCGCAGCAAAAAGCGCAGGCCCGTGCGGGCGCTTTCGGGCGTCAAAAAGCCTTGCTGGAGCCGCAGCCAAATGACGCCGCAGAAAAACAATCCCAAGAAAGCCAGCACAATGCCGGGAACGATGGGCCGCAGGCTTGCGGCAATCGGCCCAGGCCTTTCGGTCCGGCGAACGGCGCGAGGGGCTGTCTCCGGCGAAGCCAGGGCCGGATTCGCGAGTTCGGTTTGGGCGGCGGGCTTGGGCAAGGCCGCGGCAGTTTCGGCTGGGCGCGGCTTCCATTGCGCGATGCGCGCCACGAAACCCAATAGCACTCCGGGCCGGATGACTTCCGCGGCGGCCACAGCATAAACCCAATAGTGTGGCGCGAGCGCGTCCGGCCCGTAGACGGAGAATAACAACGGCCGTCCGTAGTCGAGAAGATAAGCGTCGGCAAGATCGAGCAGCGTCTTCACGGCAAATTCAGGCAGCATGAGCGCGTAATATCCGTGTTCGAAGTAATAAGGGAAACTGTTTATGGCTAGCGTCAAAAGGATGCTGATCCAAACGATGCCCGTGAGGCGGGCAAGAAACCTGGCGGCGTGCCCGAGGGATCCAGCGGGGCGTTGGGCGAGGAAGCCCGCGAAGAGCGCGAAGAGAAACATCATGAGAATGGCATCGGTGGCAGCGAGGTACGCGCCGCCCGTCAACTGACGGGAGACGAGCGCGATGCCGGCGAGCGTCGCACCAGCGGCCGCGCGCAACAGCCATGTGCGCCCGCCCCAAAATCGGCGCACGGTTAGCACCGCGCCCGCTAGACCCGCAAACCACGCAACCATCACGGCGAGGCTGCGAAACTCCATTCCGTAAAGGCCCGTATCGGGGCCCATGCCGAGAACCGGTCGGAACCAATTGACGACGGAGCGCTCGATCTGCCAATCCTGAAGCTCGTTGAAGTGATCGGCAGTGAGCGAAACCGCGAGCCGTCGCGCTCGGCCGCTGGCGAAATCGCCGGCGGTAACACCTTCGTTCTCCTTCGTACCGGCGCTTGCCTGGAAGACTTCGCGCATGTGGCCGAGCGGACGAAATTCGTCATAAAGTCCGACCGCCCAAAGAACGTTTCTGGGGATAGCGGGCATCACGTCCGCTTCCATGCCAATCACGGCCGCGGCGCGGATGTTCAGGTCGTTGTCGGCCGCGTCAATCGCCAGCGTCCCGCCCACGGAATGCCCGGCGATGACAACTCGCCCTGGGTCCACTTCCTTTTGCGCGCGCAAAGCCGCGACGGCGGTTGCAACATCGGCGCGGAGCGTTTCCTGCGTGTGCTCGCGGAGCAATTGACGGTTTTCAGCCGGCCCTCGCCCCCGCCAATCAAACGAGAGCACCACAAAGCCGTTGCGGATGAGTTCAAGCGCGAGCGGTCGCGCGTATTCCGGAGGGTCGTTCAGAGGCTGGGTGAGCACCACAGCCGGCCCCGCCCCTGCCGCGATGGCTGGAAAGTAGATGGCCACCCGTAGCGGCTCGCCGCGGCCATTCACCAGGCGTCGGTATTCGAGGCGATAGGAGGGTTCGTGGACAAGGCTTGCGGCGAGCGCCGAGAGCCCGCAAAGCAGCCACGCCAAGACCCAAGCCGGAGGTTTTCTCATGGCAGACCGAAAGGGGTAGACTGTAGAAGGTAGACAGAATACGGGTTTTGTGCCGTTTGCCGTCTACCGTATGCCCTTTCTCCGCATGATTATCGGTTATCATCCGGAGAGCGTCAATTCCCAGGAGGCGTGGGTGAGTCCCGTCGGTCACCTGCAATATGGATGGTGGTTCGCGCACTGGCGCAATTTCGACCGGCGCGAACGCGCCGCCATCGCCCTCGCCGGGGCTGCATGCGACCTCGACGGCGTGTCGCTATTTTGGGGCGGCGACGCCTATTACCGCTACCACCACATTTTGTTCCACAACGTCGGTTCACTCCTGGCCATCACCGCCATCGCGGGATTGTTTTTTTGGCGAAGGCCCTGGGCGTGGCTCTTAGTTGCGTTTTCGTTCGGAATGCACGTGGTTGAAGACTACTTCACCGTGCCTTGGGACATGCAACCTTGGCGGCCGTTTGCGAACACGGTCGTGAACTTCGGCCAGCATGTTCCGGGATGGGTGGTGCAGTACGTTTTCCAGTCCGTGGCCATGGTGGGCATTGTCGGGGTTACGGCGTGGATTTATTCGCGCCATAAGCGCACGCCCCTGGAAATTATCTCCCCCGCCCTTGAGCGGTTGATCTTGAATTACGCCGTACTGCCTTGGAAACATCGTTGCTCGAGCTGCGCCGCGAAGGCCCACTTCCGTTGCGACAATTGCGGGCGGCCGTTTTGCGCCAAGCATGTGAGGGCCAATCGCAGGTGCCAAGTACGATGCGCGGAGTGTGCCCCTTAAGCGGCGGGAATCGGATGCAAGAAGAGACGGAACACAATTTCCATCCTTATATCACTAGATACAGGTAATCCCCCCTATTGACTTTTTGGGAAGTCCTGGTTATAGTAAGTAGAATTTATTGGGCCTTATGGCAGGGATTGGACCGATCTCAAAAGGGTTCCCGCCCAAGGACAAAAGAAGATGCGTGGTTTCTGGAGTCGAGCGCTTGAGGTTCTCCTGGCGTTTCACAGGGAGGAATCCGCCCAGGACCTCATTGAATACGCTCTGATTGCAAGCCTCATTGCCCTCGGGGCCCTGGTTTCCATGAATTCTTTGGCCGCCGTGCTCAATAATGGGGTAACGAACGTTGCTGGCAAGTTTCATCGCCACATCGGCAAGCATTTGGGCCAGTCTAAATAAACCTCGTTTGCCGCGCATTACGAACGCTCCCCGTACCTCGCTTGATCCGTCCTTGTCACGCCCAACTCTCCCCCGCGGATTGCTATTCCGTGCAATTCTGTAAACCAGGCGCGCGGACCCGCCGAGGTGGACCGCAGCGCGGGATGACAATCCCCGGCTCGCGAATGAAAACCTCCTACGACCAGATTGCCGGCTGGTGCGGCGAGCGCCTCGCGGCCCTGAGCGACGGCGTTTTCGCCGGCCACCCTGCAAGCGCAGACAACCTGACAACGCGGGACGCTCTGGCGATGGTTTAGCGCGAGCGCCCGCTTACTCTGGACGAACTTGCCATCCCTGAAATCGGGAGCGCGGCGGACTTGATTCGATTGCCGAGCGTTACCGGGAGGGAGGGGGGATACGTTCTGCGAGTTCCTTTTCCAGGCGCAGGATGGTGGAGTCGAGCCATACGAGCAACGCTTTTTCGGCTGCTTCGCGGTCGCCCCTGTCCTCCAAGGCTGCGATCGTTTCGTGGTCGGAATTGAGTGGGATGTGATGGCACGGGATGTCTTCTTCCTGGTGTTCGTCGGGAACGAACTCCCATAGCAGGCAATCGGTGCACGGATGGCGCTGCACCTCCTGACCGACATTGAGGCAGGTGACAGAGTCACGAAACAACCGTTCCGCCTTCGTTGGGGTGCGCACGGAGCGCCCGTAGCCTCCATCTCGGAGGATTCCCCTTTCCAGCTTCAACTGCTCGATCATGTCCTGAAGATCGTCGGCCATGTTTCACTCCCTGTTTCGAGGCCGATGGCCCCCCTGCACTAGGTCTGTGATTTCAGATTGCCTACTGATACCATCTTACACGAGAGGCCGTCTTCCCGTCAAACCGAATTCCTCCCGAGGGTGATGTCAAGCTGCCTGTGTGAAAAGGTGGAGGGTGCGATTTCTCCACTCCTGCTGCTCGTTGTAGCCATTGAAGATCGCATAGATGATTCGATCGACGCTCGCGACGTTGACGAAGCAGACCATGGG
>QHZO01000333.1 GCA_003224695.1 Acidobacteriota bacterium
CCGCCATCGTCAACTAGGATGGGCAACGTTTGAAATTCGTTGGGATTCATAACGGTACCGACTTCGGCCGTGGAGGGGGTGAGCAACGGCGCTTCCGCCGTTACTTGAACAGTCTGCGATTGAAGGCCGACCTGTAAAGTTACATCAACGGTCACCACTTGCGCGACGGAAACGACGATCTTGTCAGTCACTTCAGTTTTGAAGCCGGTCTTCGCCGATTCCAGCCGATACGTTCCCGGGGGCACGGGAACCTTGTAGTAGCCGGCACTGCTCGTTTTCGCCGTCCATTTGACGCCGGTCTCAACGTTGGTAAAGGTAAGCGCGGCGTCTGGGACGACGGCCGAAGTCGGGTCCACGACCGTTCCGGTAATGGCGCCGAGGTTGCCTTGGCCAAACGCGAGAGTTGGGATCACACCAAGGGTACAACCCAAGAGAATAGCAATGCGAACCTTGCGCATTCGACCTCCTCCTGACGACAGCCGACGCTCGAAACTTTCCAAGCTTCAGTCTTACCCGAGCTTTTTGTGTGGGCCCGCCCCTTAACGACGGTAAGGACCGTTCGCCCGCTCGAATTTTGCCTAATTTCGTAAGAACTCGAAACTACCCGAAAACACTCGACTGTCGGCTCGCCATGCTATGCAGGCCGATGCCAAATGTCAAGTTGAGTTTTTCTCGGGTAGTGGGTCATTTCGGGGACGTAGCGGCGAGTTTACCTCGCCCGTCAGCCGACGGACGGCATAATGCCGCCTCTGCCTCAAACTGACCCACCACCTTTTCTCGAATTCGCGACTCCTCACTGCACCGTGACTTGGACCGATGCCGTCGTGCGGCCATACTGGTTTGTGGAATAGAGCGTATAGGTTGTGGTGCCGCTCGGTATGATGATGATGCTGGTCCCTCGTACCGCGCCGACCTGGGGCGAGATGATGTTGTAAAGCTGCCCGCTCGTCGTCCAGCTCAGGGTAACGGGCTGGCCGGGCGCCGCGGTTGAGGGATTCGCGGTGAAGCTCGTGATCGTCGGAGCAGGTCCGGTGGGGACATTCGAGGGAGTGTAGATCGTGCCCGTCTGTACCGCTTCGAAGTTCGAGGCGGTGATCGTTTTGAGCAAGTTCAGATCGTTGTTATTCCATCGGTTGTCCGGAGCTCCGCTGATGAAAATCCCGCTGCCGTTGTCCGCGAGGATCATTCCATATTTCTTCAGCGCGGTGAGGATCACTTGATCGTCCGCGGGGAAAGTTGAAATATCGAAAGTGGACTTCAATCGCAGGCGCAGTCCCATGGGAGGGGCGTTCGGATCGGTGACCGTTGAAGCCCAGTGGGTCGCCGGAAGCACGAAGGCTCGCTGCGAGGTTGGGATGGTGAATCGCAGGGCGTGATTGATGGCGCCTGCCGCCACCTCGTCATAGCGCGCCAGCCCGACAAAAATGGGAAGCCCTGCGGCGTCAGCGGAAGTCCACGTATAAGGCCGCTGCTCGTTGATGGTCATATCCCAAACGGCAGAGGCGTCGGCCTTCCAGCTTCCGTTTCTCTGAAGATAAGACTTATACAATTCGTAGAGCCAGCATCCGTCCTTTTCCAACACGAGCACGTGGCGATCGCCGTTGCCCGGTTTGGGATAACCTTCGATTAGCGCGTTGGAAGGTATGGGCATTGGCCCTGGATCGCTTTCGTCGGGGTAGAGACCGTAAATGATGGGAACCTTTGCCTGTGCCCCTGAAACGACCTGGTAGGGGATGCCAATGGTTTGGTTGTGGTATGTTCCGGCGCCGAAGTCGGGGTGTAAGGTCACGGACGCGCCGATGTAATTGATGTAGTTGCTCGAATTGGGGTCCACAGGCGCCGCTGAGACGTCCGTATTCCATAGGTTCGAACTCGGGAAGGGAACAAAACCGTTCAAGTTGGCTCCCTGCCCCAGGCTCATCCCGCTGCACGTTCCGCTCTGCCCAAGTAGTGAGGAGGGGATCGCGAGGAATAGCACGGTGATGGCGAAGATTTTTACGGTCGTTCTCATAATCGTTTTCCTTTCTCGGCCCAAAGGCCTTTCGATTTCGCGTTCAAACAAAAATCCGGTTGCCAACAGCTTCCGCCGCTTCCCCGCTGGGATGTTGCCCGAAGGCAATCCACGAGGGAGCGCGAGACTTCGTGACAACTCGAAAAGAATTAAACAAAGGGCGGCTCGCTGTCAATGCCGTTGAAATCATTGAAGCGCCGCCACTTAGCGCAGAGGGCGCTCTGGATGTAATCCCTCGATTTATCGGGAGCGTCCCGGGCTCATGCCCGGCTCTGCGGGCACCTACGACTTGACTTGCCACGAGTAGCGCGATACTTTTTGTCCGCGTGCTGAAAAAACCCAAGGCGTATGGAGAAACGTCCTAAATTTGATCTTGATTCAACGGTCGGTATGATAATCCGAACTTACTCATTCGATTTCAAATCGCCGTTAGAACTCCAAGCTCACTGTTTCAGCCTCGTTTCAGTAAATCTCAGACCGGGAGCTTCATATGTGGAACCGAATTCATCATTCATATCTTTCGAGCGTTAGCGTAGCCTTCCTTTGCTTATCCATTCTCGCCGCGCCGATCACCAGCGGCGCGCAGAAAGTTTCCAGCACATCTTCCAAGCCTCGTGTGCTCGTTCTGGCGGTAAACGGTGCGGAGTGGGACTTGCTGCGGCCGCTGCTCATCCGCGGCGAATTGCCGAACTTGAAAAAAGTGATCGAGAACGGAAGCTGGGGCAAACTGCGCACCGTCTCCGCTCCGAACTGCCCGAAAGTATTCAGCACCTTCTTCACCAGCGTGCCTCCGGAGCAGCACGGCATCACGGGCTTTGTCGTGGACGGCGAGACCGCTAACACGAATATGTTGAAGAGCGAACCGATCTGGTCGCTTTTGAGCAAGCACGGCGTGACTGTGGGCATGGCCAACGTGCCGGCCACCTTTCCGGTGATGCCGGTGAATGGCTATATGATCAGCGGCATGCTGACGCGCGGCAAGGGCTGCGAAGACGGAATCCTGTGCTCGCCCAAGCTCTCCGAAGTCGAGGGCGGCGACGCGGTCTATCCCAAGTCCATGATCCCGGAGTTGGAGAAGAACGTCGGCGACTTTCTCATCGATTGCTCGCGCATGCCCAATATGGAGGACCTGAAGGGGAAGGAAGCCCCGGAAGTAAACGCCTGGCTGGACGGCGTGCAGAAGATTCGCGACCAGCAGACCAAGCTCTTCGAATACCTTTTGACCAATCACCCGACCGACTTCACCATGTTCGATCAATCTTGCGAGGATCGGGTAGGGCATTGGTTGTACCCGATCCAGCCCTATAACGTGGGCTTCGATCCCAAGGTGAACAGTGTTCGCCCGGACGCATTTCCAAACCAATATCGCGCTCTTGACAAGGTGCTCGGCACGCTCCTCCAACACGTTGACGAGAACACGTATTTCTTCATGATCTCAGACCACGGCATCAAGCCGCTCCGCGAGTTCGGCGATACACACGGACACATGAGTCACGGCCTCACCCCATCCACAACTCCCGTGATCGCCAAGCACGATTACCCCGACCCCGACGACGTGCCGGGAGCGTTCATTGCCATGGGACCGGGCATCAAGAAGAACCATGAGCTCGTCGGTTGGGTGGCGTCGGCCTTCGATATCGCCCCCACGATACTGCACATTTACGGGATTGAGCCGCCCCCACAGATGCAGGGGCATATGCTCACAGAGATTTTCGAGAGCGGCGCGCCTTCCCAAGCGTCCAGCTTGCATGCGCAATGATCTCGCCAACGACCGCCAGGAGCCGCCACGTCCAGACGAGGGAGAGGGCCGGGCCTTCAGCATGCTATCTACCCGCTCCGTCAAAACCTCGGACCGGAACCGTTCCGGGTCTCGCCATTCAGAGCGTTCGTGGCTTGGGCGTCGCGGCCCTCAAAAGCTTCGCGCGGTGGGTGGCTTGCCGCGCTTTGGTTTTCTCGCCTTTCTCGGTGTAAGCGAGCGACATGAGCTCGAACACCTCGGGCGAGCGCGGCGACATTTGTGCCACCTGCTGTAACTGTTCCAGCGCCTCGGCGGGATTCCTCTCCGCTAGGA
Source organism: Acidobacteriota bacterium (assembly GCA_003224695.1). GTDB lineage: Bacteria > Acidobacteriota > Terriglobia > UBA7540 > UBA7540 > Gp13-AA74. Next base: position 4,083 of record QHZO01000333.1, read on the forward strand.
GCACTCGAGCCAATTCGAGCCGAGCCTCCGGACGCCGGGCGTCTAGTAGAACCGCCGCTTCGAGCTGGTCGTGCGCTTTCGCCCAGTCTTTTAACTCCGCATAGACCCGGCCGAGCAAAAATCGTCCCTCAAACTGTCCGCCGAGGAGGTTTTGACTGCCTTCGAGGGTGGCGCGAGCTCCCTCGAAATCGCCGGCCTCATAACGAGGTAGTGACCTTCCTTCCGATCGTGCTCGCCAAGCTGGGTCAGAGCGACCGCTGAGTCAGGGTCCGCCCGCAGGGCGCTCTCGAGCGCTTCACGTTCGGCCTTCTCGTTTCCGTCTTCCCAGGCCAGCATGGCATTGTGGATCCAATTGTACACTTCGATCTTGTCCTTGGGATCGGGCAACAGAGAGGCCTCGGCGGCCGTGGTGGAACCCGCCTCGCTTCCCAGATACCCGAGGGCTTTGAGTTCTTCCAAGGTTTGGCTTCCCACTCGCGGAGCTTCGGCTCTCGATTCCGCTCCTCGCTTCCGAAGCTCGGCGATCCTGGCGCGCAGCGCTTGGACGGTGGAGTTCCAGGGTTCATATAGATTTTTGGTTTCGTGAGGGTCCGCCGCCAAGTCATAAAACTCCGGCCGGGCCGCCTCGATATATTTTGCGACGCCCACGCGAATGGATCTGAGGGGAGCCCAGTCGAATTCGAGAGGGTAGTCGGTCTCGGCGAAAGCGGTTTGCCATGGATTCGCCGGGGTGGCGGCGCCTGACGCGTTCGACGGGCCAGCCGGCTCTCCCTCGAACCACAGAGGCTCGAGCGAAGCGCCGTCCAAATGTTCCGGCGGAGCGATGCCTTCGAGCTCGAGCACGGTGGGGAAAATGTCGAGGGTTCGCACCTGGGCGGCGATCACCGTTCCTGCAAGACGAGTTCCGCGCGGTGTTTTCGCGGAGGCGCTTTGCGGGAGTTTGATGATGAGCGGCACGCGCGTTGTAGAGTCGTAGAGGAAAATGCCGTGCGTCTGCTCGTAATAGTTGCAGAGTCGTAGTCACCGCGCTTCTTCAGGAAAGATAGAAAATGCGCCAATGCGCTGTCCGCATAGGCAATTTCCCCATCATAGAGCCGGCCCGCATACAAACGCTTATAGGGCTCGGGAGGATCGTAGGGATCGTGCGGGTCATACAAATGAACCCAAATAAATTTGGCTTGCGCCCGTCGGCGTTTCGCCAGCCAATTTTCGGCGCGGTTCACTACGTCCATGCCCCGCCGCTCGAGACGCACGTAGCGCGAAGCCGTTTTGGGAAGATGGGCGGGAAAGCTATCGTAGAAATCGAAACCGCGATCGAGACCGGGCGCCAGTGCCTTGTCGAGAATGACCGAGCCAATGAACGCCGCTGTCGCGTAGCCGTGCTCTTTCATAACCTCGGCCAGCGTGCGCGCCTCGGGAGCGAGCGGCGCGCCAAACGTCAAGACGCCGTGTGTGCTGGGCAGCAAACCGGTCATGATGCTGGCGTGAGAGGTGTTGGTGATCGGACTTGGCGTGAAGGCGTTGGCGAAGCGAATCCCGTCCCGCGCCAGGCCGTCGAGCGCCTGCGTCCGAATGTCGCGATGTCCGTAGGAGCCCACGTGGTCGGCTCGAAGCGTGTCAATAGTGACCAGATAGACGCTCGGACGAAATCGCAAATCCGCGCGCGCGGAGGTGCGGGGGCGCGCCTTCAATTCGTCGCCCCTAGGCCTTTGCGCCATGGCCGAGCCGACCGCGAGCCAAAGACAAAGCAGAGTCCACCAGCGGCATTTCATTGGTGCCAGTTTAGCACGGCTGCTCGCGCACGTTGGCAATGCGCGGACGCGATCGTGAAGGGCTATGATCGCGGGTGGCGCATGAATTGTTTTTCATCTATACGCCACCGTCCGTGCCGGCCTCGGGCATCCTGTCCATTGCAGGGATGGTGCGGCGACGACATAAAAAGCGATGTCGTCGCCACCCCCGGGCGGGGGGCAGCCCCCTTGCGACGCTCGCGCTGCTCAAGCCAAGGGCTGTGGGTTAGGATTTGCGCATCAAACGGCGGGAAACACCACATGGAAAGCGAAGCGGAAACTGGGCGAACGGGCGAGGCCCGCGATCAGTTCGGTGAAGATGCGTCTGGCAGCTCGTAGCGGCTTGGACGCCCGGTTCGGTGGCCGACTTGGCGCAGGAGCCCCGCACAACCGCCCTCGCCGACACGGCAGAGCCTGCCGGAATCAATCACCAGCAGGGAGCGCAACAAGGACGCTCTTAGCCCATCCTGCCGGATGCGTGGTTTCATTTTCCCGAACAACTCTGGTTGCCGACCACGACGTACTTGCCGGCGCCAGTAGAATCTATGGTCAGGAGCAGGCCGCCGGTCACAGACGTCCCCGCCTCAGTCTGGGTAGTGCCATTGATGTTTACCAACTGGCTGCCAGGGGCGAGACCGCCCACCTTGCTGTCAGCAATCACGATTTGAATTGTGCCGTCCGGAGCCCACCGTCCCGAATCGGCAGTTCCATCCGTGACGAAATGTTTGCCCCCAGTCGGAAGCGAGGCAATATGGCCGTAGGTAAACGCGGGGGCGGCGGTTGTCCCTTCCGTGTTCATGTCCACGAAATACTCGGTCCCGTTGGGAGCGGTGAACAATACGTTCCACTGTGAATTGGGTTGCGGCGTGGGAGTTGAGCTCAGCTCTTGCACCTTCATCGTAATGGTGAGTTGGTTTGGAGCTGTGGCGCTGACAAAAGGTTCGGCGATGGAGATGGAATTAATGTTGAGCTGGCTGTTCGCCGGAGCGCCTGTCTGGGAACCGACCCCGTGCGTCACGACCGTAAGACCGGGAAGGATGCAGGGGCTTGCGACGGGCGGTCCCGGCACGCTCTCAACTTGCCCGCAGTGAGGGCCTTCACCCATACTATTGACTGCGGTTACGTAATAAAAATACGGCTCGCCGTTCTGGGCAGCCTTGGAGGTGTCGAAAAACGCGGTCTTGGTCGGTTTAATCTTTTTGAGAAACACCTCGTTGTTACCTTCACAGCAGACATCGCCACGATAGATTCTATACTCGGTTATCGAGGATCCCCCGTTGTCCGGAGCCAGCCAGGAGAGCAGAGTCCCTCCAGTCATTTGAAGAGCGGAAACAAGCTGCGGCGCGCCGGGCAGGGCTGGTTCAACCGGGTCGAAGGCCGAGAACAAGCGAGGCCCGCCCGATTGGCGAACCACTGTTCCCAGCGCGCTTCGAGAAGCGTTGGGTGAGGAGCTGGCGTCGCAGCTTCCCGCCACGCACCCGTCCGCAAAGGCGCCTGCGGCTCTTCCCTCGGAGTCAATCGAGAGGTCCATGAAGTCCAACATGTTGCGGTCGGCGCCGCCCACGGCGTTGTTCGAGCAACCTGTGGTTCCCAGGTTGCAAATGGAGCCCACTTGTACCGGATCTGTAGGCGTGGCGTCCACGGTGGCATAGCTCTTGCCGCCATCCAAAGTTGTGGCGATATAGAGATGCCAGATGCCCGTGAAATTGGCGGGGTCCTGATAATTTCCACCCGTCGGCGTGCCCAGGAACATAAAGGAAGCGCGGTTGGAATCGCCCGCGGCCACCTCAGGGAAGGTGGAGTTTTGGATGCCAAATGAAACACCGACATCGACTGACCGACTCCACGTCAATCCGCGGTCGTGCGAAATCGCGATCTTGGGATGACCGCTGCCGTCCTGATACCCAAAATAAACCGTGCCGTCGGAGGCGATTCCGACTGAAGGATCCACGATTCCCGATGCGGGAGTGCTGTCCGGAATCGGCCGGACGGACCACGTCAGGCCGTTGTCGGTGGAAACAGCGACCGCCTGGTTGGCGCCGCACCCTTTATTCGGGACGTACACGGTGCCGTCGGGGGCAACTTTCACATGTCCGTGAATTCCTCCGCATTGGGTCAGATTGTAAACCGCGACGCCGGCGCCGAACGTCACACCGCCATCATCGCTCCGTGCGCAGAAAGCCGTTACAAGATCCTGCGAACAATAATAGACGGCGTTCGGATAAAGAGGATGGGGCGGCGGGGGTGGGATCGCGTTAGGGTTGTAAGGACCGGCGCCCACGGTCTGGTGATCCACGCCGGCTGGCTGCCCACCACCTTGCGACTGCGTCCAAGTGTCTCCGTCGTTATCGGAGTCTGCCATGACGCTTCCAGCAGGCCCGGCCAACTGCGATTGGAACACTCTGCCCGGGGACGGCTGTGACCCGAAATGGTCGCAGAATCCGATCGGGTCCAATGAGGCGGGATCGGTTTCCGTCAGAGTGGTGACATCTGTCCAAGTTGAATTTGCCGGTGAAGAGCAGTCATCCATGTCAACCCGGTACTCATGAAAATTGGATGTGAAGAAAAGAACTCCGCCGGCATTCACCGTGCCAAATTTCAGCCTGAAGACGTTTGGATTCCAGTCTACGCCGATGGATGGTTCGCCCGAAGTGGCAGCGCCACCCGCGCTAGGAGGGGCCGGATAAACTTGATACCGGGGTGTAGGACCGGTTGCGGGCGGCGGGTTCGTTGGTATGGTCTCCAGTGTGACGGTTCCTACGAACGTGTCCCCCAAGGGAGCGAAGGGATCCAGGGTAATCGTATAAGTTCCGGAAACAGCCGGGATCACCACGACGGCGGGATCGACCCCGCTCGGATTCGACGCCATCACGTTGTTGCTCGAATTCTGGTATGGCCCCTTGTACACAAAAAGGTCATAATCGGCTGCGGATACCGGCGACCAACTGATCGTAATTCTGATTTGTTTCGTGCTGGCGTCCCCTGCGGCCACATTCACGTTCAGCGTGAACATGTCGCACTGCTCAGCAGGATTCGTTGCGTCACAAGTGGGGAAACCATTGCCGTTCAATTGATCCGTCACGTTGGGAATCGCGTACGGCCCTCCCGTGTAGGTGACTTTAGGATTGGTATCAGTCAGTGATCCGCTGGAAGGGGTGGCTGCGAATGCGGAGGTGCAAACTCCCAAGGGCAAGAGCGCTACCATCATTAATGGGCATCTCATCAGTCATTCTCCTTACTTAATTTATCCAATTGGGCCTCACAACTCTTTCGCCGGAGAAGAATTTCAGACGTATTCCAATCCCACATCTCTTGCCAGACTTCGAAGATCGGCGACCCCGATCTACGCGCAGCAGGGAACCTGCTGAGGGAGTTCCTGCCGATTCGAGCGACGAGGATGCTCATGGACTCTCTTTCTGTTCAATGAATGTGACTGCCTGCAAGCGACTAGCCTCGTCAAAATGTTTGATCGGGGCCGATAGTAGTGCTACGATGACATCGTGTCAAGGGTTTTTTCATTTGCCCAATCGATTTATAAGTCGTTCATTTATAAGGTTGAACTATTATCCTATTGGTCGGATTGTCCGCGCTTGTTCACCTACCTGACGGTCGGTATAGTAGTATTACTACGCCAACATGAGCGAATTAAAGTAGTAGGACTATGACCTTGGAAGTGCTGCCATGACGCCGATGAAGCGCACCGAAACCTCCCGGACGGCGCGGACGACAGACTCGCCTACCTTCGGAACGTCTTCTCACGATCGGATGCTGCATGCTGCGAAGAGTCTATTTGCCAGCCAGGGCTATGAGAACACCAGTACCGTGGCGATTGCCCGTGCGGCCGGCACGAGCGAATCGCAGTTGATGAAGCACTTCGGCAGTAAGGAAGGATTGCTGCAAGCGATCTTCGACCACGCTTGGCAGAAAATTAACCAGTCAGTCCGCCAAGCGCTTCAAGGTCTCGCATCGCCAACTGATAAATTGAATTCACTGGCGGTGGTGCTGCCGACCGCCTTGGAAAGAGATTCGGAACTCAAACTAATATTTCTGCTGGAGGCTCGTCACGTCCGCAAGCGAGGCGACATCGTGGCGCTCTCTCAAGGGTTTATGGAGTTCATCGGGATTTTCGACGCCGTGCTGGGGGACATGCGATCCGCCGGCCAGTTGCGCCCTGGCCTGAATCTGCAGGCGGTCCGTTCCGGCCTGATTGGCCTGTTCGAAGGAATGTTGCGCGACCAACTCCTTGCCCGGCGTATCAACTATCCCGCGCATTACAGCTCCAAAGAAGTCGGAGACGTTTTCAATACGGCGTTACGGTCTCTTCTATCGAATGAGTAGGGCCATACCCCTACCCGCGACTCACCTTGGCAACGTGCGTCCATGACCCCTCGGGCTTCTTCAGCGCGGCGGCGCGCACGCGGCTTCTGAAAGAGCAGCTTATGAATTCTGCAGTCCTCCATCACGACCCATGCGTCACGAGCGAGTGAACCGCCGAGGAATCTCGCCGACACGGTATTTGTGCCCTCTGTTCGCCAGGTTGCCTGCCGCTTCGCTCCGCTCGATTCGGGCGCATTGACATGCCGCGCGTCCAGCAAAGCGGGCAGAGTTGAGAGCCTCGCGCCTGGCCAGATTCTCGGTGTGCCCGATGTAACAATGCCCGCTCGATTGGCTCCGCAGAATATACACCTGGAAAGGCATCAGGCTCTCGCTGGTGGGCCTGGGTAGAGTTGAACTACCGACCTCGCCCTTATCAGTTGCCAACGGCGATTGTATTACCGATTGCGATAATCCGCTACAACCCGCTATTTATGCGGCCTTGCTCGATGAAGCTCAATGTATTCGTCTGGCGGATTTTCCTTCTTGGGTCGGCCTCGTTTCGCCATACGATTATTGTACCAACAAAAATGGGTCGGATGTAATAATTATATTGACAAGCCCCAATTGTGGGTATACAGTAATGGCATAAATAAACTGAGCATTAGAAAAAGGACGCAACTGATTACGGTGCTAGTCGAGGGTTGCTCGATTAACGCGATATCTGGTATGACAGGCGTAGCGAAGAACACCGTCCTTGACCTTCGCGCTGTGCGTTCATTTCCGCCCACGTTCAGAGACATTGCCGGCATCCTCGGCCGTATGGTTGTGAAATTTCAGCCAGACTTTGTTGCGGACGGGCCGCCCACTCGACAGCGGACAGGTTCGCGCCCGATAGCACGCGTGACATTGCGCGTCGAGAATTTGAGTACGTCATGAGCCTGACACGGCTTCAACGGCCCTGGCTGCCTAGGTGGCTGAGAATCGAAAAATACTGGCCGGCAGAATCTACCTTTTCATTCGCTCCAAGAATAACAAATTCGCTTTCCGCGCCGACGGCCGCGTACGCGGCGGTTGTCCACTCAAACTCTTGCTTTACCACGTGCAACGGAACGGCCCGCTTCATCTCGTCGACCGGGGAGAGCAGCACCGACGGCCGGTCCGCGACGGCCGCGGCCACTTGTGGCAAATCAAAATGCCTCAGCACCGAGGGGATTACAATGTTAGCCCCGTGCAGATAGCGATCCGAGCGGGCGAGGCAGCGGTACGAAAGCAGTCCACCGTCGAGGATCACCGACCGGATTCGGGTGTCGAGCGCGGCGGCGTACAGCGACCAGAGCGCGCCCATCCCCTTGCCGATCAGCCGGACCCCGCTTGGGTCCACTCCGGGCCGGCTCAACGCATAATCGACGCTGCGAATGACGTCCTGCACGCGCATGCCGAACAACGATTCGTCGATTTCCCAAGCCCAATAGGATAGTGCGGTATCGGCGTTATCGAGGTTTTGAAAGGTCCCCGGACCTTCCTCGTCTGCATGCGGCGGCTTGGTTTCGCCAATGCCGCGGACATCCACTGCGAAGACCAGAAGGCCTTGGCGCGCCAACTTCTCGAGCACGCCAAACTCCATCCCTTCCTCTTCTTTTCCCGCTTCGCTCACGTACACCACCGCAGGATTTCGATCCGGCTTATCCGGCACGAAAATCCAGGTGGGAAGGTAAATGCCGGGCTCGGAGATAAACTCCGTCTTCTCGACCTGATACCCCTTGCGAGGGGTGGTGACGATGTGGCGTGCTTCCAAAGGATCGTTGTTTCTGCGGAGCTTCAATGCCTGCGCGATTTCCCGATTGAGCGTGGCACGGTACGACTCAAGCTCGGCGCGACTCGAGGGGAGTTTCCGCGGGGGCGGAAGAGTCGACTGCGTCTTCAGGATCAGTGAGAAAATAGTGTCGCCGTCTTGCGAATAGCGAAGCGAGCCATTCGGCGTGCAATGCAGCGTTTCGGGCGATTCGGACGCGTATTCGGGCTCGAGCCCGTCGCTGCGCCGATTGTAAAACCAGCGGCAGAACCAGTCCACGGTCGCCAGCCGCAGCTTCATCGTCAGGGCGTGGGGGTCCGTAGCCTCGACCGTGGCAAACCTGTCTGGCGCGTCGAGCAGCCGGTAGCGTTCTTGAATGTGGCGCGCGGTTTCGTTGAAATCCCGCGAATAGTTCTCGATGGTTGTCAGCAGCGGCCGCGGTGCGATGGCCACATGTACGTCGCAGAGGTCGATCCCGTAGATCGCCGCTGGGAAAAAGTGCTGTTCCACGTCGCCCGTGCCGATGGGAGTCTCAGGGCGGACCCGAAGCGGCCAGCGATGATGCGTTCCACCCTCGTGCATGGCCGCGCACTGGACGCGCCCGTCCAAGGCGCCGATGAAGAGGGTGAGCGTTCCTCCGCCCGAATGGCCGGTGCATACGACGCGCTTGGGATCGACCTCGGGCCTTGTCAACAGATAGTCGAGAGCGCGCATGCCATCCCAGCTGCGATATTCGGTCAGGTTCTCGCCGATTAGGAGCAGCAGGTGGCAGTAGTACCGGCGCTCGCCCTGCCCGATCGGATCGTATGCCAGCACCACGAACCCGTTCCTGACCAGGTCCAGGTACAGAAACTGATAAGCTGGGTAAACGCGGGCCGAGGAGTAGTGTCCGCAAGGCGAAATAATGCCGGGGAAAGGTCCTCCGTCGCGCGTGGGGATGTAAAGATTGCCCGTGACCCAGAAGTTCGGGCGGCTTTGGAACATCACATTCTCGATCCGATAACCCTCGCGTTCCGAGACTTTGGCGGTGACGCCAGCCAGGGGATTGCGTTCGGGGAAGCCCCCGAGCATAGCCGTAATTTTTTCGCGCACGAATCGGTTGCGACCGTCTAGTTCAGCGGGCGTACGAACCTTGCCTCGCGCCTGGTCCCATTCTGTAGCGAGTCCATTCGTTTTCTTCCTGATGTAGGCGAGAAGCATGTCGGGAAGTTCCTGGCCATAGGATTGCACGACGCGAGCCTGCTCCTCCAAATCAGCAACCGACAGGGCTGGGGGGAGTCCCGCCCACAGCGGCAGTACGGCCGCCTGCGTCAGAAACTGTCGCCGAGTCGCCAGGCTCATCCCAGCTTCACCATTTCCAATTCCGCCCTCCTGTTTTCGGCAGTGGAGAGGCATTTTACACGGCGCGGCGCCAAAGAATGTATATTTACGGCCGCCGTCACTGGGACGTTTGGACGCCCTCGAAAGGAGCCCTGATGAAGCCCCGTCCTACAGCACACTTGACGCAGTTGAGCACGTGCGGAGCCTTCCTGGCGATCCTCGCGCTGAGCTTTCGTCCGCCTGCTTCGCCCTTGGCCTCCGAGCAAGCGGACAGCGCGACCGAGAACCGCCCGTCCTGGCTGCATGACACCCCGGTTGTTCTGGTTTCAAACCACGACAGCATGCCGATTTTCCGGCGCCGTGTGGGTGGAAATCCAACCTGGCAGGAGGAGGACTATGAAAAGGAGCATACGGAAGAAGCGATCAGGAAGCTGAAGGATCTTGGGGTCACCGTGGTGATCGTTCACTTCTTCAAGGGATTCGGGTTGGAAGCGGAACGCGACCACATGGAGAAGGGCAAGGCGCTGGCGGCCCTGGTGCATAAATACGGCATGAGGGTGGGAGTCTACGTGGGCAGCACCATCGCTTACGAGACGTTCCTGGCCGAGAAGCCCGAAGCCGAGGAGTGGCTTGTTTCCGATTTTATGGGCCGCCCGGTGTTTTACGACGACCAGACGTTTCGCAAGCGGGTGTATTTCATGCATCCGGGCTACCGGGAATATATAA
>QHZO01000332.1 GCA_003224695.1 Acidobacteriota bacterium
CTCGGAATTTTTGGGCGAAGGACCTTCCGGCCACTTTCGCCGGCAGGGGACCGGCTTCGAGCGGAATTCCCCCTACTTGCGAAAGTTCTTGCACGATTAGCAACGCGCAAAGGTCTGCCGGACACTGAGAGAAGTTCGGGCGAGCGCGCGAGGAACATGTGCGACGGAGCGACACAGGCTCTCAGGTCTGGATAGCGGGGAGGCCGCCCGCTGCGGCCTGTTCCAGGCGTCGAATGGCAGCCGCCACGCCGTCCGCCGCATCGAAGACGGCGGAACCCGCCACCAGGACGTTCGCGCCGGCGCGCACGACCTGAGGCGCCGTCTGCTCATGCATTCCGCCGTCCACCTCGACTTCCGTGTTTAGACCGCGTTCTTCAAGCGTCCTCCGGACCTCGCGTATTTTCCCGAGCGTTTCCGGAATAAATTTCTGGCCGCCAAAACCCGGATTCACGGTCATCACGAGGACCAACTCGACGTCGCCCACCACTTCTGAGAGGAAACGTGCGGGCGTTGAAGGATTCAGAGCCACACCCGCCTTTTTCTTGAAGTCGCGAATTATCTGGATGGCGCGATGGAGGTGCGGCGTGGCTTCCTGATGCACGATGAGCGTGTCGGCCCCGGCGCGCGCAAAGGGCTCAATGAACTCCTCGGGAGGCTCGACCATCAGATGGACCTCGAGCGTCAAGCGAGTCAGCGGCCTCAGCGCGCGCACCGCCAAAGGGCCGAAGGTAATGTTGGGCACGAACCGCCCGTCCATAACGTCGATCTGGATGCGGTCAACGCCCGCGGTCTCGACGGCTTTCACTTGCTCGCCCAAACGGGCGAAATCCGCGGATAAGATGGAAGGGGCGATTCTAATCAATGCACACCTGCCTCGAAGCGCCTGCGGTCCAGACTCAACGGCGGCTAATGCGGCTTTTGGCCGAGCCCGCGAGCCGCCGCTTCATCCACAAACCAAGTCACGCGGCCGCGTGCGGGCCGCACGAGGCTTGCCGGCAGGCGTTCGTCCGCGCCGGGACCCTTTAACACCGCCGCCAGCGTCTCCGCTTTATCGGCCCCGGCGGCCAGGAATATGATTTCCGAGGCGGCATTCAATACCGGCAAGGTCAAAGTCAACCGGTGGGAATTCAGCCGTTCGCTGAAATTCGGCAAGACCCAGCGCTTGCGCTCCTCGAGGGCTGAGGACCCAGGAAACAGCGACGCCGTGTGCCCGTCCGGCCCCATGCCCAAACAAATCAGGTCGAGCCGCGGCCACTCGCCAGGCGACACGCGCAGCCATCGCGAGAGCTCGTCGGCGTAGGCGTTCGCAGCCGCTTCCCGGTCGCCGAGCTCGGCCTGCATACGATGGAAATTCGCTTCCGGAAAGGCGGTGCGGGAAAGAAAAGCTTCCCGAACCATGCGGTAGTTGCTCTGGGGGGAATCGGGAGGCACGCATCGTTCATCCACCTGGAAGAAATGAATCTTCTCCCACGGAAGGCGAAAATCCGCCGACGCCAAGAGCTCATACATACGCCGCGGGGTCGAGCCGCCGGAAAGCGCTGCGAAAACAATTCCTTCCGCTTCCAGGGTCCGCTCGGCCTGCGCTCGGAAGAAACTCGCCGTCGCGCGGCTCAATTCCTCCAGGTTCGAAAGAACGTGGACGTCCGGCTGTGCCATGGAAAGAGTTTCGGCGTGAAATTTGAAAAAATGCGAGACTCAGAGCCCAGCCATTCGCCCCACCATGGCGAGCGTCTCCTCGAAGACGCGATTGCGGCCGAGATATTTCAGCTCGTCGTTGACGACCTCGACCTCTTCGAGAACTTCCAACCGGACATTCCGCGAAACCCCCGCATAGCCCTCGACCGAACAGCGGGTGGTTACACAACGGCCCTCGGGGCCGCGCGCCAAGGAGAACTCTGCAGGCGGCTCACCGGAAGCTTCGAGGGTGATGTTGAAACCCACTCCTTCGCCCCCACCCGCGAAGTCGCGAGGGATCAATCGAACTTCCACGCGATTGTTTGAGCTTTTGAATATACAGGTTCGTGTCATATCTCGATTAGGGAGGGGAAGCGGTTCAGCCGGATCCCACTTCAAGCGCCCGGCCAGCCAAGCGGCCAGGAGCAATGCCTGAGCCTCCTGCGCCGCGCGGCGCGGCGAAGTTTTTTCGTATTCGATGGTCACCCGATTCACGCGGCCGAGATACGGACGCAGGTCCGGCGGGTCAAAGCATTGCGCCATCAATTCCCGCCAGGGCGTCATGCGGACCCAATTCAGGTCGCTAAAACCCATGCGGCCTTTTGCCTCCCTGGCTCTCGCGGCGAGGCGGGGCAGGTCCGAGGCTGGATCGGGAAATCGCGCCGAATCGAATAACGCTCGGTCGGCAACCCGAAGGATATCGTCATAATAAGATTCCGGCTCGAAGCGTCGGGCGCGCCACCAAAGATAAATCGGGAGCCCGGGTACCACCAGAGGGAGGACGATGTTCGGGAGCGCGCGGACAGAATCGCCCCGCGCCACGACCGTCACCTGCTCCGAACAAACTTGCTTCTCCCCATCCACGGGAACGTGGCAATGGGCGGAGATCCACGCCTGGACGCCGGTCCGTCGACTGACGGATTCGCCCGCGGGCTCGGAAACCATGATGATCGTGCGGCAAGGGTTTTGCCGGGTCACCTCGCCAAGCATCTCGCTGACATCGCGAGCCTCAGCTTCGGTTTCCACGCTGACCACGAGAGTCAACGCGCAGGCGCGCGTGACGATGCCCTCGCCCGAAACATCTTCGGCAGCCGTCCGCCACAAAGAGGACAGTTCCGCCTCGAGCTCCGCCACCGCCACCTCGCGCGGGCTTTCGATCACAGGCTGAAGTGGAGTCGCCAAGCTTCTCCCTCTCGAACAGATTATTCGCGAAGGTTCGTCGCGGCGGGGGAAGGGCACGGTTTCAACCGTGCCGACCGGCGGCCCCCACGCCTTTTCTTTCGTTTCGCGCCGCGAGCGGCGGGTACAATTCGCGCCTAAATTCCACTCATCCCGCTCGCGGCGCGAAACGAAAGGGAAATTCTAAGCCACTGTGACGGCACGGTTGAAACCGTGCCCTTCCGTCTTTACAGGCGCTGCCAGCGGCGTCCGTCATGCTCGAGCAGCCGGTCGGCTTCTGCCGGGCCCCAGCTCCCCGCTTCGTAAAAGGCCAGGTTCTTTTCCCCGTCGCTCTTCCACCGCTCGAAGAGGGGCATCACCAGCTCCCAGGCCAGCTCGACGGCGTCGTCACGATTAAACAGCGTGCTGTCGCCGAGCATGCAATCAAGCAACAAAGTCTCGTAGGCCGTCGGCGGCGCGACGCCGAACGATTCGCCATAGCGGAATTCCATCTGAACGGGGCGGATGCGCATGACCGTTCCCGGCAGCTTGGCACTGAACCTCACCGCAATCCCTTCATTCGGCTGGATGCGCAGCGACATGACGTTCGGCTCGATCGTGTCCTCCAGGGCGTCCCGAAACATCAAGTGCGGCACGCTGTGGAACTGCACGGTGATTTCGGAGACGCGCTTCG
>QHZO01000334.1 GCA_003224695.1 Acidobacteriota bacterium
AAGCGACGTAGCGGCAGAGGACAAGATCGAATGGCCCAACCGGCGCTTGCGATCGCAGATCCTCATGAATGAACTCGATTCCTCGACGGTATTGCGGCTTCAGGCAATAGAGGGGGCCTGCCGGAACAAGGGCAAGCTCGATGAGATGCGGCGGCAATTCCCGCAGGCTGCTCCCCTCAAAGCATGCTTTGTGCGCACGCGCGAGCATGGTCAGGTCGACATCTGTGGCGAGGACCGAGAGCGAGACACCCGGACGGGAACTCGCTACTTCCTCGTCCCAAAGCACTTTCACCGTGTACGGCTCCTCGCCGGAAGCGCATCCGGCCGACCAAATGTGGGCACCGCGTCGCTCGCGTTCGGCGCGCAGCGCGATTTCGGGGAGCACACGACTGCGCAAGATCTCGAACACGCGCCTGTCGCGGAAAAATCGGGAAATGGTGACGTGGCAACATTCGTCGAGGACGCGCCACTCCCCGGGATCGGCCTCGAGCCGCCTCCGGTACGCAGCGAGGCTTGCGAGTCGGAGAGCGCTCATGCGCCGCTCGAGCCGCTTGCATACCTGGCGGCGCACTTTGCGGAAGCCCGGCCAGCACAGGTCCAGTTGCGGCAGCGCCCACTGCAGGAATTCCGTGCAATCCGTATCCTTCACCGAGCTGCCGGCTACTCTCGATGTTGATTGTTGCCTGGCGGCGTCGGTGCCGGCTCCGTGACCGCCACCACATCGGACGCCGGGAACGTCTCCTCCAATCCTTCGTCCAGCGCATTATCCAACCGCCGCCGTCTATCCTTTTTCTCGGCGTTCCGTTTCGGCCGCTTCGCTTTGGTGCTGGGCATCAAATCCTCCGCGCTCATCCCGAGCCTCGCCCGCGCACCGATCATACGGTTCGGTCGCCGGTGCGTTTTCTTGCCCTATTTGGTTGTTCCACTCAGATAGTCGAAGGTCAGGTGGACCATGGCACGGAGACCGGTCAGCAGCCCCGACTCATCGATCCGAAACCGCGGCGAGTGATTCGGTGCAGCCGCCATGGCCGGTACATCGGACGAAATAATGCCCACGAAGAAGAAGAAACCCGGGACCTGTTGAGCGAAGAACGAAAAGTCCTCGGCGGCTGTTCGTGGCGGGATCTCGAGCACTTTGTCCGTCCCAGCGACATGCCGCAAGGTAGGTAACATGCGCTGTGTCAGCGCCACGTTATTCACCAGCGGAATATAGCCGTCGCTGATCCATTCGACCGCCTTCGGCAGTCTCTTTCATCCGCCGCATGATGAAATCGCGCATTTCCAGATTGTAGGTCCGAAGCGTGCCCTCGAGTTCGGCCTTGTCGGGCACTATGTTGGACCGGTTTCCGGAATTGAAAATACCGACGGTGAGCACGGACGGGGCACTCGTCACGTCCACTTGCCGGCTTTGAATCGTCTGCAAGCCGAGGACGACTTGTGAGCCGATGACGATAGGATCAATCCCGCGCCAAGGCATCGCACCATGTGTCTGCCGGCCCTTTATCGTGATGCGAAACGTGTCCGAGCCAGCCATGGTTGCGCCGGCACGATAGCCGATTGTCCCCGTGCGCCCGGTGGAAACTACATGGAGACCGAAAATGACGTCGGGTTTGGGATTTTCCAACGCGCCCTCTTTGATCATCAGGCGTGCACCACCCTCTTCGCCGGGTGGCAAGCCTTCCTCGGCAGGTTGGAAAATAAGCTTCACCGTGCCCGGTAGATCGTTTCGCAACGTGGCGAAAACTTCGGCAGCTGCCATAAGGATAGCCGTGTGAGCATCATGGCCACATGCGTGCATCACCCCGACTTCCTGACCGCGCCAGGTTGCGCGTACCTTCGACGCAAAGGGCAGATCTACTTCCTCGGTGACCGGGAGAGCGTCCATATCGGCACGCAGCGCAATGACCGGGCCGGGTTTGCCGCCTTTCAGGACGGCAACCACGCCAGTGTGGGCGACCCTCTCGCGCACGTCATAGCCGAGCTTCTTTAGATGCTCGGCAACCTGGGCAGAG
>QHZO01000335.1 GCA_003224695.1 Acidobacteriota bacterium
GGCTGCCTGGAGCTTCTCGACCGCCTCGGCCCCTTGCCCGATTTCGTTATGGGCGAAGAAGCCACAGCATTCTTTCCCCGCTTCGGTCATGAGGCGCACGTCGGCATCTACGGACTGACGGAGGGCCAGCACCGCGAAATCCAGCGCCTGCGCCGCGACGGCGACGAGTTGGTGGCTTACCTTCGCCAGGCGGGTTTGCTCTTTGCCCTCAATCATTTTTTTCATGGTTTTGCGGACTCTGGGCGTGTGCTCGAATTCGTCGAGCACATGGCGGGGCTCTTCGACGTTTTCGAAGTTCGCAACGGCTCGCAGCAGCGCGAGCACAATGCCTTCATCGTGCGCTTGCTCGAAGAGCGGTCGCACGGCTCCCTATTGTCCGGCACGGAGCGGGCCTTTGGCCGGATTGCCGGCAGCGATGCGCACACGCTGCGCCGCATCGGTCGAACCTATACCGCGTCCGAAGCTCGCGACGACGGAGAGTTTTTCGCCGATATTCGCGCCGGGCGCGCGGGCATCTTCGGCGCCCATTCGAACCACTGGTCGCTCGCCGGGGACATCTATGGCGTCGTGCTGCGCCATTACCCTGCCGTGCTTTCGTTCGGCAACGGCGAGTTTCCGCTTGGGACTCGCCTGAAGACCGCTTTTTTGACGCTGGCCGCCGCGCCGTTTCTTTTCACCCCTTACGTCATTGCCGTCCGACACAGCCACATGGAGCGCCGGCGAATCGGACGCTTTGCGCGCGAAATTGCCGCCGGCCCGCCCCCAAACGATCGGGGCACGCCGGCGCTTGACCAATTGACGTAGCGCCCCGATTCATCGGGTATGCCGGGCTAAAGCCTGCATGCGCCGGCAGGCCCCGCCCTGCCAGGACGCATAATCGGCCGTCATCGGGCGCGCGCCCCGCTGAGCCGCCTCGCCTTGATCGTGTCTCGATTGAACCACTTTCTTCTTCAGTAGAGGTGTGCGATAATCCGCACACAATCTTAAATAGCGCGAGGTGAGATTATGAAGGAGTTTAAAACCCTACTCTTGGGGCTGCTTGCCGCTGCCGTTGCGGGCTTCATGGGCGCGCAGGTTGTTTCAGCCCGCGCGGGGGGCTTGCCGTTTGGAGCGGCAGCGTGGCAAGGCGAGGGTCACGGCCAAGGCGAAGGCCACGGCCACGGTCATGGCAAGGGCGGCAAGCACGAGGACGATCAGGGGGAAGACAACGACCACCACGGCCGGCCTGGCTTCCGCACGGGCGACCGCCGTCTGATCCGCCAATACTTCGGCGGGCAGTGGGGAAACCTTCCGCCCGGGCTTGCCAAGCGCAATGGAAACCTTCCGCCGGGACTCGAAAAGCAACTGGCGCGAAACGGCAGTCTTCCGCCGGGCCTTCAAAAACGCTTCCAGCCGTTTCCGGAAGAGCTTGAGCAGCGACTCCCTCCGCTCCCGCCGGATTACCAACGGGGATTCGTCGGGGCGAGCATCGTCATCTACAACCGTAAGACGGGCCTCATCGCGGACATCGTGAGCGACGTCATCCAATTGACGAGGTAGTGCCTGCCACGGGCGGCCGGATGGGGACGAGCCCCGATTATTCACGAAGGCTCAAAGTGACGGGGGAAGGGTACGGTTGAAAACGCGCCCTTTGGTGCCTCCCTGGCGCGTTCGTCCATGATCCGGACCAGAGATCGGCATTTTTTTTGGCATCAGTGGATGTAGACGCCTTCGGCGATTTTCTCCACCGGCCCGGTGAGGGTTACCTCGCTATTTTCCGGCCAGTGGACCTCGAGGTTTCCGGCGAGCGTCCGCACGCGGACCTTGCGCCGCGTCAAGCCGTTCAAGACACTCCACGCTCCCAAAATCTGGCTTGAATTTCCGCCTTTGAAACCAGCTTGACGAACTCGACGTTCGTGCGGCGCGGGAAGAGCGGATTGCGCTCAATCTCTCGCCCCAGGCGCGGCCAGTCGAACGAGTCGAAATCGGCAACCAAAACCGTGCAGTGCGGGTTCCCCATCGAAGTCACGGTGACGGGAAGCAGCCCGCGCTCCGTGCGCAACTGAAAACGCACGATCGGAGACGGGAAATCCCCGGCTTTAAACGGAATCTTTGGGCCGTCGAGGATGGGTTCGCCCATGCCGACTTCGAAGACCGAGCTTGTGCCGCCCTTTGCCGGTTCGAGCCGTCCCACCGATCGAACGGGTCTCACTCCTGCCCCGGTCTCGATGCGAATCACGCGCTTCGACCCACGCTCGCCCCCCAAGAACGCCGCGGCGCAGCGGATGCCGTTCCCGGACATCTCCGCTTCGCTTCCGTCGGCGTTGAAGAAGCGCGCCCGGGCGTCATTCGACCTCCCGCGCGGCGGCATGATTACCACCAGGCCGTCGGCGCCCAGGCCCGTATGCCGCGCGGTGATGGCTCGCGCGAACGCCGCGAGCGGTGCCAAAGCGCTTTGGCCCCGCACCACCAGGAAATCGTTCCCCAGTCCGTGGAATTTCGCGAATGGAACTTTTAATGCTTTCGCCATCGTCATTATCTCGGTGCTTGCGGGCCCGGGCGACGGCGATATATTTCCACCCAGCCTTCGCCCGCGTACGCGTCCCGCTCAACCAACGTGAAGCCCTCGAACGCCGCCGGAAAAGCGCGCATCAACTGGTCCACAGGATCGTCGGTCCCGCGAATGATCCAGCCCACCTCGCGCGGGATGCCGGAGGAGAGTTTAATCCAAGATTTGCCATCGGTTTCCGATAAAGTTTTGCGAAACGGAATCCCCAAGGAGGGATTCAGGCACAGCCACTCGCCGGGCGTCATCAGAATCTCCTTGCCATTGTACTCGCGGCGAAAAAACTCGATGACCGCCTGCTGACGTTTGGCTTTGCAAGGAGTGTTGCGGATGCTCTCTTGAACCACGGGCACGGATTGCCCGCCGCCACGAACCATGAAGGCGGCCTCGCCCAAAAGCAGCGCGAAGACCACGGCGGCAGTCAAGGCCCGTCGCGCGCCGCCCGTCGGCTGACGGGTTGGCCCCACCAGGAACGACGGGAACACCGCGAGCGCCGGCAGAGCTTCCAGGCCATAGCGCAAATTGTAATAGGAGAAAGGGGGAAGAATCGGAATATAGATCGGAACGGCCGCGTGCGCCATGGAGTGAACGTAGAACACGAATGGAACGACCAGCAGCAAAGCCGCGGCGCGCGCCCGTCGCCGGTCCCGGTCGGCGAGCCAGGTTACGAACCCGAGCACTGACAGAACGAGCGCCCAGGGCCCGACGACCACGACCAAGTCGGCAAGATAATAGAGCGCCGAAAGCATCAGGCTGCCATCGGTTGGATAACGGAAGCCGGAGGTCGCAATTTGCCGTTGATAGATCGCCAGCGCGGATCCCGGGCCGTTGTAGAACTCGAGTGGGTTTCCGAACCGCACGGCGTTGTGAATCAGCCAGAGTGCCGGCCCAAGGGCGGCAATGGCCGAAAAGAGGCCTGCCAAAAGTAACCGTCTTCTCCAGCTTCCGTGTCCCGACCAGAACGCGTATGCGGCGGCAAAAGGCAGCAAAAACCAACCGTCGTAGCGCGTAAGTGTCCCGACAAATGCCGCGAGTCCCGTCCAGACGATTGTGATCGCGTGGCCGCTGCGGCTATATCGAAACACCCCGTAGACTACCAGCACCGAAGTCAGAATCGCCATCGGCTCGGTGAGAGGCGTTGAGGCGATGTAATCCATGTTGGGGCAAACCATAAATCCCGCGAGCGCCACCGCCCCTGCCAGAACGCTGCGGCTCATTTCAGCGGCGAGGCGGAAAACTATCCAGCCTGCCAGCGCGAAAAAAAGGGATGAAACAAGGCTCCCGGCCAAGCCCGTGCGCCACAGAAAATCGTTGATGGCCAGCGGCGCGACAACCAGGTGATAGAGGGGCAGCCAGACCGTGCCGATCGTCGCGTAGCCGGGACTAAGCGAGTCCGTCAGCCGCCGCGCGCCTTCCATGTGCGCGATGCCGTCGCCGCAGAGGTTAGTGAAGCCGCGAGAATAGAAAAACGCGAGGCTCAGTGCGGCGAAGGCGGCGCTGGCGCCCAGTGCCGCAAGATTTGCTTCCCACGGGACGGCGGCCTGCGCGTCGGGACCGCCTACTTCTATGGTGCTCGAAGGAATAATTCCTCCAGCATTTGAAATCTAATCCGTTAATTGATAGTGATTCCTACCGATATACGAGGTCTACCGCATCTCCGTATTCCTTTGCGGTCTTTGCGTCTTCGCGTGAAACCGGCCCCTCCCCCCTTGTCCCTGGGTCGTGCGGCCGGCAGGAGCGGGCACCACCGCCAGGCCGCACGCCGTGCGCCCCTACAGGTCAAAATGGCTGAGGTGTTTGAACTCGCGGAAGCGCGCGTCAATCTCCTCGCGAGTCAGCCGCAAGGCGCGGCGCAGGCCAAAATCCTCGACGGTAAAGCTGGCGAGGACGGAGCCATACACCACGGCGCGGCGGAGGTTCGCCTCGGAAACGTCGCCCGTCCCGGCAAGATAACCCATGAAGCCTCCGGCAAAGCTGTCTCCGGCGCCCGTCGGGTCGCGAATTTCTTGCAGCGGATAACCCGGCATCTTGAAAATGAAATCCGGGGTGTAAAGGCTCACGCCGTGCTCGCCGCGCTTGATGGCGACAATGCGCGGACCTAGAGCCTGGATGGCCTGGGCGGCCTGGCGCAAGTTCGCGAGCCCGGTCAGCAGGCGCGCTTCCCCGTCGTTGAGCGTGACCGCGTCCACTTCCGCGAACGCCTGCCGCAACTCGGCCGGCGCCCGCTCGATCCAGAAATTCATGGTGTCGAGCGTGACCAGGCGCGTTCGATTCATCTGGCGGCGCACCTGGAGTTGCAGCGCCGGCTGGATGTTGCCGAGAAAAAGAAACGGCGCGTGCCGGTAAGCTTCCGGGATTTTCGGCTGGAAATGCTCGAAGACGTTGAGCTGGGTTTCGAGGGTCCGCGCGGCGTTCATGTCGCCGTGATATTCGCCGTGCCAGCGGAAGGTTTTCCCCGGCGCACGTTCCACGCCTTCGACGTCAATCCGCCGCTCGCGGAAAATCGCCAAGTGCTCTTCGCCAAAATCCGCGCCCACCACCGCCACGACCTTCACCGCTGTAAACCAGCTTGCCGCAAGAGCAAAGTGCGTCGCCGAACCGCCGACAACTTCCTGGGCCTCCCCTGCCGGGGTGCGGATGGTGTCAAACGCCACCGAGCCTACAACCACCAATGCCACTCAGTTCCTTCCTTTCGGTCTCGGCTATGACCGCCGCTCTGGCACGTCTTCGGCCTCGTCTGACTCCGACGATCGGAGATTCGAGAGGGCCGGCTCTCGAGCCGCTTCAGTCTCCGCGCGCAGCTCGGGGCGGCCGAGAAGGGAGTGAACCTTTCTCTCGAAAGAATCCAGGTAGGTGTAATAGACAGGGGTGATGTACAGGGTCACGAGCTGGGAAACGAGCAAGCCGCCGACCACGCAAAGCCCTAAGGGACGGCGCGAGCCGGCGCCGGCTCCCAACCCCAGCGCAATCGGCAGGGTACCCATCAGAGCGGCCATCGTGGTCATCATGATGGGTCGGAACCTCACCAGGCATCCTTCGTAGATCGCATCCATCGCGCTTTTCCCCTCCTGTCTCTCCGCCTCCAAGGCGAAGTCCACCATCATAATGGCGTTCTTCTTCACAATCCCAATCAGCATCGTGAGACCGACGAAGCCATAGAGGTTCAAGCCGGCCTTGAAAAGGATGAGAGTCACCAACGCGCCGAACCCGGCGGAAGGCAGGCCTGACAAGATGGTGAGGGGATGCGTCAAGCTT
>QHZO01000001.1:0-15382 GCA_003224695.1 Acidobacteriota bacterium
TAGACACTGACGTCGCTCTGGCCTTCGACGACGATTCCCAGGGTCATTACTCGCCGCCAAGCGCGCCGCTGAACATCAGCTCGCCAAGCCCGAGCGCCTTGTCCTCCACCAGTTTTCGCAGGTGCTCCTTATCGGCGGGATGCACGACCGCGGTTTGGCCATCCTTTTTTTCTACCCAGACAACCTCATCCAACTTCAACTGGTCAAGGACGTAAGGGGAGTGGGTCGTCAGCACGATCTGTGAAGGTGCCACCTTCCTGTCCGCCACCTCTTGCTGCACTTGTCTTAGGAGGGAAATTAGGGTCTCGAGAAGTTTCGGATGAAGGTGATTTTCAGGCTCCTCGATCATGAAAAAGGTACCACCTAGCTCGTCGGGAGCACAAATCATGGAAAGGAAGGCGATGAATACGATCGCTCCATCAGACATCTGGAAGAGAGGAGTGGGGCGAGAAAGTGCCTCTTCTTTTGAAGCCAAAGATACCGTCCCTTGCTGGGTAGGCCAAGTCATTAGCCGGCCAATCTCAGGAAAGACGTCGTGTGCGACCTCTGTGATGCTCTCGAAGCTCTCCGGTGACCTTGTTTGGAGCCACATCAACCACGCTGAAAGGTTTTGCCCGTACGGCTCAAGGACGCCGCCTGCTGTGACCTGGTTGATCTGTTTCATTAGACTCGGAACGAGCTCGTAGTACCGCCAATTCTGGGCGAACCACTTCAATGGGAACCCATCCCAATTGGGAGGAGCGAGCTCCATCGCGGATCTCTCTGAATGGACATTCACCAATTGCTGGGAGCCGGAGTTGACCAGCCAGCGGCCGGCGGGGTCGCGAGTGATGAGGGGGAATTGCTTTCCAGCATGCTTGAGGGCGAGTCGCTCATCCTGGATGTTGACGTATCCCCCGGCGCCAGCGACGAGCTCGATATCATAGTCAAAAGACGTACCCGGTCGAGCCGGGTCGGCAAACTCCATGCCGAGTGATAGCAGCTTGTCTTGCTCTCCTTTCCACAACACCTCATCAACACCTCCCCGCCTGGCGAGCGCGTTCGATGGGCCGTAGGTCCCGGGTTTAGGAGGAAACCAGCACTCGTGGAGAAAGCGCAGCGCGTCAAGGATATTGCTTTTGCCTCCCATGTTCGGCCCCACGAGGGCGGTGAGCTGACCCAAGGGAATATCGAGGGATCGCAAGCTCTTGAAATTCTTGGCTATCAATCGTTTGAGCATAGACTACCCATTTCGTCTTACCTGAGGTTTATGCCCGAATCCTCGCCGGTCCACTGCACGTCGGAGCATGTGAATCGGACTCCGTACATCTGCCCGCTGGCAGTCCTCTTATGCTTGCTGAGAAAGCCTTTAATTGGGATAGTTTTCATCGCCGTGATAGACATCTCCTGCGCGCATTATCCTAGCTGTGTTTTGCCACAAACGGCAACAGCCCAAAGATAATAACGGGTATTAGCGCCAGGAGGACGTAAAAGGCGATTTTGCGCGGCCAGGGGGAGCGGCGGCGGCTCCAGTCGCGCAGCTCATTGCGGTCGGCGACGACAAATGCCAACGCGTTCGACCGCTCGATTCCGAATCAATTGGCTGCTGATATTGTTGCTTTCGTCGAATGGAAGGGGTTGTTCCGCGTCCGCCGGAGGACGCGGCACAAATGAAACGCGAAGCGCAGTTGAAGTCCGCTTCCGGAGCGATTCCTAAAGTGCCTGGTCGCCCCGCTGGCTATCCCGGATCCGCACCACCTCATTGACCTGCGACAAGAAGACCTTGCCATCGCCGATTTTTCCCGTGCGAGCGGCCCCGACGATGATCTCGACGGCGCGGTCGGCTTGCCCATCGGGCAGGAAGAGCTCCAATTTGATCTTGGGCAGCAGATCTACCGTGTATTCATGCCCGCGATAGATCTCCGTATGGCCTTTCTGGCGCCCGTGGCCACGTACTTCGCTGACCGTCATGCCCTGGATACCGATGTCGTATAAAGCTTGTCGCACGGCGTCCAGCTTGCTTGGTTGAATGACCGCTTCCAGTTTTTTCATAATGACCTGCCTCTCCTCATCACGTGTCCTGGCGGCGGCCCGCTGGCCGACGATACCTCGAATGCCCGGCTCGGAATTACGTGTCTGCCGAAATGTGCCCCACCGTGAGGGGAACCGGAGTCTTGGGAGTCTCGGCTCCGGCTTCAACCTCAACAGAACAATAGCGCAACAGGAGCGGCGTAATCAAAGTGGTCGCGAGCACCAGAACCACGACCAAGGAATAGATCTCCGACGAAACCAGGCCGGCAGCGTGTCCGATGCTGGCGGTGATGAGCCCAACTTCGCCCCGGGGGATCATGCCAACGCCCACGGCGAGCGAGTCTTTGGCGGTAAATCTGTTCCACAAGGCGCCCGCTCCGCAACCCAAGACTTTACCGAAAATGGCCACCAAAAGGAGCAAGATAAAGAACACGAAGTGCCCGCCCAATTGGCGAGCGTTGATCGTGAGACCGATGGAGACAAAGAAGAGAGGCCCAAAGAAGGAATTGGTCATGGCTCGCAGGTCGGCAATGATTTCCTTATGGGTTGGAGTTGCGGCCACGAAGAGCCCGGCGAGGTAAGCGCCGGTGATGGAAGCCATTCCCCCGAGGGTCTCGGCGAGAAACGCGAAGGCAAAACAAATAACTAAAGCCACAGCCACCGCGGCATGAGGAGCGAGAAGGCGATTCGCTTGGCGAAATAAGAATCGAATCAGGCGAGGCCCCAGCAGGAAAGCCGCGGCTGAAAACAGCAGGATCCGTCCGACCGTCTCCCCAACGCCCACCCAACCGACACGAGTATGGGGCGATCGCAAAACGAGGGCAATCACCAAAGACAACACCACCAGGCCCAAGACGTCATCAATCACCGCCGCGCCCAAGATTGTGGAGCCGACTCGCGAGCGTAGCTTGTTCATGTTCATGAGTGTTTGCGCCGTGATCGAGACACTGGTGGCGGTAAGAATCGTGCCGATGAAAATCGCTTCCGGCCAGGTGAAACCCGCCGCACGCGAAAGAGCCGCGCCCCCAGCCATAGGGAGAATGACCCCGCCCGAGGCAGTCCAGAAGGCGGGCCGGACGGCGCTGCGCATCATGTCCAGGTCAGTCTCCAGTCCTGCAAGAAACATCAGCACCACCACGCCGAGGCCGGCTAAAACGGTCATGACCGCCGCAAGGGAAACCGGACCGCCATCTGGAAGATTGGTGCTTCCCGAAAACCAGGAGAATCGCCAAAGGTTAAGAAGGGTTGGGCCGAGCACAACTCCGGCAAGGAGTTCGCCGAGGACAACCGGAAGCCCCAATCGGCCCCCAATACCCCCCAGAGCCTTCGACAGGAGGACCAGGAGGGCGATGAAAATCAGAATTTGGAGGGATATGTCCATTGTCCAGTATCAGCGATTCGTTTTGCCCGAAGAGTCCTTAGACCACGACCGCAAGATGAAATATGTGAGGCAAATAAAGCAGCCGGCGACGACCGGCAACACGGGCGCATGAAAGACGAAAATAAGCAGGATGGCGACCGTGATCGCAGCCGTCAAGCCTGCCCGTTGTCCCTTGATAGCGTCGAGGAGTGTCATGAAAGCCTTCCGGCGGTTCGATTCGCTCGTCCAGCCCCGAAGGGGCGGCGCGGCGAGAACTTACCGCGCGACAGCGCGCACGAGGAACGCAACGGCAACCAGGAGCAAACCTATGCCGGCACGCACCGCAGTCGGCGAAAAAGGTTTGTCCCAGGTAGGGCGCGGCACCCCGCCCGCTTCGCGCGTTCGTTCCTCTTTTAGGATTCGTGCAACGAGGCGGCGTTCTTCAATAGCCGTAGCACACTGAAGAGCGCGCGAAGCCTCATCATAACCTTTCTTCGGAACGCGCAGCTTGAAATAAAATTGCGCAAGCTTGAAGTGTGCAAAGAAGTTTTCGGGATCGGCCTCTGCCGCCTTTCTGAAACTATCCAGCGCAGGATAGACTTGACTGTCCATGGCGTAAGCGATCCCCAGTCCCACATACCCGTCCGAATAGGCCGGGAAACGGAAGACAGCATTCTCGAACTTGGCGATTGCCTCGCGAGGTTCACCCGCATCCAGGAGTTCAATTCCTTCCCTGAACAGGTTTCGAGCCTCGAGCGAAGCGCCGCTTGGAGCCACATTCACAATCTCCGAGGAAGCTCGGAGCTGCCGCCGGGCTTCCTCTGGTTTGATGTCCAAGGAAAAACTTATTGTTGCCATAGCTCCCCTCGATTCGCGTGATTAAGTTTATGCCCCTACAGCAGCTCCGAATCCGCCGGGCGGCGCCATATCACGGTGGTTCTTCAGAACGAATTCCGGATACCCCAGGGCACCCATTTCTGGGATGTCCAACCCTGCGAGTTCGGTTTCCGCTGATACACGCTGCCCCACGAAAACGTCCACAAGCCAGTTGAAAACGAAAGATATGCCGAAGACAAAACCCAGGAGTGTGGCAACACCAATCAGTTGCGCAATCAACTGGCCGGGATCGCCGTAAAACAGGCCCGTTACAGAGCCATTGACGCCGTTCCAGCTTCCGCCGTAGTTCGATTTCCCATCCGCAAACAGACCTACCGAGATGACGCCCCACAGGCCGTTGGCTCCGTGCACTGATATCGCTCCCACGGGGTCATCAATCTTCCCAACTCGGTCCAGGAATTCAACGCTCAAGCAGACCAGGATTCCGGCGACGGCACCGATGATGGCCGCCCCAACGGAATTGACGAACCCACTTGGCGCTGTAATGGCCACAAGCCCCGCCAGAAGTCCATTGCCAGACATCGAGGCGTCAGGCTTTCCATACCGTATCCACATATAAAGGATCGCACCGAAAGATCCGGTGCAGCCCGCCAGCATCGTGTTGACGGCGATGGAACCAATCCTCAAGGCGCCATTGCCCGAAGCGCCGAGCGTGCTCCCGGGATTGAAGCCGAACCAACCGAAGGAGAGAATGAAGCAGCCGGTCAATACAATAACAATGTCATGGCCAGGCATCGCGTTGGAAGATCCGTCGCGATTGTATTTTCCGAGGCGGGCTCCTACGATCAACGCCACGGCAAGTCCCGTCAGACCGCCCACCGCGTGTACGACACCAGAGCCGGCGAAGTCGCAATAACCATGTCCAAGACCATAGTTTGTCCCCAGCGTAGAGAGCCAGCCGCCTCCCCACGCCCAGTTGGCGAACAAGGGGTAAGTGATGGCGCCCAGGAAGAAAGTCGAGATCGCGAAAGCCACATACTTCCACCGCTCGGCAACAGCGCCCGTTACGATCGTCGTGGCGGTGTCCATGAACACCATTTGGAATAGAAAGAGAACCATGACAGCCACGTCGTAGGTCCCGCCTTGGGTGAGAAAGAACCCATGCGTCCCGAACAAGCCAAAGGGTTTGCCAAACAGGTTGATCGTATATTCATTACTGAGGGGTGCCGTTCCGCCCAAATTCGCGAGGGCGCCAACTCCGCCCATTTGGAGGGCAAACCCGCAAACCCAGTATGCAAACAAGCCGAACCCATAGACCATGAAGTTCATCATCATGGTGTGGTTGGCGTTTTTCGCCCGGCACAAGCCGGTTTCAACGATGGCAAACCCGGCCTGCATGAACATGACCAGGAATCCTGCAACCAAGGTCCACACAAAGTTGATGGCGACCTTATTTTGACCTATTTGGTTTACGGCGTCGCCCAGTGTGAGTCCCTTCTTGGCATCCGAAACCGCAACATCGTTTACGGTCCCGGTAAGGGTACCGCCCGGATCACCCTTCGCCAGATCGCCGGCGGAGGGAGGGCTCGCATCCTTCACGGGTAGGGGGGCCGAAAGGCTGGGCGCGGTCGGCGCGGCGCCGGCGGCAGGAGCCTTCTCCCCGCTGGGAGGAGGGGGCTGGCTTTGCGACCATGCGGGGATAGTAACGAGAACCAGCAGTACCAACGTTGCCGCCGGAAAGGCCCTCAGACACTTGCGGAGTGGCATCGCATTCTCCTTCGTCCTGGCGTTTTTGATCATTGTTTCCAAACCGCACTCTTCATGAAGGCTTTGTTGAGCACACCCAGAATCCCGACCAGACAGGTGGCGATTCCGATCAGGCTCAAGATAAGACGCGCCGTGTTTGAAGACGTCAGATTGAGCCCCAAAACTGGCATCAGCCATCCAACGATTACGAGCAACAGGCCTACGATTTTCATGTTGCATCTCCTTGTATTCTGGCCAGAGTGAATACAACTCCGGCTGCTGGAACTGACCCAAGGGAAAGAGCTGGAAAACCAACCTGCGAAAATTTCTCCGGTCCTGGAACTCCCTCAAGAACCGCCGGAGTATTCCAGCTTTTTAATCCGGCGAAAGCCCACGGCGGAATGCACAAGCATCCCGATCCCCGCAATCGTAAGCAAGACACCGAACAGAGTGCTTGAGGAACCTAACAAGATCAGCCCCGCGGGAAATGTTGTGAACCCCGCGATGAACTCCATCAGGTATGCACCTTGTTGTCTATTGGCTGCCATGGCCAACTCCTTTTCGCCGAGGTTTTAAGTTTGACCGCGGCGAACTTGTCCCGAGCAAGCAGAAACTTCAAGTTAAGAGATTGGACCGATCGCGTCAAAGAAATAGTTTTTGTAGAAGAGATAAAAATCCTCTGGCCAAATTAAATCTCTCAATGCCATAAATTTATCTTTGTGGATCGCTCTCGACTGACGAGGATCCGTCGCCATGACTGATTCAAGCCAGAAAAGAGTACGTGGATATTTCCTGTTGCTTTGCGGCGTGGCTTGGTTGGCTGGGACTGAATTCGGCAGGGACAATGTTGTTTGCGGGTGGCCCTGCCTGCGCAGGCGGGGAGGTTGGCGTTTTGGGGCGCGTGGGCGTCAATACCACCTTGGCGGGAGCGGCTGCGGTCTTTCTGTCTTTGTCTATCACGCGTTGGAGGTTCGGAAAACCCGACGCCTCCCTTGCCGCGAACGGCTGGGTGGCAGGGCTGGTGGCTTGCTCGGCCGGGTGCCCGTTCTTCCCTCCCGCGGCTGCGGTTCTGGTCGGCGCAGTGGCGGGCGCGCTTGTGGCGGTGGCCGTGCCCTGGTTTGAATCGAAACTGTATATACACGATCCGGGCGGCGCTATCGCCGTGCATGGGCTTGGAGGACTTTGGGGCGTCCTGGCCGTAGGGTATCTGGCGAAGTTTCCAGCCTCGGTCGGGCAGGCGACGGATCTCCGTCAGCCGACGGACCAATGGCTGGCTCAAATGATCGGTGTGGCATCCGTGGTTGGGTTTGTGCTGCCTCTCTCCTACGGTCTGAACAGGCTCCTTAATATAGTTTGTCCGCAGCGTGTTCCCATGGAGGCTGAATGTATAAGGAATGGATTTATACGAATTGGGCGCAAGCGCCTACCCGGAGTTCATGACTCACAATGACGAGTTTATCGAGCGGTGATTCCCCTAAACTTGTTTGCATTTTAGACATAACCAGCCTTAAGCTTATTATAATATACGTGGCAATCAACAAGAAACTACAGACTTGGTAGCTCGGTGACGAGTTGTATGCCTATGGGGTTTAATCCTCCAAAACTTAAGCGCCGTCTTGTGAGGTGCGCAAAAAACTTGTTGACTGCAAATTATGTGAGTGCTATATTTTGCGCAGTAATGCACGAAGTCCCGGCTTCTGTGCAAACGTGGGGGAAAACAAGTAAGGTCGAAGCGAGCATCCTCTGCCCGAGATGTGTTAGATTCAGGTGAGGGTTCGGGCTTGAGGTTGAAGCGGGACTAGGCTTAAAGGCTCTTGGTTAAGCCCAAGCCTGGAATTTGTGCACTAATGAGCAGCAATCTCACCCAATTTACTCCGCAAGACTACTTGCCGGTTGCAGTGGCAATCCTTCTCATGGTTTTGGCGCTCATCTATCGCTGGCTGCACGTGCGCGCTGCGGAGGTTGAGAACGAGGCGGCGCTGTTGACGTACTCGGGTCTCCACCTGTTTACGAACGCCCTTTCGGACAGCTCAGACCCTAGGCCGGTGTTTGAAGACATGCTCGAACGCACTCTCAACGCCCTCGGAACCCGTGAGGGATGCTTGTTACTCCGCTGGCCCGCGCCCGAATCAATGGACAGCTTAAGTAAGCGGGGCTTGTCTTCTGTGGCGGTGATGCGGTTGAACGCAGAACCACTGCACTCCTACGTCGCGACCTGCGCCAAACGATGGGGGAGCCTGATGGTCTTCGAAGACCTCCGGCAAACGGAGCTGGCGGGGGCTTGGCGCCGGGACACGGTCTTCCAGGAGTTTCGCGACGTATTTGTCACCGAAGGCTGGAGGACGCTGGTCGTGGTGGGCCTCCAGATCAAGGACCGCTCCTTCGGCGCGCTGTTGGTGGGGAGCCGGGCGTTGCGGACGTTCCGCCCCGGCGAACTTCGAATGATCCTGGCGATTGGCAATCAGGTGAGCGTTTTGCTCGAGAACCGGCTCCTCCACAAGGGGGCCGAGCGGTATCAGGAAGAGCTGCGCATCCTCAACCGCATCGAGGTAGCGCTCAACGCCACTGTTGATTTGGAAGTCCAGCTTCAGATTCTCAAACGAGAGCTAGGGGGCCTGGTCGGCACGAGCAACTTCTGCCTGGCCTTCCGAGACTCTCCCGCCGGGCGGTTCGAGACCGTCGCCACACTCGGCCAGCAGCCGAGCGGGGGCCCGGCGGCAACTTTGGGGGGCGAGGGGCTGATGGAATACGTGCTCGGCACCGGCGCTCCTTTGATGATCAGCTCGAATTTCGAGAGTACGGTCGAGCGGCTGGGCATCCATCAGCCGACGGATCCCCGCATTGCCACTTGGTGCGGGGTGCCCGTGCATTTTTCAGACGGCTCGGTTGCAGTACTCTCGGTGGCGGATTTCGAGCACGAGAACGCGCTGAACGAGAAGCAGTTCGATTTGCTGAAGTTGCTGGCAGGCGAGGTGGCGGGGGCGATTGAAAATGCCCGCCTCTTCCACAAGGAACAGCGACGCGCCCGGCACTTGGCGCTGCTTAACGAGCTGGGACGCAGGGCCGCGGCGGTGCTCAATCCGCGCGAGCTGCTGGCGGGAATTTGTCCGGAAATTCGCAGCGCTTTTGGCTATGACTTGGTTCGCGCCGAGACCTTGGACCCAGGCGGCGAAGAGCTTGTGGTGGAGGCCCAAGTCGGCTATGGGGAAGAGGCTATCGGCGGGCGCAGGGGCGAAATCCGCCCTGAGCCTGCCGCTCCAGTTCTCCGGCAAATTGCTCGGCGTGTTGAGTATTGCCAGCTTCCAGGAGCATGCCTTCGCCGAGCAGGACGTCCTGACGCTCTCGACGCTCGCCGACCAACTGGGCGTGCACCTCCACAACGCCCACGCCTTCCAGAGCGTCAAGGAAGAGGCGATCAAAGACGGCCTGACGGGTCTAAAGACTCACCGGTACTTCATGGAGGCTTTAGAAAGCGAGTGGCGGCGCTCGCCGCGCACGGCCAAGCCGTTCTCGGTCATCATGATGGACCTCGACAACTTCAAGCCCGTCAATGACCGCCACGGGCACCTGGAAGGCGACAAGGTGCTGGTCCACGTCGCCCAGACGCTCGAAGCCAACAGCCGGCAGTCGAACGTGGTGGCGCGCTACGGCGGCGACGAGTTTTCCATCCTCATGCCTGAATGTACCGCCGAGCAGGCTGAAATCCTTGCCGAACGCTTGCGCGCGACTGTGTCCGCCGATCCGAGCCTGAGTCCCTACGGCATCACGGCGAGCTTTGGCATCGCGGCCTTTCCCATGCATGGAACGACGCCGGAGGAAATCCTGCGCGTCGCCGACGCCGGCATGTACCTGGCGAAGCATGAAGCGGGTAACGGGGTGCGCGTGGCCTCAACCCACACCGAGACGACCAAAGAAAATTGGGAACAGGAGCTGGTCAAGGCCTATTTAGGCGTGGCCGTGAAGCGGATGTTCGCGACCGGGCCGGAAACTTTCGACCAATACCTCAAGCGCTTCCGGGAAGGGGCGGTGGAGACCGGGCCGTCGCTGATGGAGACCGTCACCTCGCTGGCCTTCGCCATTGACGCCAAAGACCACTACACGCAAGGCCATTCCCAGACCGTATCGCGCTTGGCCGCGCAGATTGGCCGCGAGATTGGCATGCCCGAATCCGAGATTGAAGAATTGCGCCTCGCCGGCATTCTCCACGACGTAGGCAAAATCGGCGTTCCCGAAACCGTGCTCAACAAACCCGCGCTGCTCACGGCCGAAGAATACGAAGTCATGAAAAGCCACGCCGTGATGGGCTGGCGGATCCTGGAGCCGCTGCGCGCCAAGCCGGTGGACCGCATCCGCTGGATGGTTCGCCATCATCACGAGCACTTCGACGGCACCGGTTATCCCGATGGCCTGCAAGGCGAAGCCATCCCGCTCGGTGCGCGCATCCTCACCATCGTGGATTCCTACGACACCATGGTCTCCCAACGCGCCTACAAAATAGGCCGCACCGTCCCCGAGGCCCTGGCGGAGCTTGAACGCTGCAAGGGCACGCAGTTCGACGCCTCGCTGGTCGAGGCCTTCGTCCGCTCCCTCGATGCCGCGGGTGTAGACGCCGACGGCGAATTGCAAAAAGCCAACTAAACCCGTCAGCTGACGGGCCGTTGACACGTTGACAGCCCTCAATTTAGTTCTCCGCGCAGGCGGGCGCGCCCGCCAATTGTGGCGCCCTGGTAGGGGCGCAACGTCCCGCTTCACGGGATCCCGAAAATCGGGACCTTGCGCCCCCCGCAACGAGCCCCCGCCATTCCGAAAAACATCCGATGGTGCGCCGGTCTATGACCGGTGGCGGTCCGTTTTGAATGATTTCGGCACTCCCCGCCCAGCGGGGCAATGCACCGGCGCGTGGAGTATGGAGTGCGGGAGCTTGCTCCTGCTTTGTCCTGTTTTGGAGTGCGCCAGCTTGCTGGCGCTTTCTAAAACGGCGGCTCGCCGCCGCATTCCAAGGCGTGAGCAAGCTCCCGCACTCCAGAATCAGTCGCAAGCAAGATAGCGCAAATGGTAGTCGTCAGGACAAACCGATCGTTCAATTTCGCCGTGGGTTCCTCGCATCATGCCCCTCCAAATGTCCACGGCGCAAAACCCGGGCCGCAGCTCCTGCTTCTATAAGCCGCGACTCAGCGTTAGAATACAACGCCGGATACGGGATTGTCAGACAAGCGCTGCAGGGAGAATCCAACAGGAATTCGCGGGTTTTGTGAGTTCTCTCGCACCGCATGCATTCCACAATGCGGAAGGCAAACACCACCCGCCCAAGCCGTATCCATGATTCTAAAGTGTGGGATAATGCCGCCTCGCGTTTTCCATTGCGGGCCCGGATCTACTCAGTGGACGCTTGGAGGCTGCTAGTTGAAAAAAGAAGGTCCAGCGTCGCAATATTGGTTAGCGGTTGGAAGTCCGAAACATTGGAAAGTGGCCTTCGAAAATGGAAACGTTTGGGGTTTGCAAGCAACAAAAAAGGCCTGGTGGGAGCAGGTTACCGAGGGCGATGGATTGATCTTTTACGTAACCAGACCAATTGGTGGCGCTATTGGGCTGGGCAGGGTGAATACAAAATTCAAACAGGACAAACCCCTCTGGCCTGCGGAGATTCAAAAAGGTGAGGTCCTCTGGCCTTTGCGGTTCGAATTCGATGTCGAGTTCTGCTTCCCGCCCATACAGTGGGAAACTTCCAAGCTCGAGATTGATGCCCTCCGCGCGATTGTGCAAGCAGGGTTTCAGCCCTTGAAAAAGAAGGCGCGAGACGTCGCATTGCAGGCTTTCGAGCCGTTGATCGCACAGCCCGTTGGCGAGAAAGCTGATGTGGCGGGCTTGCACGGGGAACTGAAGGCCAAGATAGCAGAGATGGGGAGAATTCAAAAGTTTCTAGCCGAAGTTGAATATCCGATGGAGGCAACGAGACTAGACGTGGTTTGGAGGAGGGTGGAAAAATCAGTGCCGACCTACGTATTTGAGATCCAGGTTGGCGGCGATATTTACCATGCTCTAGCAAAACTCAAACATGCGTACGACCTTTGGGACAGCCGCATTTTTCTTGTTGCCGATCACGCTGAAAGAAATAAGGCAGAAGCCCTACTGAGTGGCACATTTCACGAAATCCGCGACCGCCTCACGTTCCTTGAGATTGAGAAAATGCAGGAGCTTTACACAGGGAAGAAAGCTTATAGGGAATTGGAGGAAGATGTAGGCATTCTCTAGGTGAGGGCAGAACGCAACTTGCCATTCTGAGCCCTTCGCTGTCATCCTGAGCGAAGCGAAGGATCTCGGTATGGCTCGCTCCCATACCAGCCTTCACTCAAGTCTTTCCACGTAGGATTCTTCGCAATGATTAAACCAACTTTCTTCGCGCGCAGCCATCCTTTCATTTGTTTCTCCCTAGCGATGGCGGCGCGGATGTCGCCGCAGTTTTCGAAATACACCAATCTGTTGATGTTGTATTTTTCGGTGAACCCCGGAATCAGTTTGCGCTTGTGTTCGATGACTCGCCGCTCCAGATCGTTGGTCACCCCAATGTACAGCGTGCGTGACTTGCTTGCCATAATGTACACGCTGTAGGTCTTCAAGGTGATGCTCCGGTCAAATGCCGGCATTCCTCGTCCGCCGGTTGACGAACGCAGATTGGCAGTCACTCACGTTGTGGCGCCACATGGGGCTGCTTGCGCCGACGGCGCTCGCTGTCATTCTGAGCGAAGCGAAGAATCCCCGTATTGGTCTTTATTTACTTTTTCCTATCGTCAACCGTGCCGGAAGTGATCGCCCGTGCCTTCGAAAACGAAATGCCGAGATTCTTCGCTTCGATCAGAATGACATTGTGGGAGGACTCTTTCATCGTTGTGTTCGCGTAGTCCGAGTGAGTCTTTTCTACCAAGTAATTGAAGGTTTATATTCAAGTACGGCATGCACCTCCTCATTGCACAGGTCGTTGCAGCCAATGTATTCGCTTTTTCCGCTTTCAAATTTGGCGAGTGCTTCTTCAGCCGATCCCGCGGTAACTTTGTAGTAGAGATGCGTTCGATCGACTGTTTCAATCCAAAATTCCTTGTTGGGTCTCATGAGGGATTCCTCCGCTAAAATCTAAACTGGAACGAAGTCGGCACGCTGAAGCAGCTGAACAGCAGAACCAAGCACGCGTTTGCCCGCCCAAGTCGCTTCCAGAAAGTCAACGGGGTGGGTTTTTACCCTGCATATCATTAGGGCAAGAGGATCGATATCAAAACCGACAGCCCGCCGGCCGCACAGGAAGGCCTCCACGATCGCGGTTCCGCTTCCCATCATGGGGTCCATCACGGTCTCGCCCTTCACGGTAAGCCCCTCGATAAAGACCCGAGGCAATTGCGGAGGGAACTTCGCCGCAAAGGCGTGCAGGGCGTGGCTTGCCAGGTTGCTCGCGTCCCGATGAAAATCAAGGTCCGAGGAGAGAAGTTTTGAGAGGCAGCGCCGCACGTTGATCGGCAGTTTCGTCTCTAATGAGGCCTGCGATGGGACGCTCATCGTTTGGAACATTGTTAGGGTTGAATCCAGAAAAATCAAGCCCAAACCAACCGCTGCTGCTGGCCCCAGCCGGAAGCGCAGAGTTTCATTTGCCCGAAACCCGCAGGCTTGGTTCAATCGCGAGGACAAACCCCGGCGGCATCCGTCGGCTGCCGAGGCGGCGTAAAGCAAGTGTTACTTCTTGCGACGCCATGCCTTGAGCTCGGGGGCCGTTGCCGGTTCCGGGTCAATGCCCAGCGCGTCGGCGGCGCGGGCGTGCCGGCCGGAGTGCCGCAGGCGGACTTGAAACTTTGGAAGTTCGGTGCGGAGCCGCGTGTTGATTCGAGCGAGTTAAGGCTGGGGTTTATCGGGCGAGCTTTACTCGGAGGGTGTTTCGAGGGCTTGCGCGGCCTGCTTGAGGCGTTGCAGCAGTTCGCTGGTGGTCTTAGTCGAGCGTTTCCGCTGGTCCTCGGCCGCCGAGCTGGCGATCATTTCGATCCGCATCTTGAACGTCTCGAGGGATTTCTGGAATGTGCCCTCCAAGCGAGACGTCGCCTGGTCGCCCCAATCTTTCAGGACCATCGTCGCCAAGCCGACCTGCCTTAGCACCTGGTCGGTGGCATCTTTCGCGGCGGCCTCGGCCCGGCCTTTCATTTCGGCCGCGGCGGTCTCGGCTCGGCCTTTCACTTCGGCCACGGCGCGGGCGCCCGCCTCGTCCGCCTGCTTGTGGATTTCGGCGACTACCGCCCCGCGGCGGCCCTCCAAAACATTCGTGAAGTAGTTATCGAGGTCTTCAGTGCTGCGCGCCACGCTTTCATCGAGCGTCCGGTGAAGCTGGTCGCGGTAACCTTCGGTCGCCTCCCGCACGGCCTGGCGGAGCGAGCTGGCTGTGCCTTCAGCAACCCCCGAGAGCTGGCGGCTGGTTTCTTCCAACACCTTTTTCGCGTGCGCCTCGAGCAGCGCCCGCTCCGCTTCCCGCGCTTGCGAGTCCTTTTGCAACTGCTCGGCGGCCGAATGCCCGAGCTCCGACATTTGTGTCCGCACTTGCTCCACGTGCTTCTGCGCGGTTGTGGAAAGTTGGTGGTCGAAGAGTTCCAGAAAATCGTCCGCCTGCTTTTGGCACTGCGCTTTGACCACGTCCAGGGTATCGGCCGCGAATTTCTTCATATCTCCGGCCGTCTGCTCCGCGGCGCGAGCCTGATGATCGCGCGCGGATATTTCGAGCTGCTCTTCAAAGCTCCTGGCTATGTCTCCCAGATAATTCCGGAAGCCGTCGAGGGCGACGCCGGAGGAATCGCCCATTTGCCTGCGGAAATCGGTCATCTTGCCTTCCAGGTCACCTTCGAGATCCTTGACCGTGGCTTGGAGTTTCCCCCGCCCCGCGTCCGTCGCGGCGGTCACAGGGGCGACAGCGTCTGCGCTTTGTTTGGCCAGGGCCTTGGCGGACTCTTCGCCGGCCTGGGCAGAGGCGGCTTTGAATTCGGAGGCGACGCGGCTTCCCTCCCGCCGAATCTCCTCGAGCCGCTTCCCCAGCGCCTCATCCAGGGTGACGTGGAGCCTGTTCAGTGCCGCGCCAACCTTTTCGTCCACCGCCTGTGAAGCGCGCTCGAGGTAGGAGGCGGCCACTTTTTCGACAGCCCCTCCCGAGGCGGCTTTGAATTCGGGCTCGAGTTCTTCCACCTTCTTGTCAATCACATCCTTCACGCGCCCGGCCGAAGAAGCCACCAGCGTGTCCAGCATCGGTGCGACGCCCGCCAGTTGCTCGTCGAGGACCCGGTTGGCAACCGTCGCCGCGGTTTCGCGGAAGGCTTCGGCCGAACGTCTAGCTTCCTCCTCCAAACGGCGGCGTGCTTCGTCCAGAGATTTCGATGCGGCGGCATCCGCTTCCCGGTTCAGGCGCTCGCG
>QHZO01000001.1:15630-36007 GCA_003224695.1 Acidobacteriota bacterium
TTGGACAACTGCGAAAGAGCTTCGATGGCCATGTCGAACTGCGCGGATTTCTCCGGCGTCGGAGTCGGCACAGGCGCAACGGGTGGGTTCTCCGCGCGCGCTGGTCCTGCCTGCGCAGGCAGGTCGAGCGGGGCAGCGCCCATTTCTGGACGTCCGTCGGCTGATGGACCGGGCGTCCGTCGGCTGACGGATGGGAGCGCGGCCATGCCGCCTTTCCAATCTTCGGGCGGAAATTTCACCCCCCAAACGTTGCGGGATTCCATCAACTCAACTCCGACTTCGTACGGATCTTCCGGGAAGCGCTTTTCCCCCACGCGAATCACTCGGGCCCGCGCCGTGTGGCCGAGCAACGGATTTGAAACGACAATCTCGTCACCGTCGTTCAGCTTGTGGAAAGAGGCGATGCGGGCGCCCTGCTTGTTGATGCCGATCGTCCACGTGTTCTCCCTGAATGCCTGCCCTTCGGCGGACGTCCCCTTAATCGCGATGGGGATGATCATGGACAGACGAGTGCTGCGTCGTCCCACGATCGTAGGAACCTCGTTTTCGTCGGGATTGGGGATAGAGGCCATCCAAAGAAATTATCAAGTCTGTCGCTTGGGAAGTCAACGGGACTTGAATACTGGTACTTTGGTACTGGTCACCACAAGGCCTGGCGCACTCCAGCCCGTCAGCCGACAAGCAAATCGTTCGGTAATGTACCGAAAAACATTCAGCCGAAACGTTGAGGCCGGTAAGCATCAATCGGATGCTCAGTAGCGCCCGTCAGAATAAGATCGGCGATCGCCCGGGCGGTGATCGGCGCGAGCAGAATACCGTTGCGGAAATGGCCGGTGGCGAAAACCAGATTGTTGATTTCCCCGTAGCCGAGAATGGGCCGATGGTCGGCGGTGTCGGGTCGCAGACCGGACCAAGCGCGGCGAAACCGGAAGCTTTTGACGACCGGCGCGATGCGCATGACGCCTTCGAGAATCGAGCGGAGCCCTTCGCCCGTCACTGCCTTTTCAAAACCCACATATTCGGCGGTGGTTCCCGCGAGCACTCGGCATCCCGCGCGCGGGACAAGATAGTGGTGGCCGGCGCGGACCACGTGCGCGAGGGGTTGGGGCGCGTCAAATTCAATCATCTGGCCTCGACACGGCGACATGGGAAGCCGCAGGCCCAAGGGCCCCGTAAGCTCGGGCGACCAACAGCCCGCTGAAAGAACGAAGGTGCCCGCCGACAAGCTCTTTCTTGCGGCCTTCGAAGCTGCCGCGAACTGAACGCTCTCGACGCGTCCGCCTCGGGCGGTCAGACGGGTCGCGGCGGAGTGCGTGTGGAACTTGACGCCCGCGCGGCGGCCGGCTTTGACGAGCGCGCCCGCAAACTTTTCGTTGTCGAGCCAGTGGTCGCCGGCGATAAACAGCCCGGAGCGAATCTCCGGCGCAAGGCCCGCCGCGCGCTCGTGGACGGCCTTTGCGGAGAGTCGCTCGAGCGCCACCAGCAGCGTTCCATCGCGGCGATAGCCCACCTTCATGTCACTCAAAGCTTCGACTTCGCGCGCAAATTCAGGATAAAGGTCGCGGCTGGCGCGAGCGAATTCGAAGAAGGTGTCCGGGGTTGCCGACTCGCCTTGCGGGGCCAACATGCCGGCCGCGGCGGAGCTGGCTTCGGCGCCGGGTTCGCCGCGGTCGAGCACCACTACTTTCATTCGGGCTTCCGCCAGCCTCAATGCAATCGCGCAACCGATGATTCCGCCGCCCACGATGACGACGTCGGGGGAGCCCGTTCTTCTCGTTTTTTTCGTCACAGGTTTCGAGTCTAGCGAAATCAAACAAACTTTACCAATTCCTCAGATTTGGGGCTCGGCGAAACCTCAAAGGACCTTCAAAACTACGACCGTCGCATCATCGGCCTGGTGTCCTCGCGAGAATTCGTCCATAGATGTGAATATCGCTTGGACGATATCTTGAGCGGATCGTGCATCGTTTTCGGTCGCTGCCCTTCGGAGGCCTTCAACCCCCCAATCAACGTCCGCCGGATTTACCGCTTCAATGACCCCGTCCGTGTAGGCGAGGACCCGGTCCCCCGGATAGAGCTCGACGGCGCCTTCCTCATAGTGGGAATCGGGGAACATTCCGACGGGCGCGCCGCCGGATTCAAGCCAATGGACAGAGCCGTTACGGCGAATAACGATCGGGGGGTTGTGACCGGCGTTGACATAACGCAGCGTGCGAGTTGCTCCCTTGAACACGCCATAGAAAAGTGTGGCGTAGCGGTCTGTGAGTGACGATGCGTGTACCTGACGATTCACCGCCTTGAGCATCGCGGCCAAGTCGTTTCCGGTGAATAATGCTGCGGTGCGAAGCGATGACTGGACGTTGGCTATCATGAGCGCCGCGGCGAGACTCTTGCCGGAGGCGTCTCCGATGGTCACTGCCAAGCAATTATCTGCGAGGGGCGCGAAATCGTAGCAATCGCCGCCCAGCTCGCGCATCTGCCGGCACCGCGCGCTGTAGTCCAAAGCCTCCATTGCGGGAACCAAGGGCTGCATGAATCGCTGCTGCACATCGCAGGCAATCGCCCAGTCCCGGCTAACATCCACCACCAATGCATCGCTCGTCATTTTCGAACCTCCACCCGTATGTCGGTTCTCGGCCCCCGAATTCGACATGACGGTGGGCCGCCATTTTTTGAAAATTTATTTTCCGTGATGTCGAGAACCCGGCGCCTGCTCCGACTACCCTATGAAAGCGCAGAAGGTCAGCGCTAAGATTGGAGAGGAGAAAACATGAAATACATTTTGCTGATGACCGGCACGAAAGCGGGCGTGGACACGTATAAGGCATGGTCCCAGAAGGACATCCAGGCGCACTTCGCATTCCTGATGAACCTGAACAAGAATCTGAGCGAGGCCGGAGAGCTGGTGGCTAATGAAGGCTTGGCCATGCCGCATCAGGCCAAGGTTGTGCGAGCCGGGAAGGACGGCGTGCCGGTTACGGATGGCGTGTTCCCGGAAGCGAAGGAATTTCTCCTGGGATACTGGATCGTAGACGTCGAGAGTCCGGAACGAGCCTATGAGATTGCCGCCCGGCTATCGGCGGGGCCGGGACCCGGCGGCGTCCCGACAAACATGCCGATCGAAGTGCGGCAGATCATGAGCCGGAGAACCGAAGAACAACTGTGAAAGCGAATCGTTGAGCGGAACGTTGAGAACGCGCGGCGCGTTCCGACATTCAGTCATTCAGTTGAACGCGCAGTGAAAGCGCGAAGAGATAAAGGGTAGGGATACATGAAATACATTTTGATGGATCATGGCCCAAGAAGGACATCCAGGCGCACCGGGATTTCATGGACACTTTCAACAAGCAGCTTCGCGAAGCAGGCGAGTGGGTGTCCGGCGAGGGCCTGGCCGACCCGCGTGAGGCAAAAGCTGTCCGAGCCGGGAAGAACGGCGTGCCGATCACCGACGGCGTTTTCCCGGAGGCCAAAGAGTTTCTTGCCGGTTATTGGATTGTGGAAGTCGCGAGTCCGGAGCGAGCTTATGCGCTCGCTGCCCAGGCATCGGCGGCGCCGGGGCCTGGTGGGGCGCCGACGAATATCGTGATTGAAGTGCGGCAGGTCATGTCTGCGCCGCCCGAATTCCCGTAACGAGGCTCTTGTGACAACCAAGCCCTGGGACACGGCTTCCGAGCATCTGTTGCGCGAGCTTGCGCCGCAGGTGCTCGGCGCGGTCATCCGCCGTTTCCATGATTTCGCAGCCGCCGAGGATGCCGTGCAGGAGGCGTTGATGGCAGCGGCCGTACAATGGCCGCAACAAGGCGTTCCCGACAATCCGCGCGGCTGGTTGATTCAGGTCGCCGCGCGGCGTATGACCGATTACTTGCGCAGCGCGGCGGCTCGACGGCTCCGCGAAAGCGCCGTGGCAATGGAGGCCGGCCAGCCGGTGCCCTCGACCGACATTGAAGATGAAACGGAGCAGGACGACACCCTTATGCTGTTCTTCATGTGTTGCCATCCCGCCCTGACCCCGTCATCGGCGATCGCCTTGACGTTGCGGGCGGTGGGCGGCTTGACCACAGCGGAAATCGCCAGCGCGTTCCTGGTTCCCGAGGCGACCATGGCGCAGCGCATCAGCCGGGCCAAGCAGAGCATCAAGGCTTCCGGCGTGCCATTCCAGTTGCCGACCAGCCAAGAGCGGGCCCAACGGCTCGGTGCCGTGCTGCACGTGCTTTACCTGATCTTCAATGAGGGCTATACGAGCAGCGCTGGCCCGCAATTGCAGCGACTCGAACTCGCCCGCGAGGCCATCCGCCTGACACGATCCATTCACTCCTTGCTCCTGGACGACGGGGAGGTGGCTGGGTTGCTCGCGCTCATGTTGTTAACCGATGCGCGCCGCGCGGCGCGAACGGGGCCCGACGGTGAGCTGATCCCGCTGACGAAGCAGGATCGAACTCTGTGGGACCCGGCGGAGATTTCCGAGGGCATCGCGCTCCTCACTGCGGCCCTCTCGAAGGGATCCATTGGCGCATACCAGCTCCAAGCCGCCATCGCCGCGGTTCATGACGAAGCCGCCCGAGCTAAGGATACCGACTGGCCGCAGATCCTGGCGCTGTATGAGCTCCTTAAACGCATATCCGACAATCCGATGGTCGAGCTCAATCACGCCATCGCCCGAGCGATGGTTGACGGCCCATCCCAAGGTCTTGAGCTGCTAAAGGCGCTCGACTCCGATACACGAATTGCCGGCCATCATCGCCTCGACGCCGTTCGTGCCCATTTACTGGAAATGGCTGGCGACGGTCAGGCTGCAATCGCACACTACCGGATTGCCGCCAGCCGGACGACCAGCATACCGGAACGAAATTACCTCATGACACAAGCGGCCCGGCTCAGCGAGAGCTCAACGAGCCCGGATCAGTCGGCAGCTCGATAGTCGGTACCTGGACTTGTATGCGAAGCTTTTGTAGTAACATTACCCTGAATGAAAAATGCGAAATCTGGAAAGCGAAGTTCTCCTGCGCGAGGCAACCGCGCCCCGAAAAGTGTTGATCAATACCTTGCGAGTGTCCCGGAACCAGCTCGCAGCGCCTTGAAAAAGCTTCGCGCGACGATTCGGTCCGTTGTGCCCCCGGAGGCTACCGAGACGATCAGCTATGGG
The DNA here is from genome assembly GCA_003224695.1 of Acidobacteriota bacterium. Lineage (GTDB taxonomy): Bacteria > Acidobacteriota > Terriglobia > UBA7540 > UBA7540 > Gp13-AA74. The sequence continues at coordinate 20,774 of QHZO01000001.1, forward strand.
ATTCCTGCATTCAGGTACAAAGGAGTGCTGTTGTGGTACGCCGCGTTTTCGAATCACCTCAGTTTGTTCCCTACGGCCGCAGTAGTCAAAGAGTTCAAGGATGAACTCAAGGGGTTCTCCACCTCCAAAGGGACCATCCACTTCCCCACAGACAAGCCTTTGCCGGTTGTGCTGGTTGAGAGACTGGTGAAGGCGCGGGTCGCGCAGGTCGAAATAAAGAAACGTCACTGACCGGATTGCCCTCAAAGAAGCGCGGACTTCAACACCGAAGGACCCCACTGGGACCGCATTTCCCGGCAGTGTACTGATTTAACCGCCTAGGCGCGTTAGCCCTTGCGTGATGCGAAGGCCGTTGGCTGCAGCCGTTCCAGCCGTGCGGTATTTGGTTAGTCATGGTGGAAATAGAAGAGGTTCCCGTCTAGATCCTTTACCGTGAATTGCCGTAGTCCCCAAGGCTTTTTTTCCAGAGGATCCACGATGTTCGCACCCAACGACTTCAGTTCCTGGTACGTCGCATCGATATCTTCAGCGAACACCCAGTGAACGGCAGGATCGAACGGCGGCTTCCTCTTCCGAAAGAATATCGCCACATGACTGCGTGACACGGCCCCGATTTCTTTGCCGGGATAAAGCCATCCAATCTCAAAGCCGAGTGCATCTCTGTAATGCTGTTGTGCGCGTTCGACATCAGCGACCGGCAACTCCGGCACTGGCTGGCCAATTGAGGTCATTTTCTCTTTTGCGCCCACAGAGCTCTCCTTTATGCAACAATACCGCCCACGCGTCAAATTAAGACACTACCCATTTCACGGAGCCGCCGCGGTGCGATGCCGTGGTATGATAAAATTTAAACCGACAATGTGGAGTGACGATTGGCCTGCCCGATTTGCCAGAAGCGCAAACCCAAGCGGTATTGTCCCGCGAAAAGCGCCAGTATTTGTTCCGTTTGTTGCGGGACAGAGCGCGAGGTAACACTCGACTGTCCGCCGGACTGCCCTTACCTGGTCGAAAGCCGCCGTCACGAAGCGGAAAGACGGGAGCCCGATTGGTCGAAGGTTCCGTTCGCGGAGACGCGCATTCCGGCGTCGTTTGTGGAATCGCACGAGCAATTGATTCTGGCTCTTTCCTACGCCGCCAGTGTCTTCGCGCGGGACAACCGACCGCTCGTGGACACGGACACATTGGCGGCATTTCAACAGCTCGCGGAGGCTTACCGGACGCTCGCGAGCGGCCTTTATTACGAGCAGCCTCCCGCCGGCCCGCTCGCCCACGGCCTTTACGTGGCCCTTAAGGCGGGGATTGAAGATTTCAAGAAGACGGCAGCGCGCGAAGCAAAAGCTTTGGCCTTGCGCGACTCCGAAATCCGCGACGCGCTGATTCTTCTCACCCAGGTCGGCTCGACGCGCGCGAACGGCCGGCCCAAAGGCCGCGCGTATCTTGATTTCCTGCGCAGCCAGTTCCGGCCGGAGCAGTTCGCAAGACCTGAATCGAATATCATCGTGGTGCCGTGAGAAAACACGACACCAGAAGCGAGGAGTCAGAAGACAGGAGGCAAGCGAACGAGGCCCAGGCGGCGCCTTATCCGCTGCCGAGTTGTTAGGAGCACGGCGCCATTCGCCTCCCGTTCGTGCCCCGCAGCGCAAGATGAAGGGCGCCGCTCACCGCAACGAGGTTGAGCCAAATACCCGCCGTTGGCGTGGATGCCTTGGTCCCCGTCCTATCAAGGCAATTCCAACTAAGATTTCGTCTTGACGGTATTTAAGTTTTCCTCTTATACTTGCAAGGTTTGGGTCCAGGTTGCGCTTTAAGCTGTGACTCGGCGGGTCGAAAGGCCTGCGCGGAGAAGTTTGGGGATTCGGATAAAGGATGCCAACCTTCAGCCAACTCGTTCGATTGGGGCGGCGGAGCCAGCGGTATAAGACTTCGAGTCCCGCCCTGGCCTCCAATCCCCAGAAGCGCGGAGTGTGCATCCGGGTTTATACTTCCACGCCGAAGAAACCGAATTCCGCGCTGCGCAAAGTGGCTCGTGTGCGGTTGACCAACGGCATGGAAGTGACGACTTATATTCCGGGCGTCGGGCACAATCTGCAAGAGCACTCGATTGTGCTCATCCGCGGCGGACGCGTGAAGGACCTGCCCGGCGTTCGTTATCACGTGATTCGGGGGACGCTCGATTCCTCCGGCGTCGGCGACCGCCGGCAGGGGCGCTCGAAATACGGCGCCAAGCGGCCGAAGGGATCATAGTAGGCAGTAAGCAGAAGGCAGAAGGCAGTAGGCGGTAATTAGTGAAGACAGAGATTTAATTTGGGCGGCCGTCGGCTGACCGCTGATGGCTGAAACCTGAGAGCTACGAAATGCCACGCAAAGGCACAGTGGAGCGGCGCGAGGTGGGCCCAGACCCGGTTTTTGCGAATCCGCTCGTCCATCGCTTCATCAACTGCGTCATGTACGAAGGCAAGCAATCGGTGGCGGAGGGCATTGTCTACGGCGCCTTCGATGTGGTGAAGGAGCGGACGAACGACGATCCGCTGAAGACCTTTAAGAAAGCGCTCGACAACGTCCGGCCGACGCTCGAAGTCAAGACGCGCCGCGTGGGGGGCGCGAACTACCAGGTTCCGGTCGAAGTCAACAAGAACCGGCAGACCTCGCTCAGCCTGCGCTGGATTATTAGCTACGCGCGGGACCGAAGCGAGAAGTCTATGGTCGAGAAGCTGGCCGCTGAACTCCTCGACGCAGCGAACGGAAAGGGCGGCGCGGTCAAGAAGAAGGACGACACCCACCGCATGGCGGAGGCCAACAAAGCTTTCGCCCATTACCGCTGGTAGCCCCGGCGGGTTCGCGGGCCTCGGCCTGAGGGCCATCCGGGCGAAGTCCATGACGAGGCGGGAGGCGGTTCCACCCAGGGCCGCGATCCGCCGAGTCGTTCCGCGCCAGCTTCGCTGGTGCGCGGAACCTTTCGCTTCGAGGACGGCGGGGGATCGAACTTGACCCGTTAGCTGACGGGTCGGGGCAGATGTTTTTACAATCATATGCCACGTCAGGTGCCTGTCGAAAAAACTCGGAACATCGGCATCATGGCCCACATCGATGCCGGGAAGACTACCGCTACGGAGCGGATCCTCTATTACACGGGGATCACGCACAAGATGGGCGAGGTGCACGAAGGCACGGCGGTGATGGACTGGATGGAGCAGGAGCAGGAACGCGGCATCACCATCACCTCGGCCGCCACCACCTGTTGGTGGAACGATTTTCGCATTAACATCATTGATACGCCGGGCCATGTGGATTTCACGGCGGAAGTCGAACGGTCGCTCCGAGTGCTGGACGGAGCGATTGCGCTTTTAGGGGCGGTTGAAGGCGTCGAGCCGCAGACCGAAGCCGTCTGGCGGCAGGCCGACAAGTACCGCGTCCCGCGCCTCGTTTTTGTGAACAAGATGGACCGCGTGGGCGCCGATTTTGACCATGCGGTCGAAGACATGCACACGAAGCTGCACGCCAACGCCGTTCCCATCCAGCTTCCCCTCGGAAAGGAAGACGACTTCCAGGGCGTCATTGACGTGCTTCGGCAAAAGGCCATTGTCTACAAAGGCGAAACGCTCGGCGCCGCCTACGATCTGGTGGAAATCCCGGCGGCTTACCGTGACGCCGCCCGGCACGCCCGCGACGTGCTGGTGGAGAAGCTCGGCGAAGTGGACGACGCCATCATGAGCAAATACGTTCACGGGGAGGCCGTCACGGCGGAGGAATTAGCCGCCAGCCTGCGCCACGCCACCGTTGCCATGAAAATCTTTCCCGTGCTTTGCGGCGCGGCTTTCAAGAACAAGGGCCTCCAGCCGCTGCTGGATGCGGTGGTCGAATACCTTCCCTCGCCCTTGGATGTTCCGCCCATGGAGGGAATGCGGCCGGGAACCGAAGTCGTCATCGCGCGCCCGGCGAGCGACAAGGCGCCCTTTGCCGGACTGGTCTTCAAGATCATGACCGACCCTTTCGTCGGCCAACTGGCCTTCTTCCGAGTCTATTCCGGCGCGATTCAAAACGGCGACAGCGTCTATAACCCGCGGCGCGACCGGCGCGAGCGCATCGGCCGGCTGCTCAAAATGCACGCCAACAAGCGCGAGGAAATCAACGAAGTCTTCGCCGGCGACATTGCGGCGGCCGTGGGCCTGAAGTCCGTTTCGACCGGCGACACCATCTGCGCCGAGTCGGATCCGATCGTTCTTGAAGCCATGGATTTCCCGGCTCCGGTGATTTCCGTGGCCATCGAGCCGAAGACCAACGCCGACCAGGAAAAACTTGGCGCGGCGCTGGGAAAACTGACGCAGGAAGACCCCACGTTCAAAGTTCACACGGACCCTGACACCGGCCAGACGATCATTTCCGGGATGGGCGAGCTGCACCTGGAAATCCTCGTGGACAGGATGCAGCGGGAATTCAACGTGGGGGCCAACGTCGGCCGGCCGCAAGTGGCTTACCGCGAGACCATTCGGGCCGCCGCGGAAGCGGAAGGGAAGTACATCAAGCAGACGGGCGGCCGAGGCCAGTACGGCCACGTGAGTTTGCGCGTTGATCCTCTCCCGCATCCCGACCCGAACGCCATCGCTGAACTCACCAAAAAGAAATCCACCAACAAATTTGAAGGCGAGTTAAACCTGCTGTTCGTTGACGGAATTGTCAGCGGCGATGGAGACCGGGGTGCTCGCGGGCTACGAGATGACGGGCATCCGCGTGGCGCTGGAAGACGGTTCCTATCACGAAGTGGATTCATCGGAAATCGCTTTCAAGATTGCCGCCTCCATGGCCTTTAAGGAAGCGGTGCGAAGAGCCAAGCCGGTGCTCCTCGAGCCCGTGATGAAAGTCGAGGTGGTGGTCCCCGATGAATTCATGGGCGACGTTTTGGGCGACCTGAGCGGGCGCCGCGGGCGGATTGAAGGGATGGAGAAACGCGGCTCGACGCAGATCCTGCGCGCCACCGTTACGCTGGCCGAAATGTTCGGCTACGCCACCGAGCTCCGCTCCCGCACCCAAGGGCGCGCGTCCTATTCCATGCACTTCCTGCGCTACGAGCAGGCGCCCGGAGATATTGCGGAGGAGGTTGTCGCCCGAGTTCAGGGGCGAGCCGTAGGCAGGTAGGCTCGCCCCTTTTGATTTTCAAGAGGCGCGAAGCAGCGAACACGACCACTGAAACGCGAGGCGTTGAGTTATGGCCAAGGAAAAATTCGATCGTTCGAAGCCGCACATGAACGTGGGGACGATCGGGCACATTGATCACGGCAAGACCACGTTGACGGCGGCGATCACGAAAGTGTTGTCGAAGGACAACCCGAAGGTGAAGTTCCGGGCTTTCGACTCGATTGACAACGCGCCGGAGGAAAAGGCGCGCGGGATCACGATTGCGATCGCGCACGTGGAGTACGAGACCAAGAACCGGCACTACGCGCACGTGGACTGTCCCGGGCACGCCGACTACATCAAGAACATGATCACGGGGGCGGCGCAGATGGACGGCGCCATCCTGGTGGTGGCGGCGACCGACGGGCCGATGCCGCAAACGCGCGAGCACGTGCTGCTGGCGCGGCAGGTGAACGTGCCCTACATCGTGGTGTATCTGAACAAGTGCGACGCGGTCGAGGACCCGGAGCTTTTGGAATTGGTGGAAGTGGAGGTGCGGGACCTGCTGAACAAGTACCAGTTTCCGGGGGACAAGATTCCGGTGATTCGGGGCTCGGCCTTGAAGGCGCTGGAAGGGGACGCGCAGTGGGAGAAGTCCATTCACGAGCTGATGAACGCGGTGGACACTTACATCCCGATGCCCGAGCGGCAAATTGACAAGCCGTTCTTGATGCCGGTGGAAGATATTTTTTCGATCTCGGGGCGGGGCACGGTGGTGACGGGGCGAGTGGAGCGGGGCAAGGTGAAAATCCAGGAAGAGATCGAGATTGTGGGCTTGCGGCCGGAGCCGTTCAAAAGGATCGTCACGGGCGTGGAGATGTTCAAGAAGCTTTTGGACGAAGGGCAGGCGGGGGACAATATCGGGGTGCTGCTGCGGGGGACGGAGAAGGACGACGTGGAGCGGGGGATGGTGCTGGCGAAGCCGGGCTCGATCACGCCGCACACCAAGTTCAAGGCGGAGACCTACGTGCTGACGAAGGAAGAGGGCGGGCGGCACACGCCGTTTTTTGCGGGCTACCGGCCGCAGTTTTATTTTCGCACCACGGACGTGACGGGGGTGGCGCAGTTGCCGGCGGGCACAGAGATGGTGATGCCGGGAGACAACGTGGCGCTCGAAATCGAGCTGATCACGCCCATCGCCATGGAGAAAGGCTTGCGGTTCGCTATCCGCGAGGGCGGGCATACGGTGGGCGCCGGCTCGGTCACCGAAGTGTTGAAATAAGCGGTCCGCCGCGAGCATTCAGCGATCAGCGAGCCGAGCTCGCTGGCCGGGAACGACTGATAGCTCACGGCTGAAAACTGAGAGCTGAGAGCTAACAAGAGATGATGCATCAAAAGATCAGAATCCGGCTGAAGGGGTACGATCATCGGACGCTTGACCAATCGACCGCGGAGATCGTTTCGACGGCCAAGCGCACGGGCGCTCAGGTGGCGGGCCCGATTCCGCTGCCGACCATCAAGAACAAATACTGCGTGCTGCGCTCGCCGCACTGCGACAAGAAGTCGCGCGAGCAGTTTGAAATCCGGACGCACAAGCGCCTGGTGGATATCCTCGAGCCCACGCCGCAGACGGTGGAGGCGCTGACGAAATTGGACCTGCCTGCGGGCGTGGATATTGAGATCAAGGCGTTCGGAAAGGAGCATGCGAAGTAGGTTGTCAGTTATTCAGTACGTCAGTTCTTCAGTCGGGAGAGCCGGACTCCGGGGCGCTATTAAACTGATTGACTGAAAAACTGACGGACTGACGAACTGGTTGTTATGGTTAACGCAATCCTCGGTAAGAAAGTCGGAATGACGCAGATCTTCTCGGCGGACGGCGCGGTGGTGCCGGTGACCGTACTCAAGGCCGGGCCATGCGTGGTCATCCAACGCAAGACGCGCGAGAAGGACGGCTACGAGGCGGCGCAATTGGGTCTGGTCGAAATGCCCGGGCCGAAGCACGTCACGCAGGCCGTGGAAGGCCATTTCAAGCAGGCCGGGGCCAATCCTGCCCGCTTCCTTCGCGAAGTGCCCCTGGGAGCGGGGGCGGAAGTCAAAGTGGGCGACAAGGTGCTGGTGGACCAGTTTGCGGTCAATGATTACGTGGATGTGACGGGCACGTCGAAAGGGCGCGGCTTTGCCGGGTTTCACAAGCGCCACCATTTCGGCGGGGGCGGGGCGGCACACGGCTCGATGTTTCACCGGGCGCCGGGCTCGATTGGCTCCTCCGCGTTCCCTTCGCGCGTCTTCAAAGGCATGCGTGCTGCCGGGCACATGGGTGTGGACCGCGTGACCGTGCGGAACCTCAAAGTGGTTCAGGTGCTCTCGGAGGAGAATGCCTTGCTCGTGAGGGGAGCGGTGCCCGGCCCGGACGGCGCTTACGTCATCGTGCGCAAGGCGAAAGCCGCGCGGCGAAAACCTGCGGCGAAACCCCCGATAAAGTAGCGGTTCCTATGGCGACAGTCGAAGTCAAGAATCTCGATGGGCAGAAGGTGCGGGAGCTGGAAGTTTCCGACAAAGTGCTCGCCGCCAAGCCCAACTTCTCCCTGATGTGGGGGGCCACCAAGCAATACCTGGCCAGCCAGCGCCGCGGGACACACAAAACCAAGTCGCGGGGAGAAGTTTCCGGCGGCGGCAAGAAGCCCTGGCGGCAAAAGGGCACGGGGCGCGCGCGCGTTGGCTCGACACGCAGCTCGCTCTGGCGGCACGGCTCGATCGCCCACGGGCCCATGCCTCGCGATTATAGTTATAAGCTTCCAAAGAACATGCTCTTGGGCGCGTTGCGTTCGGCGCTGGCGGCGAGATACCAGGAAAACCAATTGACTGTTGTGGACGAGCTCAACCCGGCGGAGCCGAAGACCAAGGCCTTCGCGGGCACGCTCAAGAAGCTGGAAGCGGATAAGACCGTCCTGATCGTGAACGACGCGGGGAACCGCAACCTGGAGCTTGCTTCGCGGAATATCCCGGGCTGCGACTTGGTGCGGCATCACCAGGTCCACCCCTATCAAGTGCTGAGCCACAGGCGGCTGGTGATTTCCGAAGGCGCCTTGAAGCGCCTCGAGGAGCGGCTGCGATGAGGAAGAACCCGTATCAGGTTCTCCAAAAGCCGGTGATTACCGAGAAGGGGCTGGAGGCGAAGGAGCGCGCGCGCACGCTTTGCTTCCGTGTGGACCGGCACGCCAACAAGTCCGAAATCAAGCAGGCCGTCGAGGCGGTCTTCAAAGTCAAGGTCCAGTCCGTGCACACCGCCGTCTTCCACGGGAAGCTCCGGCGGCGTGGCCGGACGTTTGGTTTTCGCGCGGATTGGAAGAAAGCTTACGTCAAGCTGCGAGCGGGCGAGAAAATACCCGAATACAGCGAGACGGCTTAAGTCCGGGAGAGGCGGCCTCGCTGGAATGAGGCCGGAAAAAAGCGATGGGCATCAAGACCTACAGGCCATACACGGAGACGCGGCGGTTCCAAAGCGGGCTGACGTTTGAGGAGCTGACCACCTCGACGCCCCATAAGCCGCTGCTCGAGCCGAAGACGCGCATTTCCGGGCGCAACAACCGCGGCGAGCTCACCATCTGGCATCGCGGCGGCGGCCACAAGCGCCACTACCGCATCATTGATTTCAAGCGCGATAAGATCGGGATATCGGGCCGGGTGGCCACGGTTGAATATGACCCGAACCGCTCGGCGCTGATCTCGCTCGTCCATTACGCCGACGGCGAGAAGCGGTACATCCTGTATCCGGTGGGCTTGAAAGTCGGCGACAAAATTCTGGCCGGGCCCGAAGCCGATATCGTGATTGGGAACGCCCTGCCGCTGAAGAGCATCCCCACCGGAACGATGATCCACAATATCGAGCTGAGGCCGGGCAAGGGCGGGCAGCTTGTCCGCAGCGCGGGCGGCGCGGCGCAGTTGCTGGCGAAGGAAGGGGAATACGCGCAGTTGCGGTTGCCTTCCGGTGAGGTTCGCCGGGTGCACGTCCGTTGTATGGCCTCCATCGGCCAGGTCGGAAACCTCGACCATGAGAACATCTCGATTGGCAAGGCCGGCCGCAAGCGCTGGATGGGCATCCGCCCCACGACGCGGGGCGTGGCGATGAACCCCGTGGACCACCCGCTCGGCGGCGGCGAGGGCAAGAGCTCGGGCGGGCGGAATCCCACCACCCCCTGGGGTCAGCCCACACGCGGATACAAGACGCGCAACAACAAATCAACCGACCGCTTCATTGTCAAGCGGCGCGAGAAGAAGTGATAGCGATTTGTAGCCGCGAGCTGAGTCTCGCCGCTCCGTAGAGACGAACGGCGGCGAGGCGCAGCTCGCCGCTACAGAGGCCGGAGGATGCATTGGGAAGATCGCTCAAAAAAGGGCCGTTCGTGGACGAGCACTTGATGAAGAAGATTGACCTGCTCAACCGGCGGTTCGAAAAAAAAGTCGTGAAGACGTGGTCCCGGCGCTCGACCATCGTTCCGGAAATGGTCGGCCATACGATTGCCGTGCATAACGGAAAGAAATTCATTCCGGTGTACGTGACGGAGAACATGGTCGGGCAAAAGTTGGGAGAGTTTTCGCCGACCCGGACGTTTAAGGGCCACAGCGTGAAAATTGCGGCAGAAAGGGCTGCGGCTGCCGCGGCGACAGCTCCAGGGGCGGCCCCTCCGGCCGCCGGCGGCGCCGCTCCGCCGAAGCCCCCGGCCACGCCAGGAGGCGGGGCGCCGAGCGCGTAAGCAAGAAGCGATAAGGGCAGAGAAGAGCAGAAGAGAGCAGCAAAGAGCAGAAACGAGATGGAATCTCGAGCGACGGTCAAATACATTCGCATGTCGCCGCAGAAGGTCCGGCTGGTGGTGGACCTGGTTCGGGGCAAGCGCGCCGGCGAGGCGCTGAGTATTCTCGGCTACGCGCGCGGCGAAGGGAGCCGCGGCATTAAGCGGCTGGGGCATACCAAGAAACGCGCCGCCGCCGACGTGGCGAAAGTGTTGCTTTCCGCGATCTCTAATGCGGAAGTAAAGTCCGACCCGCTCCCCAGGGCCGCGCGTTTCGGTACCAGCGGCGCATGAGCCACATCACGGTGGTCGTCGAGCAGGCAGGCGACTAGTCCGACGGAGCCGCCCGAAGTTTAGAAAGGACGCGGTCAGCTCTCAGTTTTCAGCTTTCAGCGAGAGCCGGATCGCCGGACGGAAATCGAAGCGGATTGCTGAAAGCTGAGAGCTGAAGGCTCGGAAAGGCTGAGGAGGCGCGGCGTGGGTCAGAAAGTTCATCCGTTCGGGTTTCGCCTGGGCTACAACAAGACGTGGAAATCCCGGTGGTTTGCGAAAAAAGATTACGCGGACATGCTCCACGAGGATTTGAAGCTGAAGAAACAGCTCAAGGAGCAACTGAAGAGCGCGGGCGTGGCGGCGATTGAAGTGGAGCGGCCGGGAAACAAGCTGAAGATCACGATTCACACGGCGCGGCCGGGGATCATCATCGGCCGCAAAGGGTCGGAAATCGACCGCCTGCGGCAGGAAGTCCAGAAGCGCACGGGGCGCGAAGTGCTGCCCATCAACATCCAGGAAGTCCACCGGCCCGAGCTCAACGCGCAACTGGTGGCCGAGTCGGTGGCCTTGCAGCTTGAAAAACGCGTGGCGTTCCGCCGCGCCATGCGCAAGGCCGTGGACTCGGCGCTGCGTTTCGGGTGCAAGGGAATCAAGATCCGCTGCGGCGGGCGGCTGAACGGCGCGGAAATCGCGCGCTCGGAATGGTATTTACAGGGCCGCCTGCCTTTGCACACGCTGCGCGCGGACATTGATTTCGGCCTGGCCGAAGCCCATACGACTTACGGCCTGATCGGCATCAAATGCTGGATTTATAACGGCGAAATTTTCGAGCAGAAGAAGCGAACGGAAAAGATTGGGGAGCCCGTCGGGGCGGCGGTGGTATAAGAGGTGTCAGCCATCCGTTTTCAGTGGTCGGCAAAACCTGGGTCGAGGCGCGCGAATCAAGACGGACCGCTCGGAGCTGAGAACTGAAGGCTGCGGGCTGAAGACGGAGAGCGGAGAGCTTTTCTGATGTTAATGCCTGGCAAGGTGAAGTTCCGGAAGCAGCAGCGCGGACGGCGGCGCGGCAAAGCCTGGCGCGGGTCGGACCTTTCCTTCGGCGATTACGGGTTGAAAGTGCTGGAGGCCGGCTGGATCACCGGGCGGCAGATCGAGGCGAGCCGCGTGGCCATCATGCGCTTCATCAAACGCGGCGGGAAGCTCTGGATTCGCATTTTTCCGGATAAGCCGGTGACTAAGAAGCCTGCCGAGACCCGTATGGGCAAGGGCAAGGGGGCGCCGGAATTCTGGGTGGCGGTGGTGAAGCCAGGGCGCGTGCTGTTCGAGATGGAAGGTGTGAGCGAGGACGACGCGCGGGAGGCGATGCGGTTGGCGAGCCACAAACTGCCGCTCCCCACGATGTTTGTGGTGCGTCCCGCCGGTTAATCCTCCGAGGGATTTTTCGCATGAAGACGCGGATGCAGGCCACCAAAGAGCTGAAAGAGCAAATGCGGGGAGCGACCCTCGAGGAGGTCCGCGCCAAGCGGCGCGAGCTTTCCGACCAAATGTTCCGCCTGCGTTTCCAGTTTGCGGGCGGGCAGACGGACACTTTGCGGAAGATTCGCGAGCTGCGGCGGGACATCGCGCGTGTCGAAACGATTCTCGGCGAGCGCGAAGCCGGGAAATCCGTCAGTTGACGTAGAGGAGCGTATGGGGACAGCAGTCCAAGCCATCCCGCCGGAGGGACGCCATCGACGGCAGGAAAAAGTCGGCATCGTGACCAGCACCAAGATGCAAAAGACCGTGGTGGTGACGGTCACGCGCCAGACCACGCATCGGCTTTACAAGCGCGTGGTGCGGCGGTCGAAAAACTTTATGGCGCACGACGAGAAAGGCGATTGCCGGCCGGGTGACACGGTGCGGATCGAGGAGACCCGGCCGCTCTCGCGCCGCAAGCGCTGGCGCGTGGTCGAAGTCGTATCGCGCGCGGCCCAGGTGGCGCGGGTCCAGGAGGGCGCCGCATGATCGGGATGCGGACCATCCTCCAGGTGGCCGACAACTCCGGCGCGCGCCGGCTCTCGACGATCCTGCCGGTGGGCGGCTCGCTCGGCCTTCAGGCGGGACTCGGCGACGTGGTCACGGCGGCGGTCAAAGAGGCCGCGCCCGACAGCCAAATCCCCAAGGGCAAAGTTGTGAAGTGCGTCATCGTGCGCATGCGCAAGGAGCAGCGGCGGCGCGACGGAACCTACATCCGGTTCGATGAAAACGCCGCCGTGCTGGTCAACGACGCCATGGAGCCGCTCGGAACCCGCGTCTTCGGGCCGGTGGCCCGCGAGCTGCGCGAGAAGAAATTCCTGAAAATCGTCTCGCTGGCGCCCGAGGTCTTGTGATGGGAATCGCTCTGGATATCAAGAAAAACGACACGGTTCAGGTGTTGGCCGGCCGGAGCCGCGGCCCGAAAGACTCGCCGACCCGCGGACGCGTGCTGCGGGTCGAGCCGGCGCGCCGCGTGCTCTTTGTCGAAGGCGTGAACATGGTCAAGCGGCACGTCCGGCCGAATCCCGCCAAACAAATTCGCGGCGGGATTCTCGAGAAAGAAGGTCCGATCCACGTTTCGAACGTGGCGCTGGTGTGCAGCGACTGCGGCCCGACGCGCATCCGGCACGCCGTCAAGGCGGAAGGGAAGAAGGTGCGCATCTGCGCGAAGTGCGGAAAGGTTTTGGATTGAGCGGAGGGGCGGGCCTGGTGCGACCCCAAGGGTCGCCCCACCGACCGGAATCGCTATGGCGCCAAGGCTGAAAGAGAAATAGCAAAAGGAAATCGTTCCGGCTCTGACCCAAGAGTTCAATTACCGGAACCCCATGGCCGTGCCGCGCCTGAAAAAAATTGTGCTGAACATGGGGCTCGGGGAGGCGATCCAGAACGCCAAGCTGCTCGACTCGGCCAGCGTGGAGCTGGGGCAAATTACCGGCCAAAAACCCGTCATCACGCGGGCGAAGAAGTCCATCGCGAATTTCAAGCTGCGCCAGGACATGCCCATCGGCGCCATGGTGACGCTGCGCGGCGACCGCATGTACGAGTTTTTCGACCGGCTGACCAGCGTCGCCTTGCCGCGCGTGCGCGACTTCCGGGGGCTCTCCTCGCGCTCGTTCGACGGCCGCGGCAATTACACCGTGGGGTTGCGCGACCAGATGGTGTTTCCAGAGACGGATTATACCAAGGTGGATAAGGTCAAAGGGATGAACATCTCCATTGTGACCGACGCGCGGACGGACGCCGAGGCGCTGGCCCTGCTGAAGCACCTGGGCATGCCGTTCCGCTCCGACGGCGCCCGCGGAAGGGACGAAGAGCGGGAAGCCAAAGCGGCGAAAACTGACCGGGCGGCCCATGCCGAAAAGGCGGCGAAGCCCGAGAAGGCGGGAGGGTAGAGCGTGGCGCGCGCTTCGCAGTTTGCGAAACTTCGGCGGAAACCCAAGTACAAGATACGGCACCGCAACCGCTGCCGGATTTGCGGCCGGCCGCGCGGGTTCTTGAGGAAATTTCAGATGTGCCGGCTGTGCTTCCGGCAACTGGCGCTCCGGGGCGACATTCCGGGCGTCATCAAGTCGAGCTGGTAAGAGAAGCGGTCAGCCACGGGCATTCAGCGGTCCGTAAGTGCTGAAGTGCTGCGCACAAACCCAGGCTGGCGGCTGAGCGGTGAGAACGGACGAAGGAGAATAGATGGCGGCACTGACGGACCCGATCGCGGACATGCTGACGCGGATTCGCAATGGGATTGGCGCGCGCCACGCGCGCGTGGAGATGCCCGCCTCGAAGCTGAAGGTCGAGGTGGCGCGGATTCTCAAGGACGAGGGATTCGTCAGCAATTACAAGCTCGCCGAGGAAGGGAAGAAAAAGGTTCTGAAAGTTTTCCTGCGCTACGGCGACGGGGGGAAGAGCCTGATCACGACGATCGAGCGCGTCTCGAAGCCCGGCCGCCGTGTTTATACCGGCGCCGGCGAAATCCCCCGTGTCATGGCCGGGATGGGCGTGAACATCCTCACCACGCCCCGAGGGGTGATGACCGGCAGGGCCGCACGCAAGGCCGGCGTGGGCGGCGAGATTCTTTTGAACGTTTCCTGACGCCGGAGAAACAAGTGGTCAGCTATCAGCCCTCAGCAGGCGGGCTTGATTCGCGTCGAGCGATTCGGCTTTCGCTGAAGGCTGACCGCTGAAAGCTTCTCTCAGCCAGCTCGGTAGCTCTTATGTCGAGAGTCGGAAACAAGCCGATTGAAGTTCCGCCGGGAGTTACGGTGACGGCAGAGACTTCGGCGGTGACCGTCCAGGGGCCCAAGGGCACGTTGAAGGTCCCGCTGCCGGCGGGCATCCGCCTGGAGAAGAAGGACGGCACTCTCCTGGCGACGCGCGAGGGCGAATCGGCGGCGAGCCTTCACGGCATGGCGCGGAGTCTTGTGGCGAACGCCGTCCACGGGGTGACGAAAGGGTTTGAGAAACATCTGGACATTGTGGGCATCGGCTACCGCGCGGAGGTGAGAGCCGGGACCGCCGTTTTCACTCTCGGATATTCTCACCCCATCGAATTCCCGATTCCGCAAGGGATTCAGATTGCGGTGGAAAAGCTGACCCACGTCGTGGTGAGGGGCGCGGATCGTCAGGCGGTGGGTCAGGTGGCATCGGAAATTCGCGGCCTGCGCCCGCCCGACCCTTACAAGAACAAGGGAGTGCGCTACACCGGCGAGCGCCTTAAGAAGAAGGTTGGCAAGGCGGCGGCTGCGGCCGCGGGCGGAGCAGGGGGCGCCGCCAAAGGGTAGGGGGCGGCCTTCCAAGGAGCACGGCATTGCTGAAGATTGCTTCCAAAGACCGGGTTCGTCGCCGGGTTCATGTCCGGATTCGCAAGCGGGTCCACGGGGTCGAGAAACGTCCCCGGCTGAACGTTTACCGCTCTTCAAGTCATATCTACGCGCAGGTTGTTGACGATCCGAGCGGGAAAACGCTGGTCTCGGCGTCCACGCGGGACAAGGAAGTTCGCAAGGTCCTCAAGAGCGGAGGGAACGTCGAGGCGGCGAAGGTCGTCGGGAAG
>QHZO01000001.1:36046-44344 GCA_003224695.1 Acidobacteriota bacterium
ACCGCGGCGGATACGCCTATCACGGGCGCGTCAAAGCGCTCGCGGACGCCGCGCGTGAAGGCGGACTGGAATTCTAAAGCGAAGCAGTCAGCGATCAGCGTTCAGCCCTCAGCGACGGCAATTCATGGCATCCTGATTGCTGAAGGCTGAGAGCCGAAAGAGGAATGATTTGCCCAGTCGGATAGATCCCAATTCGTTGCAGTTGAAGGACCAGGTGGTCTCGATCAACCGCGTCACCAAAGTGGTGAAGGGCGGCAAGAACTTGAGCTTCTCGGCCCTGGTGGTGGTGGGCGACGGAGCCGGGCATGTCGGTTATGGCTCCGGCAAGGCGCGCGAGGTCCCGATGGCCATTCGCAAAGGCATCGAGGCCGCCAAGAAGCGGCTGGTGCGAATCAACATGACCTCGATTTCGATTCCGCACCAAGTGCTTGGCCGATTTGGCGCCGGGCGAGTGCTGCTGAAGCCTGCGGCGGCGGGCACGGGCGTCATCGCGGGAGGCACAGTGCGAGCGGTAATTTCAGCCGCGGGCATTCAAAATGTCTTGACCAAATCGCTCGGGACGACCAACCCGCATAACGTCGTCAAGGCTACCATGGACGCCTTGATGAAGCTCCGCACGCCCGACGAGGTGGCGGCGGAGCGAGGGAGGACCGCGGATGAGTTATAGCCAGAAGAGCGATCCTTCGCGGAGTTTGCCCTGAGCGAAATGCGGGGATCCTTCGCTCGGCTCAGGATGACAAGCGAAGGGCCCAGGATGACGCGTCGCGCTTTCAGAGATGTCAGGATTTTGAATCGAGAGGCGGAATGGCGGACAAAGCCCCAAAGCGAATCTTCGTGAAATGGGTGCGGAGCGGAATCGGCTTCACGCGCCGGCAAAAGGTTATGACGCGCAGCCTTGGCCTGAAGCGTCTCCACCAAGTCGTTTCCTGTCCCGATACGCAGCAGGTGCGGGGCCTGATCCAACGGGTTCGCCACCTGGTCGAAGTCGTGGAGGAGCCGAAGCCCGCCGCGTGGCTTTCCGTTCCTGAATACACCATCTTGCCTCCGGAGGTTCGCGAGGAGCCCGCCCCGAGCGCCGCCGCCTCGGAAGCTAAGGGGGAAGTGGCAGAGGCCGCGGCCGAAGCGCGTGAGGGCGGACTGAAATTCCAAGTAGGGGCGCAAGGCCTTGCGCCCCTACCGGGGAAACCGAAAAAGGCAGCCAAGCATAAGGAAAAAGCCAAGGCGGGGGAGGCTGGCCGCGCGAAGAAGAAGGGAAAGGTCCGTCAGCCGACGGACAAATCCCATCACCCGGCGAAGAAGACTGGTAAGAAATAGGCTCGTATGGCGACACACGTTGGAACACTTCGAGGGCCGCGGGGCGCGCATCACCGCCGGAAGCGCATTGGCCAGGGCATGGGCAGCGGACACGGGAAGACCGCGACGCGGGGGTCGAAAGGGCAGCGTTCGCGCGCGGGCTCGCGCATGCGGCCGGGGTTCGAAGGCGGCCAAATGCCTTTGCAGCGCCGCCTTCCCAAGCGCGGCTTCACGAACATTTTCAAAAAACATTTCGCGCTGGTGAACCTCTCGGACCTGGCGCGCTTTACCGCCGAACAGAAGATCACGCCCGAGTTTCTCCTCGGAACGGGCATGGTGAAGAAGCTCGGCGACGGGCTGAAGGTGCTCGGCGATGGAGAGCTGAAGGTGGGGCTGGAAATCCACGCGCATCGGTTTTCGAAGTCGGCGCTCGAGAAGATTCAGAAGGCGGGCGGCAAGGCTGAGGTGATTCCGGCATGATTGAGTCGCTCAAGAGCCTGACGGAAATCCCGGACCTGCGGAAGCGGATTCTCTTCACGCTCCTGCTTTTGGCCGTCTACCGGCTCGGCTCTTTTATTCCGACGCCCGGCATCAATGCCTCGGTCTTCGAACAGTACTTCAACCAACTGGCGGGATCGCTCTTCGGACTGCTTTCCATGTTTTCGGGCGGGAGCTTGAAGCGGTTTACGGTGTTCGCGCTGGGCATCATGCCTTACATCACCGCGTCCATTATCCTGCAGTTGATGACCGTGGTCTCGCCGCACCTGGAAAAGCTCAGCAAGGAAGGCGACCTCGGGCGGCGCAAAATCACGGAATACACGCGCTGGATTACGGTGGGGCTCTCCGCGTTCCAGGCGTTCGGAATTGCCTACGCGCTGGAGAAGCAGACGCAGGCGGCGAACGGGCCGCCCATCGTCACGAGTCCCGGTCCCATGTTCATCTTCACCACCGTCCTGACGCTCACGACCGGC
Organism: Acidobacteriota bacterium; assembly: GCA_003224695.1. Taxonomy (GTDB): domain Bacteria; phylum Acidobacteriota; class Terriglobia; order UBA7540; family UBA7540; genus Gp13-AA74. The sequence continues at coordinate 38,311 of QHZO01000001.1, forward strand.
TCCATCTTCATCATGTGGCTGGGCGAGCAGATCACCATGCGCGGGATCGGCAACGGCATGTCGCTGCTGATTTTTACCGGGATTGTGGCCGGTCTGCCGCGAGCCATCAGCGACCTTTGGACGAAGGTTTTCGTGACGCGCACCATGAGCATGCTGGCGCTGCTGGTTCTTCTAACGTTCATGCTCGCCGTCATCGTCTTCATCGTGCTGGTCGAGCGGGGCGAGCGGCGCGTGCCGATCCAATACGCCAAGCGCATTGTGGGGCGCAAAGTCATGGGCGGCGTCTCCACCCACTTGCCGCTCAAGGTCAACAGCGGCGGCGTGATGCCGATCATCTTCGCCGTCTCCCTGCTCACGTTCCCGCAGACGCTCGGGATGTTCCATTGGGAGCAGAGCAAGAACCTGGTCATGGCGAAGATTGGCGGGGGGTTTGTGTGGTTCGCCAAAACCTTTGCCTGGGGGGAGCCGCTCTATACGCTTTCCTACGTCATTCTGATTCTCTTTTTTGCGCACTTTTATCTTTCCATCGTCTATAACCCCGACGAGGTCGCGGACAACGTGCGCAAGCAAGGCGGCTTCATTCCGGGCATCCGGCCGGGGAAACGCACCGCGGATTTCCTGGACGACGTTTTGACCAAGATTACCTGGGTGGGCGGAGTCTATCTGGCCATCGTGGCGCTGATTCCCGAAATCATGCTCGCCGGGATGCGCCTGAACGATTTGCCGGGCCGGGTGGGAATCTTTTTCGAACAGCACATGCCCTACTGGCTGCTGCACGGCTTGGGCATCAATTTTTATTTCGGCGGCACGTCGCTGTTGATCGTCGTGGGCGTTGCCATGGATACGGTGCAGCAAGTGGAAGCGCAGTTGATCATGCGCCATTACGAAGGCTTTTTGAAGAAGGGCCGAGTCCGCGGCAAGCGCAGCCCCTGATGGCCCCGGAGCGAGGGCTGGGAATGAAGGCGCTGATATTTCTCGGTGCTCCGGGAGCGGGCAAGGGGACTCAAGCGCGGGAAGTGTCGAAGGCCTTTTCGATTCCCCAGGTCTCGACGGGCGACATCCTGCGCGAGGCGGCAAGAAAGCAGGCGCCCATGGGCCTCGCGGCGAAGGCCGATATGGAGGCCGGGGCCCTGGTTCCGGACGAAGTGGTCTGCGGCATCGTCGAGGAACGCATCGGAGAGCCCGACTGCCGGAAGGGTTTTATTCTGGACGGTTTTCCGCGCACCCTGGCGCAGGCGAAATTTGTGGATGGCATGCTCGAGAAAAAAAGTTTCGGGAGCCCGCTCGCCGTCAATATCCGCGTGGACGAGGATATCTTGCTCAAGCGTCTGACCGGCCGGCGGACCTGTTCGGTCTGCGGAGAGATTTACAATATCTATTTCAATCCTCCGAAGAAGCAAGGCGTCTGCGACCGAGACGGCGGGAAGCTCCTTCAGCGCGCCGATGACAATGAGGCGACCATCCGCCAGCGCCTGGCCGCCTACGAGAATCAAACCGCGCCGCTGATTGCATACTACCGCGCAAAGAACCTTCTTCACGAAGTGGACGGGAACCAAGATCCGGAGACCATCGCGCGGGGCTTGGTGAGATTCTTGAGGACGGTATGAGTTCCGGATCGAACGGCATCATTCTGAAGGACGCGCGAGAAATCGAGAAGCTCCGCCGAAGCGCGCGCCTGGTGCGGGACATCCTCGAGGAGGTCGAAGGACGCTCGGGGCCGGGCGTCCCCACAATCGAGCTCGAGCGCTACGTCGAAAAGCGGCTGGAGCAGGCGGGGGCGAAGCCGGCGTTCAAAGGCTATCGGGGCTACCCGTGCTGCCTTTGCACCTCCATCAACGCGGAAATTTTGCATGGAATCCCGTCCGCGCGGCGGCTGAAGGAAGGTGACATCCTGGGGCTCGACCTGGGCGTTGTGCTGGACGGCTTTTACGGCGACTCCGCGCTGACGACGCGGGTGGGAAAGGTCTCGAGCGAGGCCGACCGTCTTCTGCGGGTCGCCGAAGAAGCCTTGGAGTTGGCCATCGGCGAGGCCCGCCTCGGCAACCGCGTGGGAGATATTTCCGCGATCGTCCAGGGCCACGCCGAGAAGAACGGGTATTCCGTGGTGCGGGAATTTGTGGGGCACGGCATCGGCCGCGCGCTCCACGAAGAGCCGCAAGTCCCCAACTACGGCCGCTCGGGACACGGCCCGCTGCTGAAGGAAGGGATGGTGCTGGCTCTCGAGACCATGCTGACGGCCGGAGGGCCGGAGCTCAAGATAATGCCCGACCATTGGACAGCGGTGACCGCCGACGGCTCGAACTCCGCGCATTTCGAGCACATGGTGGCCATCTCGCGAAACGGCCCGGACGTGTTGACGCGCCAAAAGGACGCGGTGGCGGCGGGCCGCTGAAAGCGCCACGGAGGGACGGAAGGGCACGGTTTCAATCCGTCGGCTGACGGAGGGCCTTTCGCCGCGGCTCCGGACCTTCGTGAATAATCCGGGCGCGGGCTTGAAACTTACGGCGGGCCTGGGCATATTAATAAGGAGGGCAAGCCAGCTCACGATATGGCTAAAGAAGAGGCGATCGAAGTCGTAGCGACGGTGATTGAGCCGCTGCCCAACGCGATGTTTCGCGTCGAGCTCGAGAATAAGCACCGGGTCCTGGCGCATATCTCCGGGAAGATGCGGAAGAATTTCATTCGCATCCTGCCGGGCGACAAGGTGGCCGTGGAGCTGTCGCCTTACGACTTGACGCGTGGGCGGATCACTTACCGGTATAAGTGAGAGGGCGGTGGGGCCGAAATGAAAGTTCGTTCCTCGGTGCGGAAAATTTGTCCTAAATGCAAGATTGTCCGGCGCAAGGGCGTGGTGCGCGTCATTTGCCAGAACCCCAAGCACAAGCAACGGCAAGGCTAGGGGATGCCGGAGAAGGGTTGATTTTATGGCTCGAATTGCAGGCATTGATCTCCCGCGCACGAAACGCGCGGAAATTGGCTTGACGAGCATTTATGGCATCGGGCGGACTCGCTCCATGTCCATCCTGATGCGCGCGGGTGTGAGCCCGGATAAAAAGGTGAAGGACTTGACCGAGGAAGAGGTCACGCACATCCGCCAAATTATCGAAGAGGAAGGCGCGGTGGAAGGCGACCTGCGCAAAGAAGTCGCGATGAACATCAAGCGCCTGATCGAAATCGGCTCCTACCGCGGCTACCGGCACCGGCGCAACCTTCCCGTGCGCGGCCAGCGAACGCATACGAACGCGCGCACGCGCAAAGGTCCGCGCAAAGGCACGATCGCGAATAAGAAACGCGCCACGGCGAAGACTTAGCCCGGTCCGGCGCCTTTCAGAAACTTCGAGGAGATATGGCGAAAGCAGCTACGAGCACCGGCAAGAAAAAGGTTTTTAAGAAGAAGGAAAAGCGGATCGTCCCCGTAGGCGTGGCGCATATCCAGGCGACGTTCAACAACACCCTGGTGAGCATTACGGACACCGAAGGGCGGCTGGTGTGCTGGTCGAGCGCCGGGTCGCTCGGTTTCAAGGGCTCGCGCAAAGGCACGCCCTTTGCGGCGCAGCAGGCCGGTCACCGCGCCGCGGTGGCCGCTCGCGATCACGGCATGCGGACGGTGGAAGTCCGCGTGAAGGGCCCGGGCTCGGGCCGCGAATCGGCGATTCGAGCGCTGGCCTCGGCGGGGCTGGAAATACGGATCATTAAAGATGTGACGCCGATTCCGCACAACGGTTGCCGGCCGCCGAAACGACGACGGGTGTAGCCCGCCTCTCGAGATCATTTGGAGAAGGGGGGCGTTGGAGGCTTTTGGAAGCAGGTGGTAGGTGGCATATGGGATGTGGCAGATGACATGCGCCGTCCCCATATTCCACATCCTATCTACGACCTGCTTGAAATTTCTGGAACACTTTTCTTGACGGGGCAAGGGCTCCGCTTTTAAAGAGGAGGAAAATTTGGCGAGGTATCGTGATTCGGTCTGCCGGCTATGCCGACGGGAAGGGCAGAAGCTTTTTCTCAAGGGCCATCGCTGCCTGACGGACAAGTGCGCGATTGAGAAGCGCAACTTCGCGCCGGGCCAGCATGGCAAGTCGCGCCGCCCGAAGCTGGTGGGCTACGGGCTGCAACTCCGCGAAAAGCAAAAGGTCCGCCGGCTTTACGGAATTCTGGAAAACCAGTTTCGCGCTTATTTTGAGAAGGCGGCGCGGATGCGGGGTATCACCGGTGAAAACCTTCTCGCCATGCTCGAGCGGCGGCTGGATAACGTGGTTTACCGCCTGGGGCTGGCGGTGTCGAGGGCCGAAGCGCGACAACTGGTTCGCCACGGCCATATCCTGGTGGCGGGACGCAAAGTCAACATCCCCTCGTTTCAAGTCGTGCTCGGGCAGGAAATTGCCGTGAAGGATGCCAGCCGGCAAATCGTTCCGGTCCTGCGCGCGCTCGACCTCGGCGGGGGACGCGGCGTGCCGCCCTGGCTCGAGCTCGACCGTCAAAACGTCAAGGGGCGGATGGTTTCACTGCCCAAACGCGAAGACGTGAATTTCCCCATTCAAGAACAGATGATCGTCGAGCTTTATTCGAAGTAGGAGCCTGGATTAGCGGACCGCCTCGTGGCGGCCCAGGGAGGTTGGACGATGTGGAAAGGTTTTCAGAAGCCGAAGCGGCTGGTGCCGAATCTCGATACGCTGACGGACAAATACGGGCAGTTCACCGCGCAGCCGTTCGAGCGGGGCTTTGGCACGACGATCGGAAACGCTTTGCGCCGCGTGCTGCTCTCCTCGATTGACGGCGCGGCCATCACGGCGGTGAAAATCGAAGGCGTGCTGCACGAGTTTTCTTCCATCCCGGGCGTGGTGGAGGACGCCACGGACATCCTCCTGAATCTGAAACAGATTCCGCTGAAGATGAACGTGGATGGGCCGAAGACGCTCACCCTGCGCGTGGACCGGCCGGGCGAGGTCACGTCGCGCATGATTCAGGAAGACCCCGACGTCGAAATCCTTGACAAGGATGTTTATCTCGCGACCGTAAGCGAAGCCGGGAATCTCGAGATCGAGATGCGCGTGAAGCTCGGGCGGGGCTACGTCTCGGCGGAAAAGAATTTCGACGAGGACCTGCCCATCGGCTCGATTCCGGTGGACTCGGCCCACTCCCCGGTTCGCAAGGTGAACTACACGGTTGAGGCGGCTCGCCTTGGGCAGATGACCGATTACGACAAGCTGACGCTGGATGTTTGGACCAACGGGGCCGTGGCGCCGGCCGACGCCATCGGCCTGGCCGCCAAGCTCCTGAAAGACCACATGAACATCTTCATCAATTTCGAGGAGGCGGACGAAGTGGTGGAGGCGGTCGAGGCCAAGACGCCCGACCTCCGGAACGAGAACTTGGATCGCTCCGTCGAAGAGTTGGAGCTTTCCGTCCGCTCCTATAATTGCCTGAAGAACGCCAACATTACGACCATTCGCGAACTGGTGCAGCGCACGGAGGCGGATATGCTCAAGACCAAGAACTTCGGGCGCAAGTCGCTGAATGAGATCAAGGAAATTCTGGCGACCATGGGATTGAGCTTGGGCATGAGGTTCGATGACAAGGGAGGGGCCTTGCCGCCGGCTCCCGAACCTCCTCCAGCCATGCCGTAAGAAATGTCATGCTGAGCAGGGCGAAGAATCCCTGCATTTGTTGGGCAGGCAAATGCTGAGATCCTTCGTCGTCCCGCAAGGCGGGACTCCTCAGGATGACAGTCTTGTCGGTTTTAAGGAATCTGCCAGACTACTCGGTTCGTTGTTCAGGAAGGGTCTTGGGATGCGCCATCGCAATTGGGGACGTAAACTCAGCCGAAACACGGCACACCGCCGCGCGCTGCTCCGCAACCTGGTGACGTCGCTGCTGTTGAGCGACGGTCAGATCAAGACGACGGTCGCCAAGGCGAAGGCGGCGCGGCCGCTCGCGGAGCGCGTCATCACCTGGGGGAAGCGGGGCGATGAGCATGCCCGGCGCCTCGCGGCGAGCTTCCTGATGCCCGGCTTTCGCAGAATCGAAGGCAAGC
>QHZO01000001.1:44373-47403 GCA_003224695.1 Acidobacteriota bacterium
GGCTACACGCGCATCGTTCGCATCGGCTGCCGCAAAGGCGACGGCGCGGAACTGGCGCTGCTTCAACTTGTGGGGACGGATATTGTCGAGAAGCGGGCCGAGAAAATGGCCAAGAAAGTTGAGACCCGCCGCAAGCGCACCGAAGAGGCCGAGGCTCAGGCGAAAAAGGAAGCCGAAAAGCTCCCGCCCGAGGAAGGCGAAAAGTCGAAGTCGTAAAGGTACCTTGTCGTAGCCCCGCCCACCGTTTCCGACACCCGGTTGCCGTCACCGTCGTAGACGATACTCAAGAGTCGCTCGGCCTGAACATGGAGCCGAGTATCATTCCTTCGTCTGACCCGCACGAGCATTTGTGCTCTCCAAAATCGTCCATGCGGTTCCCAGCGCCGCAAACGCGGCAATGACTGGGGGAAATACAATCAATAGCAGCCATAACGCAGGAGGACCTTTCATGTGCCCCGGTTGCATGGCCTGAACAGCCAGCAGCACAGAAAGGGCGAAAACGAAAGCAGGCCCAAGCCAGGGGAGTCGCCCCGTACGAAGGAATAGGCTGAAAACCGTCATCAGCATGATCAAAAGCAGGACTGTGATTGAGACTTTTGGCGTATATCCGTGTAACGCCATTACCACAATGCCAGCGACCAAGACTGCGGTTGCAACCGATGTCGTCCGCTGTACGGTAGGCAATCATCTTGTAGGTCACCCTATGTGTATTATAGTAGATTCAAATAACCGCCCGTGAGCCCGGAGCGCGAGCCACGAGGACCATGGACGCGGGGAAATTATGCAGGTTCGTCTGCGGGCTCGGCGCCCGGCTTGGTTCGGTTTAGCCGGTGCGCCATGTAGATCAGCGCCAGCGCCAGCGCGGCCCCCGCCGTGTCAATGCCGGAATCCACGAGCGACGCCGTCCTCCCTGGGACGAAGATCTGGTGGAACTCGTCGGTGAGAGAATAGGCGGCCGCGAGCAGCAAGCTTTCCACCCCCTCGCGCCGCCGCCAGCGAAAGGTCCCGTCCGGTGAAAGTGAGTGGTAGATGAAAGCGAAGAAGATGGCGTACTCCGTCGCGTGAGCGGACTTGCGCACGAGGTGATGGAGCAGGTAGAAAGTGTGCCCAGAGACGCGGATGTGGGCCAGTTGCAGAATCTCGCGCAGCAGCCATTCGGTAAACCCTACGGTGAACGTCTGGGTGGAGAGAAAGAAGATGAGCGTGGCCCAGGCCGCCGTCAACAGCCACGAGAACGCCTTCTCTCGGCCTATCGAGTGCGGTGAGGAGGGGGGGCTATTCAAGCCGGTAATTAGGGGCTTCTTTCGTGATGATGACGTCGTGGACGTGGCTTTCGCGCAAGCCCGCCACCGTCATGCGGACGAATTGGGCCTTTTCCTGAAGCTCGGAAATGGTTTGGCAGCCGCAATAGCCCATGCCGGAGCGCAATCCGCCCACCAGTTGCGAGACCATGTCGGCCAGCGGTCCCTTGTAGGGCACGCGGCCCTCAATGCCTTCCGGGACAAGTTTGGAAGATTCACCGTCCTGGGCGTAACGGTCGCTCGACCCGGCGGTCATCGCGGCGATTGAACCCATACCGCGGTAGGATTTGAAACTGCGCCCCTGAAATAGGATGGTTTCCCCCGGACTTTCTTCCGTGCCCGCAAACAAGCTGCCGATCATCACGGCGCTCGCGCCGGCGGCGATGGCCTTGGGAATGTCGCCGGAGAACTTGATGCCGCCGTCGGCTATCAACGGGACGCCGGAATTGCGCGCGGCGCGCGCGCACTCGGCGATGGCGGTGATTTGCGGCACGCCCGCGCCCGTCACCATGCGCGTCGTGCAAATTGAGCCCGGGCCAACGCCCACCTTGACGCCGTCCACCCCCAGGCGAATCAGGTCGCAGGCGCCCTCATGCGTCGCCACGTTCCCGGCCACCAGATTGACCTCGGGGAACTTCTTCTTCAGGCGCCGCACGGCATCCAGGACGCGCTCGGAATGGCCGTGCGCCGTATCCACGAGCAGCACGTCCACTTTGGCTTTCACCAGCTCTTCGGCGCGCTCCATGAAATCGCCGGTCACGCCCAGCGCCGCGCCCACGCGCAGCCTTCCGTGCTCGTCTTTCGCCGCCTTGGGATACTTGATCCGCTTCTGGATGTCCTTGACGGTGATGAGACCTTTCAGACGAAAGCCGTCGTCCACGACCAGAAGTTTTTCTATGCGGTGCTGGTGCAGGATTTTTTCCGCGTCCTCGAGTTTCGTCCCCACGGGAACACTAATCAGGTTCTCGCGCGTCATCACGTTTTCGACGGGCAGGTCGGTGCGCGACTCGAAGCGCAGGTCGCGGTTGGTCAGGATCCCTACCAGCTTCCCATTCGAAGTAACGGGCACGCCCGAGATTTTGTAACGGCGCATGATTTCCAGGGCGTCGGAGATTCGCGCCTGCGGGCTGATGGTGACCGGGTCCACGATCATGCCGCTTTCCGAACGCTTGACCTTGTCAATCTCCTCGGCCTGCCGCTCGATCGGGAGCGTGCGATGAACGATGCCAATCCCGCCTTGCTGCGCCAGCGCAATCGCCAGACGCGATTCTGTCACGGTGTCCATGGCGGCGCTCGCCACGGGAATGTTCAGAGAGATTTGGCGGGTAAACTTGGTGCCGGTGTCAACTTCCGCAGGAAGAACGGCGGACCGGGCGGGCAGGAGAAGAACGTCGTCAAAGGTGAGCGCTTCCGGGATGGGCCCGTCCAGCATAGCCTCCTCGGTTGGTTTCGCAGGGCGAAGCTAAAATCAGATTGTAATCGCGCCGCGCTGGATGGTCAAGGTTTTCCTGGGTGTCCCAACTTTAATCGTGAGAAAGGCGGGTCCAGCCTGTGAGCGCCCCGGCACGGCGAGGCGCTCACGCTTCAATGTGGGTTACCAGATGAAGCGCCAGACGGCTTTCGCCGCGCGTGTTGTCCCATGAGCAACAACCAATGGGGCAGCTTTAGCGCCATCCCAGGCTGTTGAGGCGCCCGATTTCACGGCGCTGCCCGTGGCGCTGGCCGCTGT
>QHZO01000001.1:47460-57630 GCA_003224695.1 Acidobacteriota bacterium
AGCCGGCTTCCCGAAGGACTCCCGCCTGGGCGGCCGGCGCAAGAGCCAAAAACGATCCGACACAAAGCCCCAGAATCATTAAGCGCAGTCTCATATGTTCAGCCTCCTCTTCAGTCCCGAGTTCCACGCGGCCCGCCACCCGGCGAGGCCGGCGTGCCTGCCGAGGGCAGGCTTTGCCTTGCTAACACCGATTTAGATGCGGTCGGAACGCGTCATGGTTGGATTTTTTTGGGACCCGAGGCCGCGCGATTTAGTCTACGTTTTTTTCCCGGGTGTGTTAGCATCACCGGGTCTCGATCGCTCGGCCTGTCGCCTGATGATGACTTCGAACGCCACAACCCACAATTTAGTTCTGGTACCCGCGGATACCGAGGCGGAAGCGCCGGGACATGGAGGCTCGCTCGAGCTGGGCGCGCTCGCGGGAAAGCCCGTGCTGGTCGTCTTGCGAGTTACGGAGGTCATCGAACAGGAATCGTTGCACGTATCGGTTTCGGGGTCGGCGGAGGGAAGCGATTGGGGGACGAAAGCCCTTTTCTGGTTTCCGGAGCGTTTTTATCGCGGGGTCACGCCGGCGGCCCTTGACCTCAGCCAGCGCCCGGAGGTGAAGTTTCTGCAGGGCCGATGGGAAGTTAACCGTTGGGGGCGAGGCACCCCGCGTCCGCATTTCAAGTTCGGACTGGAGGTCCAGGAGCTGCCGCCGGGCTAGGCGCAGACTTGGCTGGCAGGCGTCCGCGCCCATCGGCGTCTCCAACCTTCTTGGCGAGGGTGCGTGGCGTGGGAGAAGAAGGGCGTGAGTTCGTCACGCCGGATATCGAGAAGCGGCAACACCGCCGCGCGAAGCTCGTCACCCAGACTCGCTGCGAGGCGCTGGGGCGTGAAGAGCTCCATGTGACCCGCGATGTGAGCGTTGGAGGTTTGTTTATTCGCTCCAAAAACCCTTTTCCCCAGGATTCGGCCGTCTCAGTTTCTTTCCATTTGCGGCCGAGCACGCCGGCAATTTCCTGCCGCGGCAAAGTGGTCTATTCCCTGAAGGGCCTGGGAATGGGCGTCCAGTTTACCGACTTGAATGATTCGGATCGCGCCGCGCTCGAGAAATTTGTGGACGAGTCCAACTGATTCCTGCCATCCTTTCCCTTTGAAATTCTTTCGCGGAGTAATTATGAAACCCCAAGGCGTTCTCATCGTTTTTTCAATTCTGGCATTTTCGTTCGCCGGCCGCGCTCGGGAAACCGAGCCCATCAAACCTCCTTCGGAATCGCCCATCCCAACAGTCAAAGAGCCCGGATACATGGACCCTCCCTCGGTCCTGGCCCTTCTCCACCAGGCGCTGCTGACAGAATATCGTGTGAACGATTTGCTGGCCGACGTCCACCCGGACCATTGGAAGATGCCTGACGCCATGCGTTCATCGGTCGGAAACTCGGCGGCGGAACTGCGGGCACGGATGAAGGACATGGACGCCTGGCGAGTCGAGCTCGAGAAGCGGCCCTCGAGCGCCTACCTCGTCTTCGAAACCTACCAGGCGATGAGCGTGCTCCCACCGCGGCTGGATGCCTTGGCGCGCCTGGTCAGCGAGAACGAATCGCCAAGCTTTGGCGCCGAGTATGCCTCGGTCGGCGACCGTTTTCTGGACGCCCAGCAGACCCTGGGATCGTACCTCGGCTATATTTTGCGCAACCAGGACCAAATCGTTGCGGCAATGGAAGGGAACCTATCTTCGTGCCAGAGCAAGCTCGGTGAGGCCATGCAGGGCCGCGGCCCTAGAGCCACGCCGATCCCCAACGCCCGGCCCATCCGCCCCGCGCGGAGGAAGCAGCATGCTAAGGCGACGGGCACAACTGTCAACGGGGAAACCAAGACTGAAATAAAGGGAATGCCAGAAACCGACAAGAAGCCTGCGAGCGATCACAAAAACTAGTCGCGAGCTCTTTCTTCGCGGTGATGCCGCAGGCCCCAGCTCGCCATTCACCCTTCAGAATTCACAATTCCGAAAGGCTTTTGTCGAGGATGCCGAGGGCTGTGTCCACGTTGTCCTTCGTGATATTAAGCGGCGGCGACATGCGGATGACGTTCCCGTAGAGCCCGCCTTTGCCCACCAGCAGGCCGTTCGAGCGCGTGCGCTCCATGAGTTGGTTGGTGAGGTCCGGCGCGGGCTCCTTGGTCTTCTTGCTCTTGACGAGCTCGAAGCCTTGCATCAGGCCCATGCCGCGCGCGTCGCCGACGGCTTCGTACTTTTCCTTCAAGCCTTCCAGCCCTTCGCGGAAACGGCGGCCGAGAACGTCAGCGTTATCCATCAGGCGGTCTTCTTCGATCAGGTCAATCGTGGCTTTGGCCGCCGCGCAAGTGACCGGATTGCCGCCAAATGTTGAGATGGTTAGGCCCTTGTAGGCGTCGGCGATTTCCGGCCGCGTGATGGTGCAGCCGATGGGCGCGCCGTTGGCCATGCCCTTGGCCATGGTTATGATGTCCGGCTCGACTTCCCAGTGCTCGATGCCAAACCACTTCTTGCCGGTCCGGCCGAAGCCTGCCTGGACTTCATCGGCGATGAACAGACCGCCATAGTTGCGGACAATGTTGGCGACGATTTTGAAATAGCCGGGCGGCGGCACGATGAAACCGCCCGCGCCTTGAATGGTTTCGGCGAGCATCGCGGCCACCGAGCCGCCTGTGGAAGTCTTGATGACCTCCTCGATGTCTTTGGCGCAATGCAATTCGCAGCTCGGATAGGTCAGCCCGTACGGGCACCGGTAGCAATAAGGCCCGGGCGCGTGTACCACCGCCTGCGGCACCAATCCTGCTTTGCGCCATGTGGACATGCCAGTCATGGATTTGGTGAGCTGCGTGTGGCCGCTATAACCGTGGCGAAGCGCCAGGATTTCCTGGTTGCCGGTGTACATTCGCGCCGTGATGACGGCGACTTCGTTGGCTTCCGAGCCGCTGTTCGTAAAGTAGGACTTCTTGAGCCGGCCGGGCGCAATCGCCGCCATTTTCTCCGCTAATGCCACCATCGCTTCCGTCAAGTGCGCCGTCGAGGTGTGCTGGACCTTATCAATTTGTTTCTTGATTTTCGTCGTGACTTTTTCGTTGGCGTGCCCCACGCTCACGGTCACGATGCCGCCGAAAAAGTCGAGATATTGCCGGCCCTCGACGTCACAGACGTATTGGCCTTTGGCGTGGTCCACCACCAGCGGGTCCTTGTAATAGGTGGTCGCGCAGTCGAAGATGAATTCTTTCTTTTTGCGAATGATTTCGTCGTGGGTCATGGGAGCCTCAGCAGCAAGTTGGAGGCCGAATGTCAGCCTTTAACGCGCCCCCTGGCACCAGTCGCAGCGCTGTGCAAGCTTTCGTCATTCACTCCTAAGATGCTTGCAACAGGGCCTGCTCGACCGGTTTGGAGACCTTCACGGTGGCGAAAAACTCTCGCGGGTAAAGATAATCCTCGCCTGATTCATCCACTACCCGCAGGAGGCCGTGCTTCTCAGAGCGAAGGTCGGGAAGCACACTATAGATTTTTCGCAATTCAAGCGCGGCTTCGTATCCACTGTTCCGGATGCAAACCATAAATCGATGGCCGCGATGGTTTCTCTTCAGGTTTTTATTCAAGGAGTCTCTTCACCCTCAATTCCTTCTTGCCGATGCCATGAGCTTCGTACCAGTGAAGCTCGGCCTCGCATATCGTTCCATCAGCGAGTCGAATTGTAGCCTTGCCTTTGCGCTTTCTCCACCTGCCGGCTCCCTATCTTCTCCTCAATCGCCTCAACTCGCGGATGCCGGTCCCCGCGGCAATGATTTCGGCGTCGCTAATCGAGCTGAGAAGCTCGAACCACATCGGCGATTCAGGTAAAGCAGCGGACGGTGGGTGCGCTTTTATCCCGTCAGCGACACAATGCCTTGGCCGGGCTCTTGGACGGGCTCAAGGTAGACGTGGGACCAGGTGACTTTGTCATCTTTGACCCCGCAAATGGCCACGCCCCACAAGTCGAGTTTTTTCTTGTCGGCGCGCGTGCCGTGCATGTGCCACTCAACCCAGGCGGTATCTTCGTGGACGGCGCAGCGAAGCATTTCCGCCTTAAGATTCGGCACCCGGCGAAAGGCTTCTTCCCACTCCTTGACGGCGCGTTCGCGCCCGCGAAAACTGCGGTCGGGGTGTACCGGCTGTTCCGAGAGGTAGAAAGGGCTTAAACAGTTTTCAAAAGCCTCGGCATCATGATCGTTGAGGGCTTTTTCCAGCCTCTCCATCACCAGCTTGGGATTGAGAACGATTTTTGTTTCCATCGCCTGCCTCCTGAGAGCTTGAGCGCTCGAACTCTCGCTTCGAAGTCCCATTCTACAGAAAGCGCAACCTCGAAGCGAGCCCGAAGAAGTTGCACGTTAATTCGCCGAGCTTTCAAACCCGCGCGCCTGCAAAACTTCTCCCGTGCTACCGGCCGCGTGATCTCCTTGAAAATGTTCCACCGGCTCTAGCTCCACAAGCGGTCCCAGGAGCGCTCGCGATCCCACTCCGAAGTGGGCTCGAAGAAGCTGGCGCCGGACTGCAAGTGCGCCTTCACGGCGTCGTCGTTGAGCGTGATCCCAAGGCCGGGTCCTTCGGGCACGGTAATCCAACCTTTATTGATCATGGGCTTTTCGATTCCGTTCACCAATTCCTGCCACCAGGGTTCGTCGAGCGAATGGTTTTCGAGCGCCAGGAAATTTTCGGTGGCCGCGGCGCAGTGGACGCTCGCCATGCAACTGACGGGGGAACCCGCGAAGTGCATCGCCATCGGTACGCCGAATTCCATAGCCAAGTCCCCGATCTTCTTGGTTTCGAGGATTCCGCCGGCGGTGGCGAGGTCGGGATGAATCTTGCTGACGGCGTGCTCGGCGCAGAGCTTTTTGAAATCTTCCTTCAAATAAATGTCCTCGCCGGTCAGCGTCGGTGTCGGAATGGAATCCGTGATGTGCTTCCAGAGATCGGTGTATTGCCAAGGAATCAAGTCTTCCATCCAGGCGAGGTTGAACCTCTCGAAGGCGCGGCCCAGCTTGATGCAGGACGTGACTCCGATGTGGCCGAGATGATCCATGGAAAGCGGAATTTCCATGCCCACGGCCTCGCGGACGGCGGCCACAAATTCCGACATCTTCTCAATGCCTTTGTCGGTGACCTCGGTCGCGACGAAAGGGTGAGGGCGGAACGTCAGCTCTTCCCGAGTCAGTCCGGCGGGCCGCGTCACGGTGCCCGGGATGTCTTCGATCAGGTCAATTCCCAGGTCCATCTTCAGCCACGTCAGGCCCATCTGTTCCTTGCGAATCCTCATTCGCTCGGCGTAAGTCTTCGGGTCTTTGGACTCCGTGGTGTCGGCATAGATGCGGATCTTGTCGCGGAACTTCCCGCCGAGCATCTGGTAGACGGGGACGTTGTAAGCTTTCCCGGCCAGGTCCCATAGCGCCATCTCGATACCGGACACGCCGCCGCCTTGGCGCGCCGGCCCGCCGAATTGTTTGATCTGGCGAAACAGCCGGTCCACATGACACGGATTTTCGCCGAGCAGGCGGCTCTTGAGCATCAGCGCGTAAGTGGGACTGGCGCCGTCGCGCACTTCGCCGAGGCCGTAGATGCCCTGGTTTGTCGCGAGGCGGAGGATGGGCCGCTGCCCTTCGACCACGGCCACGCGCATGTCTGTGATCTTGAGTTCGGAAGGCCGGGAATCTGTCCGGACGTTGGCAAGCGTCGTTTCGTACGACTCCTCAGGAAGCAACGCTCCACCCAGCATCGCGGCCGAGCCCTTCAGAAGGCCGCGGCGATTCACTCCAGATTCCGATCGGTTTTTCATGGCTGCCTCGCTTATTTCAGGCGCATCTTCGAATGTTTTTCCTGCTCCGCCCATCGATTAAACTCTTCTTTCATGGCGGGTGTCCAGGCGCCGTCAATCTGCCCGGGCGTGTATTTGCCTTCGCGGAGCATCGAGTGTCCCCACTCGTCAATAAGGTGCGTGAGCTCGGCGCTGTCCGCGACCTTCTCACAAAGCTGCGGAGGAATGAACGTGATGCCTTCGGGGTCGCTAACGGCGATGTCGCCGGGCAAGACCGTTGCATGGCTAATGCGGATCGGGACATTCAGCCCCACCAGTGTCACCTCTCGCAGCGCGGACGGGTCCACGTCGCGCACAAAAACTTGAAAGCCATGTATTTCGCTCATGCCGGTGACGTCGCGCACGGAGCCGTCCACAACCAGCGCGTTGTGGCTCTTTGAAAAAATCGCCGTACCCAAATTGTCGCCGGCAAAAGTTCCATCCTTGATTTTTCCGAACAGGTCCACCACCAGCACGTCGCCGGGCACAAGCGTGTCAATCACCCAGGAATTCTCGGCGCCGATTCGGCCCTCGGCCTTGCCCTGCTCGCGGATGTAGGCTTCGAGATCAGGGCGCGAGGGCATGAAGACAGCCGTCACCACCCGCCCCGCCACGCGCGCCCCCGGATTGATGACCTTCCATCCGCCCTCGAATTGGTTGAAATAACCTGATTGGCGAAGCTCTCCCCAGGCTTCCTCAGCGTCAACGGTCTTTAGCCGCTCGAGCATCGCGTCCGAGACCTTCGGGCGGCCATCGGCGAAGCGTTCGCCCGTCCACCCGCGGGTTACAGCCATAAGCTGGTCCTTCGAAAACATTCCGAGCTGCGCGCGAGCGGGCAGGCCCATCGAAGCCAGGAGGACGAGGGCAGAAAAAGTTTTGAAAATGCTTTGCATGCTCCATCTCCGTGTGCTGTAGCGGCGGTCTATGGCCGCCGTTCTAAGATCCGACAGGGGCAAGGCGTGATTCGACTACGTTCACCACCCTGAATCCGTCGGCTGACGGATCGAAGGGCGCCGTGCCCCTACGGTTTCAAGTACTCATCGAGCCACCCGAGAACTGTGTTGTACCAAAGCTGGCTATTCTGCGGCTTATTAACCCAATGCCCTTCATCGGGAAAATAAAGCATCTTTGAGGGGACGCCGCGCCGCTCGAGCGCTGAGAAAAGTTGAAACGCCTGCCCGTTCGGGACGCGGAAATCGAGCTCGCCTTCGACCACCAGCATCGGGGTTTGAATATTTTGAACGAAATTCGAGGGCGACCATTTTTCGTAGAGCGAGCCTTTTTCCCACGGTAGCCCTTTGAACTCCCATTCAGGGAACCAGAGCTCTTCGGTCTCGCCGTACATGGAGCGCTGGTCGTAAGGGCCGTCGTGCGAAACGAGGACCTTAAACCGCGTCGTGTGGCCGGCAATCCAGTTAATCATGAAGCCGCCAAAGCTTGCGCCCGCCGCGCCGATGCGATCCTTGTCCACGTAAGGCAAGCGTTCCAGATAATCAGCGGCGGCCATGAGGTCCTGGTAGCATGCGCCGCCCCAGTCGCCCGAAATTTCTTCCAGAAACTTTTGTCCGTAGCCGGTCGAGCCGTGCGGGTTTGTCATCAGGACCACATAGCCGTGCGCAGCGAACATTTGCGGGTTCCAGCGATACCCCCAGGCGTCTTCCCAGGCGCCCTGCGGTCCGCCGTGAATCAGAAAGATGGCGGGATATTTCTTGGCGGGGTCGAAGCCCGGAGGCTTGAGGAGCAAACTCTGGACCTCTGCGCCAAGGGCTCCCGGCGTCGTTACAGACTCGCCCGGGTTCATGTCGAGTTCCGAGAGCAGTCCAACGTTTGCGTGGGTGAGTTGCACGAGAGAACCATCTGCAAGCGAGGCTCGGAAAATTTCTTCGGGCATCGTCAAGGTCGTTCGCCCAACAATCAGCGATTTCCCATCTGGCGCCACCGCCAGTTCGGCGTTGTAGCCGTCCAGAACCTTTTCGACCTTGGGATGGCTGATGGATGTTTTGAAAACGGGGTTTTCCGCATGGTCGGGCGCAAGGAAATAAATCGTGTCGCTGTCCGGCGCCCAGGCAAACGCCTCCACCCATTGGTCGAAACCTTCGGTCAAGTTTTTCACCTGGCCCGTCTCGCGGTCGTAGACGCGGAGGCGAAACAAATCCGATTCGTAGCCGTTTCGCGCTTGGGAAGTATAGGCGATGTAGCGGCCGTTCGGCGAATACTGAGGCGAAGCGTCTGAGCCGGGATTTGTCTCAGTGATATCCTTCGCGGCTCCGCCGCCTGAGGGAATCACATAAAGGTCGTTATTGGTCGTCCAGGCGGCCGAGCTCGGGGGCGTCGAGCGGTTCGAGGTGATCGTGACTTCTGTGCCGTCGGGCGAGATAGCATAGCCGTCAGGTGCGCCCAGAAAGAAGGTTGGAGAGTCGTAAGCGCCAGGAGTGAGATCGCGCGGCGTGCCGCCGCCCGCCGAAACCGCGAATAAGTGGGTGTACTTGCCGTCTCGCCAATCGGTCCAATGGCGATAGAGCAATGACGTAATCAAACGCGCTTTTATTTTGCTGTGTTCGGCTTCTTCGAGGCGCGCATGATTGCAAGCATCGTCAGCACAGTCGGGATAAACCTGGGAAGTGAAAATCAGCATATCGGACTTCGCCGCCCAGGTTACGCCGTCGGCTTCGGTTGAAATCGAAGTAAGCGGATGAGCTTCGCCACCGCCCATGGAAAGAGTCCACATCTGGGATTTCCCGCCGCGTGTGGAAATGAACGCCAAGCGGTCGCCGTCCGGCGACCAGCGCGGCCGGCTGTCGGACCCTTCGCCCCAAGTCAACTGTTTCCCCGGTCCGCCTTCCGCCGGCACCACCCAAATGTGCGAAGCCTTTTTATTGGCTGCGAGGTCCACTGAGGTTTCGACGTACGCTACCCAGTGGCCGTCGGGTGAGACTTGCGGGTCCGAAATGCGCTGAACTTTCATCAAATCCTCGAATTGAATAGCGCGCTTTGCCGACGCAGGGGCCGGACAGACACTCAGCGCGGCTAATCCCGCCGCAAGCCTGAATCTTTTCATCTGAATTCCTCGTAGGGGCAGGCCTTGCGCCTGCCCTGGGCCGATGGGCACCCACTAGGGGTGCCCCTACATTCTGCCGTGCGCCGCGCTCGAACGTTTCACGTATCGGCGGAAGAACGAATCCTGATTCCACTGCGGCCGCTCGTCGCGGTCGGCCATGGCTTCCGCCAAATGCAGGACCAACTCGTCGTACTTGGCTGCCGCCGCAAGGTCCACGGGCTGTTTCGTGTCGTCAGAGGGCGCGTGGTAATGCTCTGTGAGCCAACGTTTTTCAGTCGCCGCTTCCGGCGTGCCCGCCCGGGCGCCCACCTTAAAGTAAATGGAGGGAACGCCCGCTTTGATGAAGTTGTACTGGTCGCTCCGAATGAACAGGTTCCGTTCGGGCTCGGGATCATCCTGGATTTCGATGCCCATGGGCTCGGCGACGGAGCGAAGCAAGGGGCCGAGGTCGGAGTCCTTGAGACCCAATACGGTGAGAATCTTGAGCGGGATAACGGGCAGGAACATGTCCACGTTCAGGTCGCCAACGATTGAGGAGCGCGGCACAGTCGGATGGGCGACGAAATAGCGCGAGCCGAGCAGGCCTTTCTCTTCGCCCGTGACGATCAGAAACAGAATCGAGCGGCGCAGCTTCGTCCCGGATTCGTGAAGCGTGGCCGCGGTGTCGAGCATTGTCGCCACTCCAGAGGCGTTGTCCATAGCCCCGTTATAAATGTGGTCGCCGTTAATGGGTTCTCCGACGCCGAGATGGTCCACGTGCGCCGAGAGGACGATGTATTCCTCGCGGAGCTTCGGGTCGCGGAAATGTTGGCAGCGGCTTGCCGGCATCCGCGAGAGAAATCAGTTCGTCAAAAGTATGCCCGGAGCCCTCGAAGAGCTTCTCGGCGCGGGCCGGGTTCAGGGTGGCCGAAAACGCCATCCCCGGCGCTTCATCGAGCGCAGGGTCCGCGAGCAGCATCGCCGGTTGCGTCCGAAGGACCGTGAGCCGCGGCCACGGGATGTCCATGTGATGAGGATTGAAGAGCACAATGGTTCCCACCGCCCCGGCTCGCTTCAGAGCTTTCCAGCGCTCCTCCAGCGAGGAATAGTGCGCGCGGAGCGGCCCGGGAACCGACGTGGGGCCGCCGTAAACGTACACAGCCAATTTGCCGCCGAGGTCCAGGCCCTTAAAATCGTCATAGTGAAGTTCCGGGACGGAAAGTCCGTAGCCGGCGAACGCCAACGCGGCATCAATTGGCCCCTTGGGAACGAACCGAGAGCTGATGATGGCGTCGTCGCCGA
>QHZO01000001.1:57683-63291 GCA_003224695.1 Acidobacteriota bacterium
TTGACGGGCTGAATGTAGCCAGCCGGCCCTGCGGGAGTGAGTCCGTCCTTTTTGAATTGTTCGGCGACAAATTCCGCTGCCCGCCGATGCCCTTCGCTCCCGGTCAGCCGGCCCTCGAGCTTGTCGTCCGCCAAATACTCGACGTACGACCACCAGCGCTTTCCGAGGTCGTTCGTCACCGCCTCGGTCAGGGCGGTCCAAAGAAGAAGTGCGATCAGCAGCCATTTGCGCATGAGTCCCTCTGACGACAGAATTTCCAACACCAAGCGCAGCCCGAGCTGGGTTGGGCGAAGGAGTATACGACCCCGCGTCGCATGAGACAAGGGAGTCCTGGAGCTGATGTCCCGGAGCTGATTTCAAGCCCTTCGTTAGACGCAAAATGTCATCAGCCTCGTTTCGCGGATGCCAGAGCCGGAAGGTCGAATTCACGGGCGACCTGGCAGAGCTAGGGCGGCGCGCCTTGGTCCTATTCCCGAATCATTCCTGCAACGCCGCCACAGGGACGACTTCGAAGCTGCGCACGCGGCGTATCCAGACGCCGAGCAAGGCCAATCCGATCAGGATGAGCGCCAGAGACAGTCCGATCCACAGGCCGCGCGCGCCCATTCGGTAGTTGAAGCAGAGGACATAGCCGAGCGGCAAACCAATGAGCCAGTAGGCGACGAAATGACAAATCATGGGCGTACGCGTATCCCCGGAGCCTCGAAGAGCGCCGGTGACCACCGTCTGGATTCCGTCGAAGAGTTGAAAAAAAGCGGCGACGGTCAGCAAGGCCGCGCCGGCGCGGATCACAGCAGCCTCCGGCGTAAAGATGCGCACGATCGTGCTCGGGAAGATCAGAAACGCCAGCGCTGCCGCGCCCATGAATCCTACGCCGACGGCCAGCGCCGTCCAGCCGGCGTGCCGCGCCCCCGCGCCATCGCCCCGCCCAAGCGCCTGGGTGAACGTGGCCATCTGCATGGCGATCTGGTGGGCGGTGAGCCATTCCGGGCTGAGCGTCCCCACCAGCGCCGTCGCCACCGCGAAGACGGCGACCTCGACGACGGTTTGGACGGAAGCGGGCAGCCCCAGCGACACGAGGCGGCGAATGCGGACCAAGTCCAAGGCGAGCCCGTCTCCCGCGGCCACGCCCGCCTGGCGACTTCCGGGCAGTCTCGCCTGACGGTGTTCATGCCAGAGCGTGTAGCCAACCACCACCAGCGCCATGTAAATGCGCGCTAGGGTGGTTGCCCAGCCCGAGCCTTCCGCGCCCATTTTCGGAAAGCCGCAATGGCCATAAATCAATATCCAATCGCCGCAGGCGTTGATGAGGTTCGCGGAAATCCCGGCAAACATCGCGGGCTTGACAAGATTCATTCCGCGCAGATACCCGCCAAAGAGCGCGAACAGAAGCAAAGGGGGAATGCTACAATCGAGCGCCCTGATGTAGGGAATCGCTGATGCCAGCACCGCAGCGTTAATCCCCGCTTTGGCGAGAAGCAACTCGAGCAGGCGGATGGCGGCCATCAGGATGAGGGCCAGCGGAAGGCAAAGGTAAAAGCCGTTCACGAGCGAGCGGCGGCAGTCGGCGAGGTTCCCGGCGCCGAAAGCCTGCGGGACAAGGCTGTCTAGGCCAAGCAGCAGCGCCACGCCGAACGTCGCTACCGTGAAAAACACCACGCCGCCGAGACTGACTGCCCCGATGGCGACCGCGCTGACTCGGCCCACCATCATGGTGTCCACCAAGCCCATGACGATCCAACTGAGGTTCGTCAGCACCAGGGGCCAAGCGAGGCCGAGCATCGGCCAAAACTCCTGTCGAAATGTCATGCTGCGGGTCATCCCGTTCGCACCACGCTCGATTGGACTCTAACCGAATCTTGGCGGCAGGTGAATCGAAACCCTGAAGCCCTTCGAAGCGTTCGAGCCCCGGAGGCTAAAGCCCGCGCTCTATTAGAATCCCTACGGCACGGGCCAGGATGGGCGGAAAATTCCTCTGGAGGTCAGGCCCGACTCGCCTGGACTGCCGGCCCGCGTAGTGGGGCTTGCATTATGGCGGGCTAGAGCGTAATTTCCTACGGAGCCTCAAGGACGTGGAACAGCCCAAGCCGCATTCAGGGCTGTCGCTGCTGAGGCGCATCCTTCCCGGAGGTTTTCAGGTGTATGGCTTCTTACCGCCGCGCATCACGCTCGAAAAAGTTCGTCGCAAAGGGGGCGTGCGCCGCTCTGGTCGCGGCGCTTGGAATCGCAACCATATTAACGTCGTGCTCGCACGGGTCTCCAGCTCCGACGTCTTGTTCTTCTTGCGCTCTGTCCCAGTTCGGCCACGTGGTGATCGTGGTGGGCGAGAACGCAGACTACAGCTCCACCTATAGCGCTTCGAACATGCCGTATTTGACTTCCCTGGCCAATACCTACGGCCTGGCGACCAATTATTCCGCCGACACGCATCCTTCCATCGGTAATTACGAAGTCCTGACGGCCGGACAAATCTTTACCAACGACGACGGCGCGACCCCGTCCAGTCTCGGCCTTTCGAGCACGCAGGATAACATCGCGCATGAGGTCGAAGTGGCCGGCAAAACCTGGAAGGACTACCAGGAGAGCACGAACGGTTGCGGCGCCGTGAACAGCGGCAGCTATATTGTGCGCCATGACCCGCTCGCGTACTTCACCGATATTAACGGCGAGTCCGCCAATTTTGTCTGCATGAGCCAGTTTCAGACCGACATCACGAACAAGACTCTGCCCAACCTTTCCTGGCTGTCGCCCAACGGCTGCGACGACGCGCACGACTGCGGGCTCGGGACTTTCGACGGTTGGTTGCAGACCGAGATGACCCCGCTGCTGGCAAGCAGTTACTTCCAGCCCGGCGGCGACGGGTTGCTGATCGTGACCGTCGACGAAGACTCGGGCGGTGGCTCCTGCGGATTCTCGACCGGCACGGGCTGCGGCGGGCAAGTCGAGACCGTGGTCGTCAGCCCGCATAGCCTTCCTGCCCTCCAGTCGAGCCACAGCTACGAGCATGAGAACACGCTGCGCACGATCGCGCAGGGGCTCGGGTTGAGCTATTCAGGTCTGGGCGCGGCGGCAACGGCGGCCCCCATGTCCGACTTCTTCACAACCACTTCAAAATGATTTGTCTGTTGGCGCTCGCGATGCTTGCGACAGTGGCGGCCCGATTCGTAGGGGCGATTCTCCGATTTCTGGAGTCCGATGGACTCCATCGGAGTCCCGAAATCGGACATGAATCGCCCCTACCTGACCGTCGTGCGGTGATGGGGACAGCGCCGCTCCCCGCCGGTGGCGGCGGGGCAGGCGCCGAGCGGCGCTACAACCCTCTGCCGCTAAGATTGGGCTTCGCGCTGACGCTTCTGATGCTGCTGGCCTGGGCGGCGTGCGGCGGCGGGGGTGGTGGTGGAGGTGTGAGGAGTGGAGGTGGAGGTGGAAACGCGGGCGATTTCTACGTCTCGACCATAGGCAGCGACTCGACTTCATGCGGCGCCATCACCAGCCCTTGCGCCACCATCCCTTATGCTTCTTCAAAAGCTGGTTCGGGGATGACCGTACACGTCGCGGCGGGCCAGTACTCCGGCTCCTTCCAGACCTCGGCTTCGGGCACCTCTTCGGCGCCGCTCGTCTATCAGGCTGAATCGTCCGACTTCAGCGCGCCGGTCAACTGCGCCCAGGTGGCGGCCAACCACGGGTTGCTCTCCACGTGCGCCCAGATCCTTTCCAGCTCCAGCACCACCACCACTTGGTACGACACCGGGAATTATGTGGTGATCAAAGGCTTCGACGTGACGGGACCGTCCGACGGTTATGCCGGCATCAACGTCTCTGGCACAGGAGCACAGGTTGTCGGCAACAACGTGCACGGCGCCCGGTCCTCGGGCTGCTCCAGCGCGGGCGGGGCAGGGATCGAGCCGGACGGTGATAACGAGGTGATCTCCGGCAACTACGTCCACAACAGCGGCCCTTATCCTACCCATTGCGATTACATTCACGGGATTTACGTCAGTCAAGGAGATGTCAGCGGTACGGTCACCGGCGTGGTCGTCGAGAACAACATCTCGTTCGATAACTCCGGGTGGGGCATCCAGCTCTGGCATGACGCCTCCAACGAAATCCTGGTCAACAACACGCTGTTCAACAACGTGTCGGGCGGGATTGTGGTCGGGGCTTCGACCTCTACCGACACGGGCACGATTGTTAACAACAACATCGTCTACAACAACTGCACCGGCATCTCCGAGCAGGGAACGACGGGAACGAACACCTTCACGGCTAACCTCCTCTTTCAAAATAGCTTCCCTCCGTCACTGAGCTGCCCGACGTCCCTTGGAGACCTCTCGTTACAGAACGGGGACACGGCCGCCGGGACCGAAAGCGTCAATCCGGCCTTCGTGAATTTCACAGGGGATTCCACCGGCAACTATCACTTGACGTCCTTAAGCCTCGCCGCCATCAACCGCGGCACCAGCAGCCATGCTCCTTCGGCAGACTTCGATGGGAACGCGCGGCCGGGTAGCGACGGCAAATATGACATCGGCGCCTACGAGTTCAAAGGCACGGTGTCGGGGTCGGTCACGCCGCAATCGCGGCAGCGGCCCTTTGGGCGGCCGGGGCTATTCGCCGATACCTGGCCCGGCCGGGACCGCTCCCCCTGGGCGCATGGCCATACGCCCCTACAAATAATTTGGCTGCTGGCGCTCGCGCTGCTTGCTGTAGCGGCCCGATTGACAGGGGCGATTCTCCGATTTCTGGAGTCCGATGGACTCCATCGGAATTCCGAAATCGGACATGACCCGCCCCTACCTGACCGTCGTGCGGCGATGAGGACCTGGCTGCGCAAGCAGACATCGCTACTCCACCACGGCGTTGGGGAATGCTGCGACGTGCCGTCGCCCTTTGATTTTCGGCGATCATAGATCGCCGCTACAGTTTAGCCTTGCGGCGTCGGAAATGCCCCCGCCGCTCGAATGGCCGCAGCCCATTGGCTGACGGGAAGGGCAGCACCCGACGCCCGCCTTGGCCCGAGCCTCCCCAAAGACCCCAAAAGCATTGCTATTTCGATTGATTCCAAGCGGCACAGGAGATATACTGAAGGCGAACAAAAGACGAATATGGGACAGAAATCTCCAGCCGCGCGCGTTCGCATCGGCCCGGCCGGGTGGTCGTATCCCGACTGGGAAGGCATTGTCTATCCGCGTGAAAAGCCCCGCGGCTTTCACCCCGCCACTTATCTTGCGCAATTCTTTGACACCATCGAAATCAATTCCACTTTTTACAATCCGCCGGCAGTCGAGACAGTACGCGGCTGGGTGCGGCGCATCGAGCACAACAAAGGTTTCCTGTTCACGGCCAAGCTCTGGCAACGATTCACGCACGAACGGGCGGCGACGCTCGAAGACGAGAAGACGTTCAAGCGGGCGCTTGAGCCGCTTGCGAGCGCCGGCCGGCTGGGCGCCCTCCTCGTGCAATTTCCCTGGTCGTTAAAGAACACACGCGACGAGCGGGAATACGTGGCCGGGCTGTGCGTGCGATTTCGGGAGTTTCCACTGGTCTTGGAAGTCCGCCACAGCTCGTGGAACCAGCCGGAGACATTCCAGTTGCTTTCCGAGCTGGG
>QHZO01000078.1:0-742 GCA_003224695.1 Acidobacteriota bacterium
ACTCCTCAGGATGACATCTCAATCCGGCTTCCACCCCACCAGCAGCGCCAGCTCCAGCCACTTCCAGAAGCAATCGGCATCCTGAAAACCCAATTCCCGAAGCCAGCGCAATTGTGTTTCGACATCGAGCAATTTGTTGGATGGGTCTTCTCCGAGCATAGCGATGCCGAGTCTATCCAGGAAACGCTCGTGCAGATGAGCAGTCGGGGAAGCCACGTGCTCCAAATTGCAGAATACACCGCCGGGCAGCAGGCGGTCGAAGACCTCCGCGTAAAGGGCGCGCTTTCGCTCGTGGGTCAGATGATGGATGGCGAAGCACGAAATGACGGCGTCAAACCGGCCCAATTCGGGCAGGCTTACGTCGAGGTTGTGCTCGATGACGGTGACAGTCGGGTCGGAGGCAAAATTACTGCGCAGGCTGGCGACCATCACCGAGGAAAAATCGAGCGCCATCGCCTGGGCATTGGGGTGTTGGAGCTTGACCAGGCGGAGCAAGCGCCCGTCGCCGCTCCCCAAATCGAGAAACCTCGGGACACTTGCCGGCAGGCAATCGAGCAGAGCGGCTTCGCCTTCCCTGCGGTGGGGAATCGAATCCGCCTTTTTCAAATAATCCAAAGCGTGCCCGGCCTCTCGCCAAAGGTTGATATTTTCCGCCATTGCGCCCGTCACCTGTCTCGTGGCTAAATGATTTGCCGAGAATCCGATTATAGCGGAATCGAGGGGCGAAAGGCGGACAGCATGA
>QHZO01000078.1:788-16867 GCA_003224695.1 Acidobacteriota bacterium
GCGTGCCGAAAGCCTGGATGTCGTGGAGTACGGGGAAAGACAGCGCCTGGGCCTTGCATAAAACGCGCCTGGAAGGCCGGGTCGAAGTCACCGCGCTCTTGACGACGGTCAACCAGGCATTCTCGCGCGTGGCGATGCACGCCGTGCGCGAGGAATTGCTCGAAGCCCAAGCCGAGGCTCTCGGCCTCGCACTCGTCAAAGTCCCGCTACCCTGGCCGTGCCCGAACGCCGCCTACGAACAGGCGATGGAGCAGGCCCTGGCCCAGGCGCGCTCGGCCGGAGTCAGCTACGTGGTTTTCGGCGATCTGTTTCTGGAAGACATTCGCAAGTATCGCGAAGAAAAAATGGCGGGCACTGGACTCACGCCGCTATTTCCGATTTGGGGGCTGGATACGGCGCAATTGGCGCGAGAGATGATTGGGGCGGGGCTCAAGGCATATCTCACCTGCGTTGACCCGCGGAAGTTGGACCGCTCGTTCGCGGGCCGCTCTTTCGATACCCATCTGTTGGCCGCTCTGCCGGAAGGCGTAGACCCTTGCGGCGAGAATGGGGAATTTCATACCTTTGCTTTCGCCGGCCCGATGTTTCGCCGCGCAATTCCTGCCCGAGTTGGCCATATTGAGGAGCGCGACGGTTTTGTCTTTGCGGATGTCTTGGCGGAAGGGAAGAGCGGACGCAATCCACAGGCATTTTGATCATTTCGTATAACGGTATAGATGATGCAGCAGGAATTTCCGTGAAACAGATTCTGGTGCTGTACATTATGAGGTACAATGAGCTATATAAGGTGCAGGGATGGCAGGAGACTCGCCGCAAAAAATCCCGCTGATTTTCTTCCGTACAGTTGCGGGGAGCGAGCCTGTCCGGGAGTGGCCGAGGGGATTGCCTACAGTAGAGCGCCATGCGATAGGTAAGGACCTGTTGCGGGCGCAATGGCGGTGGCCTGTCGGAATGCCGCTTTGCCGACCGTTGGGGAACGGAATTTGGGAGGTCCGGACAGATCTCGCGACCAAGCGGACAGCACGGGTACTGCTTACGGTTTATAGGGAGCATCTCGTCGCCTTGCACGGATTTATCAAGAAAACGCGCAAGACGCCAGATGAGGATTTAGCCGTGGCGCGCAAGCGCAAGAAGGAGTTGGAGCAATGAGCAGGAAACACATGGGTTCGAGCGTAGACGATTTCCTCAAGGAAGAAGCCATCTTCGAGGAGGCGCAAGCACTGGCGGTCAAGGAGGTCGTTGCCTGGCAGCTTGCCCGGGCGATGAAGAAAAAGAAAATCTCGAAAAACAGGATGGCGCGGCTCCTCAAGACAAGTCGTACGCAAGTCGACCGCCTGTTGAATGCGAAAGACGACATCACGCTCTCAAGCTTGCAGCGCGCCGCGGCCATCCTGGGACGCCGCGTTACCATCGCGCTTGTGTGAAGCACAATAGCCGGGATTCGCGTGGGTCTGCGGGGAGGCCATCGATGAGGATGCGGGAGAGGGGCCAACCGGCAAAACCACGGAGGTTATCTGCAAACATGGCGTTATGGCAATGGCTGGTTCTGATTTGCTTCGACCTGCCCGTCGGAGGCTCGCTTGCATCGGCACGTACGCCAAAGTCGGGATCATCGGATATGCGGTTGCTGTCGTTGTCGGCTTGGCAGTGGGCGTGTCTTGCGCGTGGGCGATGTGGGTCGCACATGGACCCGTCGGCACATACTTAATGTGAGGAACCGACCGGAAAGGTTTCGGGTCAAAGCAGGAGTGGAGATTTCAAGTATTCTATTTAGCAAAGGCCTTGTGGATGGGGCTCGCGTATTTCCTTGGGTTCTGGCTGTCGTCCCTATTGCTGCGGCTATTTTTCTGAAGGGACGCCGGTACGGTCTGAGCTTTCCTAATGCGGGCGGCACTTTAACCCGTGCTTCGCAGCCATGCCTTTCAGAAATTCCAGTGACTCGCGATATTGGACGTCGAGATCGGGGACCATGCCGACGTCAACGGCCAGGTAACCCGCGAAGCGGTGTTTCTTGAGCCCTTGAAAAACTCCGTCCCAGTCCACGGTGCCTCGACCCGCGGCGATGTGGTCGTTTACGCGGCCGTCGTTGTCCGCCGCATGAACGAAAAAGGTCTTCTTCCCGAGCTTTTCGACACTCAAGGCGAGGATTTCCTTCTGAGCGTTCAGGTGGGCCGTATCGAGCACGGCGCCGAAGTTGTCGCTGCCGACCGCATCCATCATGCGCAGGATGGCGTCCGTGTTGCTCAGCAGCTCCCCGACCCGCGGCTCGACGCAAAACAGCAGCTTGGCCTTCTTCGCCTCGCGCGCCATAAAAGAGAAAGTTTCAACCATGGCATCCCATTGCTTTTCCCATCTGAATTTCGGGTCGATCTCGACATTGAATTGTTTGCCGAAGCTGATGCTTTCCTTGTAGGGCGAATCGCCGCAGAACTTGAGGGGCGGCGTGAAGCTATCGCCCTGTATTGTCCGGCATCCGAAGAAGTTGGCGATCTCGATGGCGCGTTTGAACAGGTCCCAGGAGGCGCGCCGCTCGCCCTTCACCAGGCTCACGGACTGCGGCAGCACGGGGCAGAAATTGATCACGCGCAGTCCGTTTCCGTCGCAGAACTTCTTCAGTTCGTGCCGCTTCGCGTGAACCTCGAGCAAATTATCCCGTCGCACGCCCTCGAGCTCAACGCTGTCGAACCCGAGCGCCTTCATTTCGCCGAGAACTCGAAATGTCTTATCGAGCGAAGGGGGGTATCCGTATTTCGAAATGGCATAAAGCCAGCAGCAACTGATCTTCATAGTGGTTCTTCCTCCGGGGGAAATACATTATAAGAAGCGCGGGGGAAAGGGTAAACGATTCTGCTCTCGGCTGCCACGCCGTCTTTGGGCCTTATTAACTTCCATGTTTATTTGAAACTCTAAAAGCCATATCGGTGTCTATTGAGGTGAGAAAGCCGAAACGCGCTGGTGCGGCGGGTAGGATTTGAGGTCCGAGCGCGCGGGCAGGAGGGCGAATCATGTTCAAAGGCATTCTTCTCGATTCTTCGCCAAACGTGGGAGCGTGGCTAACTCCTCGCGTGCGTCGAGTCTCATCGTTCGCGGGCTTGGTGGCCTTCGCCGTTGGCGCCGCCGCTATCCCGCACTTTCCTTGGTTCCGAAGCCCCTGGAGCTGGCTGGAAGGAGGTTTGGTGTCCGCCTTCACGGCGCTTTTCTACGCCCTCATGGTTTCCTTTGTCGCGGCCGATGCTCGGTGCGTGGGCATGCGGCCGGGTTGCTGGCGGGCGGCAGTCCTGCTATTCCATGTTGCGGGCTTAGTGTGGTACCTGATCTCCTCAGCGCGGAGAACCGGCGATTGGAGGCGGATCGCCCTTCCGCTCGCCACCACATTCGAGGCCTTGCTTGTGGGCGTCTGTGTAGTCATGCCGCTTCTCTCAACGGCAGCCCTTCCGAGGCTCGCCTCGCTGACGCCGTTGCCGCCACCGCCCGTCGGCGCGCCTCGCCACAGCCAACAGGCAGGGCAGAGGACTCTAAGAGCGCGGCCGACGAATTCAAGCATCATCTATACTCACGTCGTCATTCCTCAAATCACTGCAAAACTAAAGGAGGCCGAGATCACTCCGGAGAGTGGCGGCTTGGCAGGACTTGTCCCCGGACTTTCGACCGGAGCGGAGAATGGCGTAATTGGCGGCCTCTTTCCGGAAACAGGAGAAACGATCCCCCTGCCTCCTCCCTCCAAGCCCTCAAACCCCCGGCCGAGAATCATTGTGGGAGGTGTGGTTGAGGCCGCGAAACTGATTTTCGGCCCTACCCCGGAGTATCCGGCGCTCGCTCGAATGGCTCGCATTGAAGGGACGGTGCGGCTCAAGGCCATCATCGGCCAAGACGGGACGATTCAGGACTTGAAAGTCTTGGGCGGCCCTCCGCTGCTGGTGAATGCGGCCGTCCAGGCGGTCGAGAGCTGGCGCTATCAGCCGACGCTGCTCGACCACGAACCCGTGGAAGTCGAAACTGAAATCGAAGTGAAATTTAGACTTTCGGAATGACGTTGCCTTCGATTTAAGAGGCTGATGAAAATCCCCCTAAGCTGTCATCCTGAGGAGTCCGCCAGCCGACGGATCAGAATGACACCTCGCGAGAGTTCTTCATCATCCCGTTAAACCCTGCCGTCATGATCTCCTCACATAGTTGTAGAGCCCTTTCATGTGTGCCAACATGAATTCGCCATGGCTCGCCTTTCGCTTGCCGAATACCTTCAAGAATTCTTTCTCCATAAGAGGGATACCGCGTTCGCGTATCGGCGCGGCTATCGGATGCTTGGCTGGACCTATGCCGATGTGGCTTCGGCGGCGGCGCAGTTTGCGCGCCTGCTCGAAAGCCGAGGAGTGGTGAGGGGCGATCGCGTGCTTCTGGTCGGTGAGGATTGTGCGGAATGGGCCGTGGTCTTTTGGGGATGCCTGCTCCGCGGAGCGGTGGTGGTGCCGCTCGACCGCTTTGGGTCGCCCGAATTCGCGCGACGAGTGGCGGGGGAAGTCGCACCCAAACTTTTCGTTCGCTCGCTCACGCTCCGGGAGGTTGATGTCGGTTTGCCGCCCCTCACACTGGAGAAGCTTCGCGAGACGCTCGCCGCCTTTTCGTCCCAGGCCTACGGGGCGTGGTGCTCTCCCATGAGAATATCCTCGCGAACCTCGGGCCACTGGAGCGCGAAATTCGAAAGTATTCTTGGGCCGAGCGCCCCTTCCACCCGCTCCGTTTTCTTAACCTCTTGCCTCTGAGCCACGTGTTTGGGCAATTCATGGGCCTGTTCGTTCCGCCGCTCCTCGGCGCGACGGTGGTCTTCCTCGATACGCTCAACCCCTCCGAGATTTTGCGCGCCATTTCGAGCCAGCGCGTTTCCGCGCTCGTCACCGTCCCCCGCGTGCTCGAAACCCTCCGGGACAAGGTCGAGCGCGACGCCCAGGCCGCGGGCCAATCCGCGGACTTCGAGCGGCGATTCGCAGCCGCCGAAAGGAAACATTTCCTTCGGCGCTGGTGGTTGTTTCGCGACGTCCACAAGCGATTCGGCTGGAAATTCTGGGCGTTTGTTTCCGGCGGAGCGGCACTCGATGCCGACACGGAGATGTTTTGGAAGCGGCTCGGTTACGCCGTCGTGCAAGGCTACGGACTGACTGAAACCACGTCTTTGATCAGCGGTGCTCGCCGGGCGCGAAATCCGGCTCGCTCCGGATGGAGAAGTCCTGGTGCGCGGCGGGAGCGTGGCCGCCGGATACTGGCAAGGTCGCGAGCTCACGGCCGTCCTCGATTCGAGCGGCTGGTTTCATACCGGCGACCGCGGGGAATTGGACCCCCAGGGCAATCTGTATTTTAAGGGCAGGACCAAAGACGTGATCGTCACGCCGGAAGGGATGAAGGTTTACCCCGAGGACCTCGAAGCCGTATTGCGCCGCGCGCCCCAAGTGCGCGACTGCGTCGTGCTGGGCTATCCTGTGGGCGCGAACGCGGAGCCGTGCGCGGTCTTGATCATGCGCGACGGCGAAGGCGAGGCGGAAGCCGCAGTTCGGCGCGCCAACAAGTCTCTGGCAGAATTCCAGCAGGTCCGCCGTTGGGCGGTTTGGCCCGGCGACGACTTCCCCCGCACTTCCACTCAGAAGCCTCGCCGAGCGCTCATCCTCGATGCGGTGCGGGCGCGCATCGGCGCAGGGAACGCCCCTCCTGCTTCCGGTGAAGCGCCGGCCGCTGGCACGCTGATGGAGCTCGTCGAACATATTACCGGCCGTAAAGTCCCTCCTCTCCGCCCCGATGCGAGCCTGGCAACCGACTTGAACCTCAGTTCGATGGACCGCGTCGAGCTGCTGAGCGAGCTGGAGGACCGATTCCAGACCGACCTGAATGAAACGCGATTTGCGGCGGCGACCACCGTCGGCGAGCTCGAAGAGATGCTCCGGACTTCCGTGCCCCAGCGGAGCGATTACGTCTATCCGCGCTGGGCCGAGCGCTGGCCCGTGCCGTGGATTCGCTTGGCGGTCTATTACCTGCTCTCCTGGCCGGCCACCTTGTTGCTGGGATACCCGGCGGTCCAGGGCAGAGAAAATTTAAAGGGGCTGCGTGGTCCTGCACTCGTTGTGTCGAACCATGTCACGAGCGTTGACATTGGATTCATTCTCGCCGCGCTGCCTCGGCGTTTCCGCCACCGGCTTGCCGTGGCCATGATTGGCGAGCGGCTGCGCGCCATGCGCCATCCGCCCCCGGAAGTCGGATGGTTCAGGCGCCGGGTGGACCAAGTGAGCTACGCGCTGGTGGTGGCGCTATTCAATGTCTTCCCGCTGCCTCAAAAAACCGGCTTTCGTGAGAGCTTTGCACACGCCGGAGAGTCCGTGGACCGCGGTTATAGCGTCTTGGTTTTTCCAGAAGGCCGCCGCACACCCGACGGCCGGCTCGGGCCGTTTCAACTCGGCGTGGGTCTGCTCGCCACTCGCCTCGGCGTTCCCGTTATTCCCGTGCAGATTGACGGATTGTATGAGTTGAGAGCGGCCGGCCGAAGGACCGCTCGGCCGCGGCAAGTGAAAGTGACTATTGGCGCTCCGATGAAAGTGGAACTCGACGCCGACCCGGCTTGGGTCTCGCGCGACCTCGAGCAGCGTATTCGAGACCTCGACCCAGACGTCTCAAGCCGGCTCAAACTTGAAAAGGCATAGTTCGGATGGATCAGACGGGGGGCGGCACCATCGTGCCGGAATGCTCGGGCGATCCCACCATCTTCCAGCTCGCGTAGTCCTTGTTTCCGCCGTGCTCGGGCGGGCCGTAAAAGCCCTCGAGAACACGATTCCAGGTCGAAAAACTGGCGGGTCGAACGTTGCGCTGGCGTGCCGATTCTTTTGTCGCGGCAAGAGGCGCGAAAGAGCGAATGATCGCAGAGCTGAATTTGTCTGATGGCGGACGGCACTTGCCATCGGCCTCAGGTTTGGTGTTGCGATTGATATGGTGGGGTGTAGAATGCGTTGGCATAAGATCGAAAAAAGGAAAACGACTATGAGCAAGTGTCCTCATCTCGATAGGATTCTCG
This sequence comes from Acidobacteriota bacterium, assembly GCA_003224695.1. Lineage (GTDB taxonomy): Bacteria > Acidobacteriota > Terriglobia > UBA7540 > UBA7540 > Gp13-AA74. The sequence continues at coordinate 7,837 of QHZO01000078.1, forward strand.
GTCTCGACGAGCGGATTACCCGCCGTGATTTCCTGGATGGCGCGCCGATTGCGAGCGAAGGGATGTTGCTGGCTGCCGCCTGCCCGTTTCCTCTTCTCGCGCAGGCACCCGGGACAAGTGCTGCCAATTGGGCTGGATGGACCGGCTACAGTGGCGAGGGCGACTACAAAGGCTCGGCCGGAAACACCGAACAGGTGGTCGAAAACGCTCACGAGGTTCGCGACAAAAAATTCGATCAAGTCCCGTCCGAAGTGACCGAGACGGGAGAAATCTACGACTGCGTCATTGTGGGGGGCGGGTTCTCGGGTCTTTCGGCAGGATTATTTTTCCATCAGAGAGCGGGTTCGAATCGCAATTGCCTGATCCTGGACAACGCGCGGATTTTCGGCGGCGTCGCGAAGCGGAATGAGTTTATTGTGGATGGCCATCGTCTTTTGGCTCCTCAAGCCTCAGTGCACTTTCAGCCGCCCTATCCAAACAGTTTCCTGAAGCACGTCTATGACGCCATTGGTTTGGATTGGGAGGCGTTCAAGGCCTACCAGAAGTGGCAGGGCCGGTCGCCGGAGATTTCTTTGCCTCGCAGCCCGTACGGAGTAGGTCATGTTCACGGAAAGCCGGCAGAGGCCTTTTTCTTTGGCGCGAAGTTTGGCCAGAAGCCCGGAATTTGGATTACCGATCCCTGGGGCAAGACCCTCGACGGCGCACCGTTTTCGGATTCCATTCGGAAAGACCTGCTGGCGCTGCACGGCGACCACACTGTTGTGCCGCCCTTGGTTTACGACTACCCGGGCGATGCGATTTCACGGCAACTGGACAGTATGACGATCGAGCACTATCTGGTGCGCACATACGGCGTGAGCCGCGAGGCTATACGACTGCTGGTTACTCCCGAGACCTCCGGAGGGTTTGGCTTGGGGCCCGACGTGCTTTCGGCATTCCTTCAGTATGAATGGTCGAAGGTTATTCCGACGGTAGACGACAGCATGGAGACGGGGCTCCAAATGTTTCCTGGAGGCAACTCCGGCATGATCCGGCTGTTCGTAAAGACGCTGATTCCGGCGTCCATCGAAGGTCCGCGAACCATGGCGGCGGTCCATAACAATCCGGTAAATTTCGCCGCCTTGGATCAGCCGGACCAACCCGTGCGGATCCGGCTGGAATCCACCGCCGTCCGCGTCGAACACATGGGAGAGCCGAGCAAGGCGGATTTTGTTTCGGTCATGTATCTGAAGGGCGGGAAGATCTTCCGGGTCAAAGCCAAAACCGTCGTGATGGCCGGCGGCGGTTGGATGGCCAAGCATGTCGTTCGCGATTTGGATGAATCGCGGCGCCGAAGCTACGACCAATTCTTTTACTCGCCTTACATGACGGCCAACGTCGCGGTTCGCAACTGGCGATTCCTGTATGACCTCGGCATTTCGAGTGCCGCCTGGTTCGAAGGCTTCGGCCGTTACGTCAACGTGCGCAAGCAGGCACTGTTTGGCGTTGACCTGCCCGAAGTGGGTCCCGATCTTCCTACCGTGCTTACTTTCTTCGTGGATTTTGCCAAGCCTGGCCTCCCGGCCCCTCAACAGGGCTCGCTGGGCCGCGCGGAAATCCTGTCCACTCCTTTCGCCGACTATGAACGGCAAATCCGCGAGCAAATGATGGAAATGTTCGCGGCTTCCGGCTTCGAGGCGAAACGCGACATTGCCGGGATCGTGCTGAACCGGTTTGGCCACGCTTTCATTAATCCGCAACCGGGATTCTTCTTTGGGCTCGACGGAAAACCGGCTCCGCGCGACGCGCTGCGCAACGGACCTTTCGGGAGAATCGCGTTCTCGCACGCGGACTTGGCGGGGGCGATGGATCACCGAAATGGCTTTATCGAATCGGACCGCGCCGTCAATCAACTCCTGGACCGCGTGCTCACTTAACGAAACCAGGTTACAGCCGGCAATGTTAACGCCGTGCGAGACCGCGATGGATTCGCCTGAGCGAAGGTGGTATGGTCTCAGCCGCCGCAGACTCAGTTGGAACTTATTCGCAAAGCACACGAGGAGGGCTATCCATGTTAGGAGAGCTGCTAGGAGAAACTCGCGGAAAGAGAATTGTAAGAAGGGTTTTATCGTCGGACCCAGTCAAGGTGGAAGTGACCTTCGAGGACAGCGGGAAGATGCCGGGAGTTGAGGTCAATGGCTTCGGCACCTACTGCTCGGAGGTCCGGCCCGACGGGACAATCTTCGGTGAAGGGCAGGGCGCTTATATCACCAAGGCCGGCGATATGGTGGGCTGGAAGGGTACCGGGCTGGGAAAGTTTACCCAGGGTGGCGGAGTGAGCTATCGGGGAATCCTCTATTACCGCACCGCGTCTAAGAACCTGGCGCGGTTAAACGCCGCACCTGGTGTCTTTGAATACGAGTCCGACGCCGAAGGCGCTACCCATTCAAAGGTCTGGGAGTGGAAGTAGGGGATTACACGAATCCTTTCACAAACTCCAACAGGCGAATCATTGCGGGCTCCAAAATGCGGGGCGGAGGCAAGAGACTGATGACGATATGCCCCTCAGTCGCGAAATCGTAGAAATGCCCCGGGTGAGCGAGCACGCCCTCGCGGCGCACGAACTCGACCGCCCACTCTTCATCGCTGCGAATCGTGGGGAGCTTCAGCACAACGTACCAGCCGCCTTCGGTCTCGAGACGCCCGACGAGGCTGTTCGCGGCGAGTTGCCCGTCGAGCCATCCGAGGTTTGACCGCACGCGCTCGAGAATTTGAGGCTCGATGCCGCGACGTGTCTCAAGCAGCCGGGGCAGCGCGAAGGCCAAAGGCGTCGCGACGGAAAGATAAGTGTCGGCGATGATTTCTAGCCGCTCAACCGCCTGCCGCCGCTCGCGCTCGGGGCCACTCACGACAAGCCACGCCAGTTTCATTTGCGGCAGCGCGCTGATTTTTGACAGCCCGGAGAGCGTCAGCGTCAGCGCGCCGGAGTTCGAGGCATGGCTGACCACTCGCGGCTCTTCTTTTCGAATGTCCGGGCGGGTCTCGGATGCCAAGGAATAATCGGAGAAGACTTCGTCGGCGATGATGGCTATTCCGCGCGCATTTGAAACCCTCACCAGCGCATCGTTTTCCACCTTCTTCACAAACGAGCCCGTGGGATTGTTGGGGTGGACCACCAGGATGGCGCGCGTCTTGCCGTTAACGAGCGCCTCAACCGCCTCCGGCCGAATGCGCCATCCGCCGTCATATTCGAGGGGATAATTCACCAATTCCAGGTCGTTCAAAGTGGCGAGGTATTCGAAGAGCGGATAGCTTGGCGCGGGAACCAACACGTTGTCGCCCGGATCGGCGAGCAGGCGAAACGCGAAAGAGTAAGCCTCGCTGGTGCTCGTGGTGAGGAACATTTGATTGGGTGGAACTATGACGCCACGCTCCGCGTAATAGCTCGCGACGGCTTGGCGCGCCGCCAAAAGTCCGTGGGGATCGGGTTCGTAGGCGAGCGAGCCCGGATTGGCCAGTGCGTCGAGGATGGTCTTTGCCGCATAATCGAATCCGCAGCGCGTGGGATTTGATTCCGTCAGGTCGAAAATCGGCAGGCCCTTCTCGCGGCGCAATTCGAGTTCCTGGGACAGAGAGTTCGGCGCGAGGGGCCAGGCCGTGCGGCGGGAGAACATGGCGCGAGGGAAGATACGCCGGGGTTCCGCCCGAGGTCAATGCCGACGCTCCGCCTCGTCGCGTAGGGGCGCCCCTTGTGGGCGCCCCCGCAGGTCTTGGTCGGCCGTCCCGGAGGGGGGCGCTTGTGGGCGCCCGCCTCATTCGCGCCACGCTTTGCGCATCGTGAGGGCAGGCCGCCATGAAATCGGGGCAGGCACAAGGCCTGCCCCTACGTTCAATTGAAAAATTTTGTTTACCTTCGGCTCGATTATTCGTCTAAAGACTGAGGAATTCTTGGGGAGGGTGCTGGACATGGCCGAAATCGTTCGAGAGGTTCGTTTTGCCGCGCGGATGCTTGTGAAAAACCCGATATTTACAGCCGTGGCGGTGCTGACGCTCGCACTCGGCATCGGCGCGAACACGGCCATCTTTACATTGCTCGACCAAATTCTGCTGCGCCTCTTGCCCGTAAAGGAGCCGCAACAACTGGCACTGCTCACCATGCGCGGCGAGCACTACGGCAGCAATTGGGGCGGCAACGCCATCTCCTATCCGATGTACAGGGATTTCCAGGACCACAACGATGTCTTCACCGGCATGTTCTGCCGCTTCCCGACTCGCGTCAGCCTGACGTTTGGCGGGCAGGCGGAGCGTGTGGAAACCGAGCTGGTTTCTGGGACCTACTTCAACGTTCTAGGCGTGTCGGCGATTCTCGGGCGAACGTTTACACCCGAAGAGGACCGCGTCCCGGACGGCTCACCCTTTGTGGTGCTGAGTTACAATTACTGGCGGCAGCGGTTCGGCGGCGACCCGGGCGTTCTCGGAAAAACCCTGTCCATTGACAAATACCCCATGACCGTTATCGGCGTCACCCAGCCGGGCTTTGACGGCGTGGAATTGGGATTCTCTCCGAAGATCTTTATCCCAGTCACGATGCAGAAAGAGGCGCTGATTGTCCCAATGGAAATGCTCAAGGACCGCCGCAATCGATGGGTGAATGCCTTCGGGCGCTTGAAGCCGGGCGTGACGCTTGAGAAAGCGAAAGCGGCGCTCCAGCCGTTCATGCATTCCATGCTCGAGATGGAAGTGGGCCAGGCGGCGTTTGCGCACGCGTCGGCATATACGAAGGAACAATTCCTCAAATGCACCATTGACGTCTTGCCAGGCTCGCAAGGGCGCTCCTATATGCGGCCCGAGCTCAGGACGCCGCTCTGGGCCCTGATGGCCATTACCGGCGTCGTGCTGCTTATCGCCTGCGCCAATCTGGCCAACCTTTTGCTCGCGCGAGCCACGGCTCGGGAGAAGGAAGTTGCGGTGCGCTTGGCGGTGGGCGCGAGCCGGGCTCGAATTGTACGGCAATTACTGATTGAGACCTTGTGCTTATCGGGACTTGGTGGGCTACTCGGACTCGCCTTTGCTTTTTGGGCGGACAGAGCGCTGATGGCCATTTATCTACCGGCCGATTCCGCCGGCTTGAATATCTCTACCGCGCCCGATCCTCGCATTCTACTGTTTACGTCTGCGGTGACGATTCTGACCGCACTCGCCTTTGGGCTTGTGCCGGCGCTCAAGACCACAAAGCCGGATATCGGGAAAACGCTCAAAGACCAAGCGGGCGCGGTGGTGGGCGGACACGGAAAACTTCGCAAGACGCTGGTCGTGGCGCAGGTGGCCCTTTCGCTCCTGCTCTTAATCGGCGCGGGGCTTTTCCTGAGGACTCTCAGTAACCTGAGCAAGCTCGGCCCAGGCTTTCCCGTGGATCGTTTGGTCGGCTTTGAAATAGATCCGTCGCTCGGCGGCTACTCAACTGATCGGGCGAGGATTTTTTACCAGCAGTTGACGGCCACGCTCGGCTCGATTCCGGGCGTGAAGTCCGTGGCCTTGGCGGCGGTGCGCATTCTCGAAGGCAACGAATGGGATAGCTCCGTAACTGTTGAGGGTTACAAGCCCGCCAAAGCCGGCGACCATGCGGAGCCGTACATGAACATGATCAGCCCCAACTATTTCTCGACGCTCGGCGTGCCCATCGTCTTGGGGCGCGACTTTACCGTTCAGGACAACCGCGAGGTCAAGAACGGCCCCAAGCCGGGCGATTGGACACCTACCACGGCGTTGATCAACCAGACGTTCGCCAAGCGCTATTTCGCCGGACAGAATCCCATCGGCCGCCACATCGGGTTCGGCATTGACCCGGGAACTCCGACCGACATGGAGATCATCGGCGTGGTGAAAGACATCAAGTACACGAGTTTGCGCGACGAGATCCCGGAGCAGGCGTATATCCCTTACCTCGGAAGCCATTTCCTTGGAAGCATGACGATTTATCTTCGCACCGCGGCCGATCCCCGGCAGTTGATGCCGTTGGTGCGCGCGAAAGTTCGAGAGCTCGATCCGAATCTGCCCATCTACAGTATGCGGACCGAGGAAGTTCAGATCAGCAATTCGCTGACCACGGAACGGATGATCGCCAGCCTTTCAACGGTCTTCGGGTTCCTCGCCACGCTGCTCGCCGCCATGGGGTTGTACGGGGTAATGGCTTATAGCGTCGCGCAGAGGAAGCGGGAGATCGGCATCCGGATGGCTCTCGGCGCGGCGCCCGGAAGAGTGGTCTGGATGGTCATGCGCGACGTGCTGCTGCTCATCGCCATCGGAGTCGCAACCGGAGTTCCCGCCTCAATGGCGCTCACGCAAATGGTTCGCAGCCAGCTTTTCGGCCTCTCGGCCCACGACCCGTTGACCCTTGCGCTGGCCACAGCAGGCCTGGCGCTGGTGGCCTCGGCGGCCGGCTATATTCCGGCACTGCGCGCGAGCCGCCTGGACCCCATGGTCGCCTTAAGGTACGAATGATTGCCGATTTTCGATTGATGATTGGAAAAAGAAGCTGTCAGCGGTTAGCTTTCAGCAATCAGCCAGGAAACGCAAGGAATGGCTTCTGCTCGGCGTTGTGCATATAGCTGTGGGCTGTAAACTGAGACCTTTTTCAATCGGCATTCGACAATCGTCAATCTCCCAATAATGCCGGCTCGGCGCAGAGCGCAGTTCAGCGCTCAGCAGGATAAGGCTCAAAAGCCCGCGTGCTATACTGAGCCGGAGATCCAGAATGAGGATGGCGAACGTGCGCGCTCCGGCTACGCAATCCGCAGGATTCGATGGCCTGAAAGTCGTGGCTTTTGAGAGCCGTCTGGGGACGGAACTGGCATCTCTGATTACGAATCTCGGCGGGGTGCCCCTGGTTGCGCCGGCCCTCAAGGAGGCGCCGCTCGAGGAGAACAGTGCCGCTCTGCGCTTCGCCGAAGAGCTTTTCGCGGGACGCGTGCCCGTGGTCATTTTCATGACGGGCGTCGGCACGCGGGCGCTTACGCAAATTCTGGCGGCTCGCTACCCGCGCGAACAATTCGTAGCGGCGCTTGCGCAGGTGACGGTCGTCGCGCGAGGACCGAAGCCCGTGAAGGCCCTGAAGGAACTCGGGGTTCCGGTCACCATAACCGTTCCTGAGCCCAACACCTGGCGAGAAATCCTGGTCGCCCTCGAACGGCACGGCGTCGAGCTGGAAGGCATGCAAGTGGCCGTGCAAGAGTACGGAATCCCCAATCAACCATTCCTCTCGGCCCTCGAAGAGCGGGGAGCCACCGTGCTGCGCGTTCCCGTTTATCGCTGGACGCTGCCGGAGGACGTGGGTCCGCTCGAGGCCGCCTTAAGCGAGATTCTCGACGGCCGCGCGCGCGTGGTGTTGTTTACGAACGCCGCGCAAGTTGAAAACTTGTTTGGCCTGGCGTCCGGCATGGGGATGAAAGACCGCTTGAGGGAGTCGCTCTCGAAAGCCGCCGTGGGCTCGATTGGGCCGACGTGCACGGAAGTGATGGCGGCCTTTGAGCTTCGACCGGACTTCGAGCCGGAGATTCACAAGATGGGCATGCTCGTGCACGAGGCGGCGCGCTGCGCGCCTGAAATCTTGAATCTGAAATCACGGCCGGCGGAAGTAGAGACGATTCACGTTCGCGAAGGCGTACCCGCGGGCGCAATGCCCGGCAAAGAGCTCTGGTTCGACTCGTTGTTGATGAGGGCCTGCCGTCTTGAGCCCGTCGAGCGGACTCCCATCTGGCTGATGCGGCAGGCCGGGCGTTTCATGAAGGAATACCGCGCGCTCCGCGAGCGCGTTCCGTTCCTCGATCTGTGCAAGAATCCGGACCTCGCCGCGGAAATCACGGTGACGGCCGCGCAAAAGTTGGGGGTGGATGCGGCCATCATTTTCGCCGACCTGCTGCCCATCGTCGAGCCGCTGGGCTTCGAGCTCTCCTACGGCCACACGGATGGCCCGGTGGTCCGCCCGGCACTCGTCTCGCCCCAAGATTTGGCGCGCCTGCGAGAAGTCGAGCCAAAGGAGTCGCTGGCTTTTCACCTCGAAGCGATTCGCCGCGCTCGCGCCGCGCTCAGCCCGAAGCTGCCGCTCCTGGGGTTTGCCGCCGCGCCCTTCACCCTTGCTTCATATCTGATCGAAGGCGGCGGATCGAAGGATTTTGTCCGCACCAAAACCTGGATCTTTCGCGATCCGGGCGCGTGGCGCGCCCTCGCCGAGCATTTGGCGCGGAACCTGGCTCGGCTGGTGAACGCGCAGATTGTGTCGGGAGTTCAAGCCGTGCAGGTGTTCGACACCTGGGTTGGTTCGCTCGGCCCGGCCGAGTACCGCGAGTTCGTCGAGCCGCATACGCGCGCGATGCTAAGCGCCATTCCCGCCGGCGTGCCCATCATTCACTTTGGCGTGGGAACCGGGGGTCTGCTCGAATCCATGCGCGATGCCGGCGGAACTGTCATAGGACTCGATTGGCGCGTGGACCTTGAAGAAGCTTGGAGGCGCCTCGGCCATCGCATCGCCGTCCAAGGCAACCTCGATCCGGCTGTGCTTCTGGCGGACCAGGCGACCACCCGCCGCCACGTCGAGCGGATTCTAGCCAAGGCAGCCGGCCGTCCGGGGCATATCTTCAACCTCGGACACGGCGTGCTGCCCGACACGCCTTTTGAGAACGTGGTCGCGCTCGTGGAGACGGTGAAAGAATTGAGCAGCCGCCCAAAGGCGAATGGATGACTCATTTAGATTGCCCAAGAAACATTTCGAAGCCGAGGGGGAAAGGCGGGGTCTTAACCCCGACGTATTGCAGGATGTTGAAAAACGATTCCGCACGCTGTCATTCCGAGCGAAGCGAGGAATCTCGCTCTGAAAATAGAGCCCTTGCGAGATTCCTTGTCGCCTTCGGCTCCTCGGAATGACCGGATGCATGTGTTTTTCATCAGCCTGTCAAATATCTGCCCTTCCCAAGCCGAATGAATTTGTTCGGCAACCTCGACGGTGCGGTCGTTTCGACCGATGAGCGACCTTTACGGCAATGAACGGACGGGCGTG
>QHZO01000336.1 GCA_003224695.1 Acidobacteriota bacterium
TTGAACCGCTTGGCGGAATCGCGTGCGATGACCGATGAGCTGTTTCGCATCGTCCGCCCCGGCGCGCTCTATTCCCGCCCCATTCCGGAGCGCCATCGCATTATCTTTTATATCGGCCACCTGGAAGCCTTCGACTGGAATCTCATAGGTGACCACGCGCTGGGCCGCGGATCCGCTCATAAGGAGTTCGATCACCTCTTTGCCTTCGGAATTGATCCTGTGGGCAGGGGCCTGCCCACGGATCAGCCTTCGGATTGGCCGAGCATCAACGAGGTCCAGGCCTACATCGTTCAGGCCCGCAAATCGCTGGACGAAATTCTCCAGAATCGGTCCTTGCATGCTGAAAGCGGCTGGCGCTACCCGTGCGAAACCATCCTGAATGTGGCGATCGAGCATCGGATTATGCACGCGGAAACTCTGGCCTACATGCTGCATCAGTTGGCAGGCGAAGCAAAATCCCCGCCGCGAACCTACCGCACCCCCGACACGGCACCGGCGAGTCCGGCGATTCGCCCCAGAATGGTGGAGATCCCGGCCGGCCAGGCGACGCTCGGGATTTCCGAAGAGCGCGAGTCTTTTGGCTGGGATAATGAATTCAAGACCCATTCGATCATGGCGCCGGCGTTTGCCATGGACGCGACCAAAGTCACCAACGGTGAGTTTCTGAAGTTCGTCCTTGCCGGATGTTATGACGATCAAAGTCTGTGGAGAGGAGCGGATTGGGATTGGATCAAGGGGCAGAACGTCCGCCATCCGCAATTTTGGCGTGAGCGAGGAAGGGAGTGGTTTTATCAAGCCATGTTTGAGGAGTTGCCGTTGCCAATGGACTGGCCGGTTTACGTCAGCCATGCCGAGGCCTCGGCTTATGCGCGTTTCGTGGGGAAATCTCTTCCTACCGAATCCCAATTCCATCGCGCTGCTTACGGCACGCCGGAGGGGGAAGAGCGGGAATACCCGTGGGGTGAGGCCTCACCCGCTCCTTCACTCGGCAACTTCGACTTCGAGCGTTGGGATCCGGTAGCGGTGGGGAGCTATCCCGCTGGCCGGAGCGCCTTCGGAGTGGAAGACGCCGTCGGAAACGGCTGGGAGTGGACGGCCACGGAGTTTGCGCCCTTCCCAGGCTTCGAGCCATTCCCATTTTATCGAGGCTATTCGGCCAATTTCTTCGATGGAAAACATTATGTCATGAAAGGAGCGTCGCCGCGCACGGGAGCATGCCTGTTGCGGCGCTCGTTCCGGAACTGGTTTCAGCCCCACTATCCGTTCGTTTACGCCTCGTTCCGCTGTGTGATGGGTTAAGGTGGACCACAATGCTGATCCCCGATGGCGTTCGAGATCGGCTCAAGTCTTTCGCGGAAGACGTGCGCGAGGGGCTCGGGCGGAGCGGGCAAAAGACCTTGCCTTCAAAGTACTTTTACGACGAAATAGGTTCCGCCCTGTTTGAAGTGATCACCCTGCTTCCCGAGTATGGACTGACAAGGGCTGAGGAACGGATTCTCGACGAACACTCGGGCGCCTTGCGGGAATGGCTGGCGGCGCATTCAGTGGTCATTGAGCTCGGAAGCGGCTATGGACGGAAGACGCGCCGAGTACTCGAAGCCCTTCCCTGCGGCCAGCCCATCACCTACTGCCCAATTGAAATTTGCCCGGCCGCGCTCGAAAGTTGCGTGAGCGGACTCAAGGATTTGCGCCATGTCCGCGTTCTGGGCCTCGAAGCCGAATATCTGGATGGTTTGAACCTCGCATTGGCCCGACGCGAATCGCGCGAAAGAGCTCTTGTGCTTTTCCTCGGGAGCTCAATCGGGAACTTCGATCGCGAACGGGGGGAAGAATTTTTGCGCGCGATTCGCATGGCGCTCAAGCCCGGCGATGCCATGCTACTCGGCACGGACTTGGAAAAGCCCCTGTCCAAACTGATTCCCGCCTATGATGATTCACAGGGCGTAACCGCCGCATTCAATCGCAATGTGCTGGCCCGCATCAATCGCGAGCTCGATGGCGACTTTGACTTATCCCGGTTTGAGCATGTGGCGCTCTATAACGCCCGCGAACGGCGGATCGAAATGCACCTGCGCTCCGTCGAAGACCAGACCGCTACCGTTGAAGGTGTGGAAATTGAATTCCAGCGCGACGAGACGATCTGGACGGAAAGTTGTCACAAATATGGGCCGTGCGAGGCTGCGGATATGGCGGAACGATGCGGCTTCGAGTGCCGAGACCTTTGGGTGGACGAAGAGTGGCCGTTCGCGGAAAGCTTTCTCCTCGCGGTTTAGCTCCCCCCAGGCGACTTGGGATATGCGTAATTCCCTTGTATGCTGGCGGGGACGACGGGGCTCGAACCCGCGGCCCCATGTGTGACAGACGGGCGACCTTAGGGCCTCCCGTTGATTTTGCGGCACGGTTGGGAAGGATAAGTTACCGAAAAGCGCGCTCGGGACACTCAAGTTGGAATTATTTTAGACTCGTCCTCGCCCTCCAGACTGGACCGTGCTTTCGACGGACCAAGCCCGTCCCTGTGTTACCGCCGTGAAAGTTTCCCCAGGCTTCGAGCTGCCGCTCTGAGCCTGGCCAAGAACCCTTTCCTCCACCCGAGGCATTGCGCCCCTTGGGGAAGGTCTTTGGAAAGCCCATGCACCTGAAAACAAGATGCCGCGGGACCGGGTTGACCCGCCAACGGCAGCCTATTGAGGCTCCCGAAAACGGCTAACAGAGTGATTTCCAAGAACCGCAAGGAGTGGTCAGGCGCATTGGCGAACGCCCAGGAACTCTAATCTCTCGCCAGCGTGCTCCGCCCGGGGGCGGTCAACTCGTCGCCGGGAGGATTCAGATTTGTCCCAGGCCGCCGTCCACGTTAATTTCCACGCCCGTGATATATGAGGCATCGCGCGAAGCAAGGAACGCGACGGTCGCCGCGACCTCCTCGGGCTGTCCAAAGCGTTTCATCGGAACCTTCGCCACCACGCTCTTTGCGAATTCGTCCCTGGCTTGCTTCGGCAGGCCGGTCCGTTCGAAGATGGGGGTCACGATCGGGCCGGGCGCCACGGTATTGACGCGGATGGCGCGTCCGACCAATTCCGCCGCCGCGGTCCGGGCGAGAGAGCGCAGCGCTGCCTTGGTGGCCGAATAGGCGCTGGTCCCGGCGTTTCCGGTGCTGTCGGCTACGCTCGTATTCAAGATGATCGAGGCGCCGTCATTCAAGAAAGGCAACGCCTTCTGGATCGTGAAGTACGCTCCCTTAATGTTGATATCGAACTGCTCGTCGTACAGGCTTTCGGTGGTTTCGGCGAGGGTTGCGAATTTCGCGACTCCCGCGTTCACAAACAACACGTCAATCTTGCCCAGCTTTTCCGACACTTCTTTGTAGAGCTTGTCCACGTCGGCCAGCTTCGAAACGTCCGACTGCACGGCCAAGACGCCATTTCCGATGGCCTTTGCCGCTCCGTCCAGTGTATTCTTGTTCCGGCCGGAGATGGCCACTCGCGCGCCTTCTTCTTGCAGCCGCTTGGCCGTCGCAAGGCCAATGCCGCTGTTGCCGCCGGTTACCACTGCCACTTTTCCTTCGAATCTCTTCATGTTCCTCCCCTTATCCTTGTTGAATTGCCTTTCCGACCGCCGATCGAGCCGGTGTCCTTTGAAACTTCGACATTTAGATGAACATCGGACATTGGAGCGCATGGGCGGCCTTCTGGTGTTAACGACATGAATTCGCTACACTTTGCATCCACCTATGAAGCGGCCAGTGATCGAGAAAATATCGAAAGCCTTGGCGGACGAGACCCGGCTGAGAATTTTCGAGGCCATCTCTCGAGCCGGCCAGATGAATTGCGGCGAGATCGTTTCCATGCGAAACGTAACCCCGGCCACGGTCTCCCACCATCTGAAAATCCTGAGCGAAGCCGGTCTGATCGTCTGCCGGCGCAAGGGACAGTTTGTGTTAAGCGAGGCCGTGCCCAAGACCGTCTCGGCGTACACCAGGGCACTTGCGAAGATTGCGCGGAGCAAGAAAATGAGGAGGAATAACCG
>QHZO01000337.1 GCA_003224695.1 Acidobacteriota bacterium
CCTTGGCGGCTTACCAGGTGAAGGAACCCAGCTCGGATGTTCGACGACTTCAAAAAACTCTTGTCCATCTTCAACGCCCGGAAAGTTAAATAGAGGTCTGCTTCGGCAAGGCACTGGTCCAGCGCTCTCAGTCTCGCGGGAAAAGCCCGGTGTATTATGTGCTGGGGCAAACGTCATCTGGACGGCACCTCTTTTGCGTTATCATCCAATTCTCTGGTGGTAGGGGTTTTCCTGTAACCGCCAAGCCGATGTCTCGGAAAGAGAAGGAGCGCTACAACCGATGGAAAAAACCATGAAAGGGCCAAGGCTTCCCAATACTGATTCCATTCAGGAGTTGGCCAAGTTCTGGGACACCCACGACCTGACGGAGTTTAAGCACCTTCTAGAGGAAGTAGGCGAGCCGGTGTTTGTTCGCGCCAAGAGCACGTCGCTGAGCATAGACCTGCCACCGAGAGACGTTCAGCGCGTGAAGCAAATCGCGCGTTCCAAGGGAGTCAACGAAACCAATGTGCTTCGGGAATGGATCCTCGAAAGACTTCACCAGTCCTCCTGAGCGGACGCCTGCCTAACAGTTCAAACAAGAGCGTTCGTATTCGATAATTGAGAGTCCAAATGGTATTCGGCCAGTCATGCCATTGACCGGGAAATGTCTGCTCGGCTAGACTGACCTGCCTGGATGCCTTTCGTTTCCTGCCTGGAATGCGCCCGTTGCGGAAAGCAGCTCGACGCCGGGAAGCTGGCGAACCTGTGCGAGTGCGGCGGGCCGCTCGTGGCGCGTTACGAGCTCCACCGCGTCGCGGTGAGGCGGATGCGCGAGCGCCTGGCGTCGCGTCCGCCGACGCTTTGGCGTTACCGGGAAGTTTTGCCGGTGAACCAGGAGTCCTCCGTAGTGAGTCTGGGCGAAGGCTTCACGCCCCTCATTCACGCCGAGCGGCTAGGCCGGAAGCTAGGGCTCCAAAACCTCTACCTGAAAGATGAGTCAGCGAATCCGACGGGGTCGTTCAAGGCGCGCGGGCTGTCGGTGGCAGTGAGTCGCGCCGTCGAGCTGGGGGTGAAGAAACTGGTGATCCCATCCGCCGGAAACGCCGCCGGCGCTTTGTGCGCTTACGCGGCGCACGCCGGGCTCGAGGTTGCGGTGTTCATGCCGGAAGCGACGCCCGCTGCGAACCGCCTCGAATGTGCGCTGATGGGGGCGGAAGTGATACTTGTGCCCGGCAGCATCAAAGACTGCGGGCAAGCGGCGCGCGAGAGGGCGGGCAAAGGCTGGTTCGATGTTTCAACCCTGCGCGAGCCGTATCGCCTGGAAGGGAAGAAAACATTGGCCTACGAAGTGATGGAGCAGTTGAACTGGCGCGTGCCCGACGCCCTGGTTTACCCGGCGGGCGGCGGGACCGGGCTGATCGGGATGTGGAAGGCGTTTGGTGAAATGCACCAGCTCGATTGGATTGGCGAGCGGCGGCCGCGCCTGTTCGCCGTGCAGGCGGCGGGCTGCGCACCCATCGTCCGGGCTTTTGCCGAGGGCGCGCCCTCGGCGTGCGAGTGGAAAGACCCGCAGACGATTGCGAGCGGCCTGCGCGTTCCGTCAGCCATCGGCGATTTCCTGATGCTCCGCGCGATTCGAGAAACGAATGGAGCGGCCCTGGCCGTCGAAGATGCCGCGATGCTCGAAGCCGTGAAGGAGCTGGCGGAAACGGAGGGAATTGTAACCTCGCCCGAAGGCGGGGCGACGCTTGCGGGGCTCAAGCGCCTGCTCGCCGACGGCCTGCTCGCCGGCTACGAAACTGTGGTTCTGTTTCTGACCGCTTCGGGCTATAAGTATCTGGAAGTTCTCGAAACACTCGATCTCGGCCGAAGCGCCAAACGCCATGACGAAAACTGAACGGCTCTACTATCGGGATTCTTACCTGCGCGAGTTTGAGGCCAGGGTAGTTGAGGTTGAGCCGGAACCTCGCGGCGCGCGCGTCGTTCTCGACCGCACGGCGTTTTATCCCGAGTCGGGCGGGCAGCCCTCCGACCGCGGGACGCTCGGCGGGGCAAGCGTGCTCGACGTAGTGGATGAAGCAGACGCGGTGATTCACATTCTCGACCGCGCGCCGGTTGGCGAAACCGTGCGCGGCGAGATTGATTGGCGGCGCCGGTTCGACCACATGCAGCAGCACACGGGCCAGCACGTGCTCTCCGCGGCGTTCGAGCGCGCGGCGAAGCTCATGACCGTTTCGTTCCACCTCGGCACCGAGGCCTCTTCGATTGACCTCGACTCCGAACGCGCCGGCCATGGCCAGATCGAGGCGGCCGAGGAGGCGGCAAACCAGGTGATCTTCGAGGACCGCCCCGTGCGAATTCATTTCCGCCCCGCGGACGAGGTGCGGGAACTGGATTTGCGCAAGCCGACGGAGCGCGCGGGCGAAGTGCGTCTGGTCGAGATCGCGGACTTCGACCTATCGGCGTGTGGTGGAACGCACGTGTCAAGCACGGGCGCGGTCGGCCAGGTCCTGGTGCGCAAGGTCGAGCGGATGAAGGGGAAAACCCGAATCGAATTCCTGTGCGGCGGGCGGGCACTGGCAGCCGCCCGGCGCGATTATCGGGCGCTAAGCGACGCCGCGCGACTGTTCTCGGCTTCGGGCGAGGACGTCCCCGCCTTCATCGCCCGCCAATTTGAGGAAGTGCGGGTGCTCAACCGTACGCGGCTAAAACTCATGGAGCGATTGGCCGAATATCGCGCCAAGGAACTTTATGCGGCGGCGGCTGAAAAGAACGGACGGCGCATTGTGCGAGCCGTCTTGGACGAAGCGGATGTGGAGGCGAAGAAACTCGCTCACGAAATCGCCCGTCAGCCGGGAGCGGTGGCGCTGATTGCGGCAAAAGGGAGTCCCGCCGGGCTCTTATTCGCGCAATCGCCGGGTGGGCCGGCGGATATGTGCGCGCTCATCAAGCAAACCGTGGCGCGGTTTGGCGGGAAAGGCGGCGGCACGCGCGACTTCGCCCTGGGCGGGGGAATCAACGAATCTCGACTCGAAGAGGCTTTGACCTTTGCTGAAAGCTTGATGTGACGGTGCGCGGTAGTGTCTCAGTTTGCTGTAGCGGCGCTCTATGAGCGCCGAAATGATTAAAAGGAAAGATCGGCGGTCATAGACCGCCGCTACAGGATGTTCAAATTGAGACACTACCCGATGCGCTGAAGCGTCGGCGCATCGTGGTGTCCTGTGTTATATTTGAAGGCTAGAAAATTGGAAGCGTGGGCGCGTAGCTCAGTTGGGAGAGCGCGGCGTTCGCAACGCTGAGGTCGAGGGTTCGAATCCCTTCGCGTCCACCAGTAAGAACAGTGGCAAGTGATTAGTGGCGAGTGGCAAGCAATTCCACAACTCCGCGCACTATTCACTAACCACTGGTCACTGTTCACTGCTTTCATGAAATGTCCCAAGTGCGGGCAAGAGAACCCCGACGCCGTTCAATTTTGCACACGCTGCCACGCCACGCTCAAGTTTGTCTGTCCCGCCTGCAAGCACGTCCAGGACCAAGGCGGCCAGTGCGCAAAATGCGGTGTGAACTTTGCGAAGTACGCGCTGATGATTCAAGCCAGAGCCAAAGACGAGGTGGACCGCAAGATCGCGCAATCACGCGAGCGGACGAGCCTGGCTCGCAACCTGATGATGGTGCCCGTCAACGGCGGGCTTTCCCTCTTGCGTTATCTTCGTTCGCGGTTGCTCGGGGATTGAGAGCTTGGGGGCAACTCGTGTAGGGGCCGAAGTCCGTCAGCGGACGGATTGCGCCACTGCGTCTTTCTAAAAGCCCGGACCTTTCGGGCCGGCGGCGGCGCGATGAAGGCGAGCCAGAAGTTCGCGAGCCTGCGGCATTTCTCCCAGGGCCTTCTGAACGATGGGGTCAAATTCCCTTTTTGCCTTGTCGCCTTCCGCTTGCCCGTAAACCACGTCGAGCAGCTCCGCGCGGATGTTGCCTCTGATGAAGTCAAGGTTGGCGTTGAAGTCCTCGTCGGTCAGGGGAATCTCCTCGGAGGCAAGGTACTTTCGGAACTCCGCCAGGACGGCGCCATCGGCAACGAAGTCGCGCGGAACGCTCGCTCCATGCGCGTGCAGATAATCGAGCGCGAAGCTGAGAAAGGCCTCGCGGCGCTCCCGCAGGACGAATTGAACGGGGCTTGCAGGCGGTTCATGAAACGTGAGGTCGGGCGTGATACCGCCGCCGCCGTACACCTCGCGCCCGGCATCGGTGCGCCGCACTTCGGGGTGCTCGGCCGCTCCGCTCTCCTGGAAGTGCATGTAGTAATCGTATAAGGAAACTCCGGAATAGTCCCGCTGAATCAGCCGGCCGCTGGGTGTGTAATAGTGGGCCGTGGTGAGGGCGAGTCCGGTGTGCTCGCTCAGCGTGTACACGGACTGCACCAAGCCTTTGCCGAAGCTTGGCTCGCCCATAAGCAATGCCCGGTCGTGGTCCTGGAGCGCCCCTGCGACGATTTCGGCCGCGCTGGCGGTCATGCGGTTAATGAGCACGACCATGGGGAACTGGTTTCCTTTTTCACCCACGGGCGCCACGTAGCGCTCCTCGCGCGAATTTCTTCCGGCGTGATAAACGATGAGCTGGTTCTTTT
Organism: Acidobacteriota bacterium; assembly: GCA_003224695.1. GTDB lineage: Bacteria > Acidobacteriota > Terriglobia > UBA7540 > UBA7540 > Gp13-AA74. The sequence goes on from QHZO01000337.1 coordinate 4,607, forward strand.
CGAGAAAGTTCCCGGATACCTCGACCGCCGCCTTAAGCACCCCGCCCGGGTTGTCCTGGAGGTCGAGGATCAGGCCATGAAGCGACTTCGAGTCTAAGTTTCCCAGCGCCTGGCGGAGCTCTTCGCCGGTGGTCTCGCTGAATTCCGCGATATGGATGTAAGCGACGCCGGGTCGAATCAAGAAGGCTGTATCCACGCTGGGGTGGGGAATCTCGCGCCGGACAACGTCAAATTGCAGCGGCGCGGGTTTTGTTTCACGGGCAACGGTGATGTGGACGGTGGTGCCGCGAGGGCCCTTCAACAGGTTGGCCACCTCGGTGGTACCCATGCCCTCTGTGGATTTGTCATCCACGCGAACAACCACGTCGCCGGCGAGCAGGCCGGCTTTGAGCGCCGGGGAGTTCGGCATCGGATCGAGAACAACGACCACCACATGGCCGTCGCGCTCTTCGCGCGGAGCGATGACCATGCCCACACCGGAGTAGCGGCCTTCCTGGTCTTCCCTCAGTTTGCTGAATGCTTTGGGGTCGAAGAAGATGGAGTGCGGGTCGAGTTGGCGAAGCATCCCTGGTATGGCACCACCCCCCTTGGCCGGGTTATCGAATATGGCCGCGTCCGGGTCCACCCGGTTGGCATAGTTCTGCTCAACCAACTCATAGATTTGTGTGAATTGCTTGAGGCTGGTTTGAACGTCGGCATCGTCTGCGGGATCGGCGGTGGCCTCGACGCGCCCGCCAACCAGCCCGCCGGCGAGCGCGCAGGCCAGCACTGTAGAAGGGAAAAACCACGAGAATCGCCGCCGGGAAGTCACGCGCCCTCGCTGCTCTTAAGCAAAAGCAAAGTATATCATGTTTCTGACGATCAGATCTGGCGCCCGGGCCGAAGGATTCACCTTCGGCGGGGCGCGCTGCTCCGATGGAGGCCGGTTACCGTTCGTCGCGGCTGGCCATAAATTTCCGGGCGTTTGCGAGGAGTTCCCCCGCCTGCGGAAGCTGCTGGAAGGCCTTCTCAACCTCAGGATCGTTTGCGACTGCGACCTTTTGCATTTCGTCTAGCCCGAAGACATACAAAATCATCTGCTCCTGAATGTGGTCTTTAATGAAGTCGAGGTTGTCCTTGATTTGCTGATCCGTAATAACCACGTTGTGGCTCTCCAAGTATTTTCGGAAATCCTGAATCACCGCGTCGTCCGCGACGAAGCTTCGCTGCACGGTCTTGTGGATGCCCAAGTAGTATTCGGTGAAGTCCTTGAAGGAGTTGCGGGCGAGCAAACCGTCCTCGACCGTGTCAGGCTTTGGCTCGAGCATGGTGACGTCGGGCGTGATGCCGCCCCCACCGTACACCTCCCGCCCACCGTCAGTGAGGCGCACCTCGGTGTGCTGCGGGGAAGCCTGTTCGTAATGGTAGTAGTAG
>QHZO01000081.1:0-5455 GCA_003224695.1 Acidobacteriota bacterium
GTTCGCTCTGCGGCTCTCGCTGATTCTCTGCCGCTCAGTCCTTATCAGGGCTTCCTGATGATGTCCCCCAACCGGCTCCTGCCCAGGGCGGCGCTCTCGGGCTCGACCACCGCGATGATGCAGCGGCTCACGGTGAGCCCGGGCTACTTCTACACGCTTGGCATTCCGGTGCTCAAAGGCCGCACCTTCACAGACCACGACGACGAGCAGGCGCTGAAAGTTGCGGTGGTGAATGAGGCCTTGGCGCGCCACCTTTGGCCGACAGAGGATCCCATTGGCAAGCAGTTCACGCACGACCTGACCGTGGTCGGCGTAGTAGGAAACACCCGCCACGAAGGGTTGAGCCAGGAGACCGAGGCCGAGTTTTACGTGCCCTACCTTCAGTCGCCGGGCGACTCCATGCAGCTCGCCGTCCGCACCGCCGCTGACCCGGACAGCATGGTCTCCGCCGTGCGCGCCCAGGTCAGGGACGTGGACCCCGACCAGCCGCTCTACCACGTGGCCACGCTCCAACAGGTCCTGTCGGAGTCCCTTGCCCCGCGGCGGCTTAACTTGCTTCTGCTGGGGATTTTCGCCGGCATCGCGCTCACGCTGGCGACGGTTGGAATTTATGGCGTGATGGCATTCTCGGTGACCCAGCGTACTCACGAGATCGGCATTCGCATGGCCCTGGGCGCGGAAAGGCGCAATGTGCTGGGTCTGATTGTTCGACAAGGCCTGCGGCTCACCCTGATCGGCGTGGCCCTGGGTGCCGCCGGAGCCTGGGCACTCACGAGTTTCCTCGCTAGCTTTCTCTTCGGCGTCGCCCCTCGAGATCCTGCTACCTTTGTGCTGGTTTCGCTTGCACTGGTCGCGGTGTCAATCTTGGCGTGTTACATCCCCGCTCGGCGCGCGACACGCGTGGACCCGATGGTGGCCTTGAGGTACGAGTAGGACAGTGACGAGTGACAAGTGGCCCTTCGGCAAGCTCACGCTTCGGCTTCGCTCAGTGTCCCTGAGCAGGGCCGAAGGGAGGGCGGTGAGCGAAGTCGAACCGCCAGTGAAGAGCAGGGCGAATTTACGATTGCCGATTTTTGATTATGGAACGCTGACTGGAGAAAACTGATGACCGATAGCTGAAGGCTGAGAGCTGAGAACTGACGACTGCAAGCTGAGGGGCTACGAGCCTTTGGCCTTTTTGATGGCTTCGATCAAGCCCGGAACGATTTCGAAAAGGTCGGAAGCCACGCCGTAGGTGGCGACTTCAAAAATCGGCGCTTCTTTGTCCTTGTTAATGGCGAGAACGGTCTTCGAGCCTCTCATTCCCACCTGATGTTGAATGGCGCCGGAGATGCCGAGCGCCACGTAGAGCTTGGGCGCGACGGTCTGGCCGGAGCTGCCGATCTGGCGGTCCATGGGGAGCCAGCCGGAGTCGCAGATAGGCCGCGAGGCGCCGAGCTCGCCGCCCAGAGCTTCGGCCAATTTCTTGGCCAGCTCCAAATGTTCCAGCGCCTTGATGCCTCGGCCGACCGCGACGATGATTTCCGCCTGCGACAGGTCCACGGCTTGCTTCGCCTCGCGGAAACGCTCGCCCGGTTTGACGCGGATGGCGGCCGCGTCGAGTGCAACGGCCGCGGCGGTTACTTTGGCCGGTGAAGCGCCTCGGCGGACGGCGTCTCGGCGAAACGCTCCCGCCTGAAATGACACGAGCCACGGCGACGGGCCGGCGAACTCCACGTCGGCGGAAAATTTCCCTTGGAAAACTTGCCGGACGAAAATCACCCGGTTGCCCTCATTCCGGTAGCCAAGGCAGTCGCTGATCAGGCCGCAGCCGAGCGAGGCGGCGAGTTTGGGCGCGAAGTCGCGGACCTGATACGTGTGGCTGAAGACTACAAAACGCGGCTGGCGCGCTCGAATCGTTTCGCCGAGCGCGCGCGCTGTTCCTTCCGCGGTATATTCGGCGAGTTGCGGTGAATCGAGAGCAAGAACCTCCCGGAGGTCGGCGGAGGCGAGTTCGGCGGGTAGGGGCGCAAGGCCTTCCGCCCCTACGTGGCCAACGATACAAGCTGAGGCGGGAAGAGCCAGGTCTCTCGCCAACTGCTGGCCGGCGGAGACCGCTTCCCAGGCGGCGCGCGTGAGTTTGCCGCCCGCGTGTTCGGCGAAGATCAGGATCTCGTCAGGCATCATTTCCACTTAGGCGTAGGGGCGAGTCCGTCGGCCGACGGATGCTCGCCCTGGGCGGCCATAAAGGCCGCCCCTACGGAGTCGGAGGCGCAAACGCTTTCCGACCGCCCTCGCGGGGCGGGGCGCCATCCTCGGCCTTCTCCGCCTTTGGGCTTTTTTCGGCTTTCGCGGACTTTGGGGCGCCGGGCTCCTCAAAAGAGCCAAGCGACTCGCAGACCCATTCGATGGGAATGGTCTTATAAAACTTACCGGTTTCAAATTTCTTGATTTGCTCGCGCCAAGCCGGACTCGTGCGCGCGGCCTCCAGCGCCTCCTGATCCCGCCAGAGGACCACCCACAGGTATTCGGGTTTGCGGGCTTCAGCCACTTTCAGGAAATACGCATCGAGGCAACCATCTATTTTCTTAAGCGTCGAAAGGGTTATCTGTCGCCCAAACTTCTCGTAGTCTTCCGCCTTCTTCCTCTTGCCCCGCATTCTCCAGACATGCGCAAACATAGCGCCTCCTCAAGAGCAGTGGCTAGTGACAAGTGGCAAGTGGCAAGCCAGTGGGCGACTACCCGGTTAGAGCACCCGCGCCTCATTTCTCAGCTTATCCACCAGCCGCGCGGCGATCTCCTTCGGGCTGCCTTCAAAAAACTCCGTATGCGCGCGCTTCGCCGGAACATAGATTTTCAAGATTGTTTGCCGCGGTCGGAAGTCGGCGGGCGTGAGGCCCAGGTCAGCCGCCGACAGTTTTTTCAGAGGCCTGGTCTTGGCCTTCATGATGCCCGGGAGCGTGGCGTAGCGCGGTTTGTTGATGCCCGATTGAATGGTCACGAGCGCCGGGAGCGGCAGCTCCAGCCACTGAAACCACCCACCTTCGAGCTCCCGCTTCACTCTGAGCGAGGCTCCCTGAGCCTGAATTTCCATGATGATGGTCGAATGCGCCAGGCCCAGCAATTCCGCAAGAATCACCCCCGTCTGGGCAAATCCCAGGTCGTCGGACTGGAGGCCCGTCAAAACCAGGTCGGGCTTTTCGGGCTCGAGCGCCTTGGCCAGAACTTTTGCAGCGCCATACGCGTCGAGGTTCTCGAAAGCCGGATCGTCGAGGTGCAGCGCGCGGTCAGCGCCCTTGGCCAGAGCTTCTTTGATGGCTTGCTGCGCTCGCGCCGGACCCAGGCTCGCGACCACGACCTCTCCGCCGTGCTTTTCCTTCAGCCGCAGGCCCTCTTCAAGAGCGTAGATATCCGGTTCGTTAATCTCAAAGCTCACATCGGCCGACACCACCCAAGTGCCCGCCGGGTTGATTCTTAAGACCGCGTCACGCGCCGGAACTTGCTTCAGACAGACGATAATCTTCAAAGGCGGATGTCACTCCCAGCCGGCAAAGTGGTTAGTGGCATGTGGCAAGTGGCAAGCGAGAGGTGGCTTGCCACTTGCCACTCGTCACTCGCCACTGCTCTTCTTGAACAGCAGCGCCGCGTTCGTTCCCCCGAAGCCGAAAGAATTCGACAAAGCGTAATCGAAGGCGGCGGGCCTCGGGCGATTCGGCACGTAATCCAGGTCGCAATCGGGATCCGAGTTTTCGTAATTGATGGTGGGCGGCAGCACCTGGTCGCGGAGAGCCAGCACGGTTAGACCGGCTTCGAGGCCTCCGGCGCCGCCGAGCAAGTGTCCGGTCATGGATTTAGTGGAGCTTGCGGGCAGGCGCGCGACGTGCTCGCCGAAAACTTTCTTAAGGGCTGCCGTCTCCATGCGGTCGCCGGGAAGCGTGGAAGTCCCGTGGGTATTGACGTAGCCCACCTGCTCGGGAAGGACCTTGGCGTCGGCGAGGGTATTGCGCATGACGCGGACGGCCCCATCGCCGCCCTCGGCCGGCTGCGTGATGTGAAAAGCGTCGCCGGCCATTCCGTAGCCGACCAGCTCCGCAAGGATCGAGGCGTCGCGGCGGCGCGCGTGGCCCAGCTCTTCGAGCACCAGAATTCCCGCCCCTTCGCCAATCACAAAGCCGTCGCGATCGCGGTCGAAGGGCCGGCTGGCGCGCTCAGGCTCCTGGTTGCGCGTCGAAAGCGCGCGCATGGCGGCAAACCCGCCGACGCTCAACGGCGTGATGGCGGCCTCCGCGCCGCCCGCGATCATCACCTCCGCGTCGCAGCGCTGGATGAGCTTGAAGGAGTCTCCGAGGGCGTGGGCGCTCGAAGAACAGGCCGTGCAGGTGGCGGAATTCGGCCCCTTCGCGCCCCAGCGAATCGAGACGAATCCCGAGGCGAGGTTGACGATGGAGGCCGGAATAAAGAAGGGAGAAATTTTGCGCGGCCCGCCTTCGAGCAGGGCGGAGTGCTCGCGCTCGATGACGTCGAATCCGCCGATGCCGGAGCCGATGTAGACGCCCGTCCGCTCGGCGATGTCCGGCGTAATCGCCAGGCGCGCCTGCTCCATCGCGAACTGGGCGGCCGCCATCGCAAACTGGATGAAGCGGCCCATCTTCTTCACTTCCTTTTTCTCGATGAATTGCAAGGGATCGAAGCCGCGAACTTCCGCCGCGATGGTCGCGGAGAAACCCGCGGTGTCAAAGTGCGTGATGGGGCCAACGCCGCTTTTCGAGGCGAGGATGTTTTTCCAAGTTTCTTCCGTGCCGATGCCGAGGGCGCTGACCAGTCCAACCCCCGTCACCACAACTCTGCGTGTCAACGAGCGTTCCTCCGTGGGAGCCCGTCCGTCAGGCGGCCGACAGGTCCCCTTTGACCCCTTGGCATGACCCTGGATGTATTCGACGGCGTCCTTCACGGTTTGAATCTTCTCCGCCTCTTCATCCGGAATTTCGATTTCAAACGCTTCCTCAAACGCCATGACCAGCTCGACGATGTCCAAGGAGTCCGCCCCGAGGTCGTCAATGAAGTGCGCCGTGGGCGTTACCTCGGACTCGTCCACACCGAGCTGCTCGACAATGATCTGCTTCACCTTTTCATCAAGAGATGCCATCCGTCGCTCCTCCTCGTCCCACGCCCACCCCGATCGGGGCACTTGTCAATGGGGCGGCCATTCTAGCAGCGGGCCGTCGCCCGAAACAAGCCCGCTGACATTTCGGTACTGTCTCAGTCTGATTATCTTGTAGCGGCGAGCTGTGTCTCGCCGCCGCCATTCCCATCGTCAACTCGGCGAGTCCGTCGGCTGACGGATCGCCGCTACAGCAAACTGAGACACGATCCTTATTTTTCACGAGCCACGTTCATCCGTACTGGGCGGCCACGAGGGCCGCCCCTACGCCGCGTGTCGGCCTGGCCGTTTAGCCCATGTACATCCCGCCGTTAA
>QHZO01000081.1:5481-31038 GCA_003224695.1 Acidobacteriota bacterium
CAGCCCGGTGATTTTCCGCTTCAATTCGTCCGGGAGCGGTTCGGTCATCGCCGTCTCAATGAAGCCCGGCGCCACGGCGTTGACCGTGATGTTGCGGCTCGCCACCTCCGCCGCCACCGCCTTGGTCAGCCCGATCAGCCCGGCTTTTGATGCGACGTAATTGGCCTGCCCCGGGTTTCCAGTCTCCGCCACCACCGAGGCCACGTTGATGATCCTTCCGTAGCGCTGCCGGACCATTCCGGGCAAAACCGCGCGCAGGCAATAAAACGCGCCGTCGAGGTTGGTCCGAAGCACCGCGTCCCAGTCTTCCGGCTTCATGCGCATCACCAGGCCGTCTTGGGTGATGCCGGCGTTGTTCACCAGAACATCTATTTTCTTTCCCCACTCAAGCACTTGGGCCACGGCCTCGTTCACGGATTGGATGCTGGCAACATCCATTCGGACTGCGAGCGCCTTCTTGCCCATGCCTTCGAGTTTCTTCGCCACAGCTTCCAGCTTATCGAGGCGCCGGCTCGCCAGCGCGACCTCGGCGCCCGATTCAGCCAGGGCCAAAGCCGTCGCCGCCCCGATGCCTTGCGAGGCTCCCGTCACCAGCGCAATGCGGCCCTCAAGATTCATCATCGGCTGTAGCGGCGAGCTGCGCCTCGCCGCAACTCATTGGGCCGAGGCGGCGAGGCGCAGCTCGCCGCTACAGCCGTCACTACTCAAGTCGCTTGAGCGTTTCGTTCAATGAGCTGGCGTCTTCGACGTTCAGGCACTCAAGGTTACGGTCAATCTGGCGAACCAGCCCCGCGAGCACTTTGCCCGGACCGACTTCAACGAAGCGATTACAGCCGTTGGCGGCGAGTGTTCGAATCGAGTCAACCCACCGCACGGGTGAGGCCACCTGCCTCTTCAGCCCCTCGCGGACGGCGGCGGCCGTTCGGACCACTTGCGCATCCACATTATTCACCAGCGGAATTCCCGGGCCGCGAATCTCCACTTCGTCAAGATCTTTGGCCAGGTGCTCGGCCGCAGGTTTCATAAGGGCGCAATGGAAAGGCGCGCTGACATTGAGCATCATCGCGCGCTTTGCGCCGCGGCTTTTGGCGAGCTCCACGGCGCGCTCGACCGCCGGCTTATGCCCTGCAATCACGAGCTGGCCCGGAGAATTGAAATTCGCCGGAGAAACCACTTCGCCCTGAGCCGCTTCGCGGCACACCTCGTCCGCGGCTTCGGGCGTTATGCCGAGCAAAGCTGCCATCGCGCCCACACCCACCGGTACAGCATCCTGCATGTATTGACCGCGCTTGCGAACCAGCCGGACGGCGTCGGAAAGTTCGAAGGAACCTGCAACCACCAGCGCCGAGTATTCGCCCAGGCTGTGGCCCGCGACAAAATCCGCTTGCACGCCCTTTTCCTCGAGCACCCTCGCCGTCGCCACCGAGACCGCGAGAATGGCCGGCTGCGTGTTGGCGGTCAATTGCAACTCCTCGGCGGGGCCCTCAAAGCAAAGCTTCGAGAGCGGGAAGCCGAGGGCCGCGTCAGCTTCTTCGAAAACCGCACGGGCGGAAGCAAAAGACTCTGCCAACTCCCGCCCCATCCCCGGAACTTGAGACCCCTGGCCGGGAAAAAGGAAAGCCGTCTTGGATTGAATCATTGTTGCCGGTCGCGTTCGCCCGCCCATCGCTTCCGGGCAGACAGTAGACGGCATACGGCATACGGGACTGTGACTTTCTCCTGTCTACCGTATGCCGTCTACCCATCTACCTTTTACCAGCGCATCAGCATGGCGCCCCAGGTGACGCCGGCTCCGAAGGCGGCCATTAAAATCAAATCGCCGCGCTGGATGCGGCCCGAACGGGCGCACTCATCCAGGCAAATGGGAATGGAGGCCGAGGAAGTGTTCCCGACGCGGCTGATGTTGGAATAGACCTTGTCGGAGCTCACGCCCAGCCGGTCGCGCACCGCCTCCGTGATGCGTTGGTTGGCCTGATGGGGAATAAAAAGGCTGAGCTCGTCGGAGCGGACGCCGGCCTCGTCCATAACCCGCCGCGAGACCTCCCCCAGGCTGCGCACCGCCACCTTAAAGAGTTCGTTGCCCCGCATCTTGATGTAATGGTCGCGCGCGCGAACCGTCTCGCAACTGGCGGGTTTGACCGTCCCTCCGGCGGGAATATAGAGGTGGTCGGCGTAAGCGCCGTTGGTGTGCATTTCGGTCGAGAGAATCCCCGAGGGGGGCGTCGCCGGGCCGAGCACGCCCGCCGCCACCCCATCTCCGAAAATCACGCAAGTCGCGCGGTCTTTATAGTCGAGATACCGGGAGAGCAGTTCCGCGCCGATCACCAGGGCGTATTTGGCCTTCCCGGTGCGAATGAATTGGTCGGCAACGGTGACGCCGAAGAGAAACCCGGAGCAGGCGGCGGCGAGATCGAAGGCGATACAACACGGCGCCCCAAGCTCCCTCTGGATGAACGACGCCGTGGAAGGCAGCGGCATATCGGGCGAAATGGTGGAGCAGATAATCAGGTCGAGGTCCCGAGGTGTGAGGCCCGCCATCTCGAGCGCCCTCCGTGAGGCGAGGACCGAGAGGGAGGAAGTGGTCTCCCCGTCCGACGCTTGGCGGCGCTCCTTGATGCCCGTCCGGTCGGTGATCCACTGGTCGGAAGTTTCCACCAGCTTTGCGAGGTCGGCGTTGGTAATCACCCGGGCGGGCAGCGCCGCGCCGGTCCCGAGTATCGTCGCCGAAGGCATGTCTGCTCCGTTTCTTAGTTCCGAGTTCGGTGTTCGGAGTTGTTCAGCTGGAAGTTCGGACCTGACTCCGAACGCCGAACTCCGAGCCGAGAGACTTTGTTGACTTTCTCAGTTCGTTTTCGATTTTTTCGTTGACGTGCCCCTCGGCAAATTCCGCCGCCACGCGGATGGCGTTCTTGATGGCGTTCGAATTCGAGCCGCCGTGGCAGATGATCGAGACGCCGCGCACGCCGAGCAGCGACGCGCCACCGTATTCGGAGTAATCCACCCGCTTCTTGAAGTGCGCGTAGGCCTTGCGCGAAAGTACATAGCCGACTTTCGACTTCAGGTCGCGGGAGAGGGAGTCTTTGAGCAGGCTCGTGATGGCTTCAACCAAACCTTCGCTGATCTTCAGCGCCACGTTGCCGATGAAACCTCCACGCGGCCGTTATAAAGGTCGCGGCCTTCCACGTTGCCGACGAAATTAAGCGGGAGCAGTTTCATCAGGGCGAAGGCTTCCCGCGTCAGGTCGTTTCCCTTGTGGTCCTCGGCTCCGATCGAGAGCAGGCCGACGCGCGGCCGCGCCACGCCGAAAATGACGCGGTAATAATCTCCCCCATCACGGCGAATTGCTCGAGGTGACGGGGTTTGGAATCCACATTGGCGCCCACATCGAGCAGCACCGCAGCCCGGCCCTTGGAGGTGGGGAAAACGGCTGCCAGCGCCGGCCGGTCCACGCCTGCCAGCACCCCGAGCACGATTTTGATCGTGGCCATCACGGCCCCCGTGTTGCCGGCGCTGATGAGCCCGTCGGCTTGGCCCTCGCGCACCAGGCGCGCAGCCACGCGAATGGAGGAGTCGCGCTTGCGGCGAAAGGATTTTGCCGCCGCGTCTTCCATGGTGATGGATTGGCTGGCGTGAACGATCTCGATGCTCCGTCGGCTGACGGACTCGCCGTGCCGCCCAAGCTCGCGCTTCAAACGCTCCTCGGGCCCCACCAGGATGATTTGAGCGAGGCCCTCGCGCGCCGCGAGAAGCGCCCCCTCGACTTCCGCCTGGGGAGCCAAGTCCGTACCCATTGCGTCCACGACAATTCGCCGCATCGGCATACGTGGTGGCTGCTTCTGGAACGCCTCTATCTTCGCGGAGCGGATTCGCGCCCCGTAGGGGCGACCCTCGTGGTCGCCCCAGGGCGGGCATCCGTCGGCTGACGGACCCGCGCCTACTCAGACCGCTTCTTCGACCAGCGTGACTTGCCGCCCGCGGTAGTAGCCGCAATGCGCGCAGACCTGATGGGAGAGTTTAGACTCATGGCAGTGCGGGCACTCGACCACGGCGCGCGGGTGCAAGTGGTCGTGCGCGCGCCGGCGGTTCCGCCGCGCTTTCGAATGTCTTCGCTTTGGATTCGGCATATCCGTTCCCCCACAGGTGTCAAGGTTCGATAAGCTTGCCCCGGTCCCTTGCCGCTGCCTGCTCCCCTGCTAAATTGATTTCGGAAATCCCTTCAACCCGTCAGTGGACGGATGTTCCACCCGTCGGTGGACGCGTGTTCAACCCGTCGGTGGATGGAAGTCCCACACGTCCCGGCGATTCTCTTCGCGGCCCGTCAATGCTCGAGCAGAGAGGAGAAAGGCGATTCCGCCCCAGGTGGCCGGTCTCGACACCCGCATTGGACGCGATTGAGGTCCGCCTTACAGACCGGGCAGAGGCCCTGGCAATCCGTCCGGCAGACCACCTTCATCGGCACCGAGAGGATGACTTGTTCACTGACCACATCTTCGAGCACGATGCCCGCATCCGAAAAGAACCCGACGTTCAGCTCGCCGGCGGGGACTTCCACTTCCTCCTGGCGGGCGATCGTTTGAAGCTGGCGGTAGTAGAGGTCGAAATCCCGCTCGACGGGAATTTCAACATTGGTCAGGCAGCGGTCGCACTCCGCCCCCAAGCGCCCGCCGATGTGCCCCTGAATGTGAATCTCCTGCCCTCGAAGCTCTGCGGAAGCGCTGACCTTCATGGGGCCCAGCTGCTTGAATCCCGCCCCGCGATAGTCGAGAGCCCCGGAAGCGTAAGTCTCAGAAACAACGACTCGGTGGAGCTCCAGTTCTTCCAGGCTTATAAACACGCGGGCCTCTCTCAGCCCAAACGACAATTATAGCCCGCGTCCGCCCCATGTCAAGAACCTCTCAAAATACAATGAGTTGTGCCTCGCCGCCCTACCGGTCGGTCGGGGACGAAAGCCCTAGCCCGGCGGATTTGCGCGCCCAGAGCAGAGACCATGTAGGGGCAATTCATGAATTGCCCCTACGAGCTTTGGCTGGCCTTAAGCGTTGACGGCAAGCCGACGCCCATGCTACATTCCCGGCTCGCCCTGCCCGGCAGCAGACGGGTTCGAAGCGGTCATCCGTGGTTGCTGAGGCCAAGCGCTCCACATGAATGACATCCTTCGCCAGTTGGGGTCTCTGTTTGCGCAGAGCGCGCCGACCGCTTTGCTGGTTCTCCTCCTGCTCGTAATTCTGGACCGCATCTTCTTTACGCCGCTCGCCAAAGTCCTTCGCGAGCGCGAAGCGGCATCGAGTGGAGCTCTGGAGCGGGCAAAAGAACACCGAAAAATGGTAGCCGCTAAAGCCGCCGAGTACGAGGCGCGGTTCCAAGCGGCACGCCAGGACGTTTACCGACGGCGCGAAATAGAGCGGCAAAAGGCGCTGGCCGAGCGCGAGCAAGAGCTTCGGCGGGCGCGCGACCAAGCGGAGGTCTGGCTGAAAGAAGCGCTGGCCGGCATTGCGAAAGAGGCGGACGCGGCGCGGGCTTCCCTTGGCGAAGCCTGCCGGTCGCTGGCAACGGAAATTGCCGACACGATTCTTGGGGAAAGCTTGCCGGGTTCAGGGGGCGGACGGCAGGGGGGAGCGGAGGTATGAGACGCTGGTTCAGCCAAGCGCTTCTTGCCGCTCTTGTCACAGCCGAATGCCGGCTGTCGGCTCGAAGCGGCCGCCTTCGGCAACACGCGCAATGAAAGTAGGGGCAATTCATGAATTGCCCCTACGGTGGAACGGGCCGTTCGTTGTCAGCGGCGTGCTGGTCCCCCCGGAAGAGCCGTCCGAGAGCAGCAACGAGTCGCGAGAGCTCATTTACAAGATTGTCAATTTTCTTATCCTCGTCGGCGCCCTGGTTTATTTCCTGAGGAAGCCGGCGGCGGAATATTTTGCGGCGCGTTCCGTGGCCATCCGCAAGGGCATCGAAGAAGGGCGAAGGGCCCTCGAAGCCTCCGAAGCCGAGCTTCGAGCGGTTGAGGAAAAGCTTGCGAAGCTCGAACAGGAGATTCGAGCCTTCGAGGAAGCGGCCAAGCGCGAAACCACGGCCGAGGCGAAGCGCTTCCGGCGCGAAACGGAAGCTGAGGCGAACAAGCTGCTGGAGTTCGCGCGGGCGCGCCTCGACGCCGCCACGCGTGCCGCAAGACAGGGGCTACAAGCCTTCGCGGCTTCGGAAGCGCTGCGGCTGGCGGAGCAAAGCGTCCGCCGACGGCTCGACGCGCCGCAGCGCGAGCGGCTGTTCGCACGATATCTCGCCGGGCTCCGAGACCTGCCCGACGTACGGCAGCCAGGCACGGGGCTCGCGAACCGAAATTGATTCGTCTGTAGGGGCGGGGTTCATCCCCGCCCCCTTCGGGCGCCCATCAAGGGTGCCCCTACGCGAGCTTATGTCTATTGTCATTGCCAACCGATACGCGCGCGCGCTGGCCGACGTCGTCGGCGCGTCGGGGAACTACCGCCCCGTCGAGCAGGAGCTCGAGACCTTCGGCGCGGTGTGGCGCGCGAGCGCGGAGCTTGGCGCGGTGTTCGATTCCCCCGCCGTGCGGCTCGACGCGAAAATGGGTCTGCTCGACCGGATCTTAGAGCGCTTGGCGGTTTCCAAGACCACGTCGAACTTCCTGCGGATTCTGGCCCAGAATTACCGCCTCGCCATGTTCGAGGAAATTCGCGCGGCCTTCCGCCGCATCTCGAACGAGCGCCAGGGCATTGTGGAAGTCCGCGTATCCTCCGCCGCAGACCTTTCGGCGGAGGAACGCGCCGCGCTCGCCGCGCGGTTTCGCGAGGTGACCGGCCAGCCCTTGGAAATGGAGTTTGAAACGGACGCGGCCCTCATCGGCGGCCTGCGGGCCCGCATCCAGAGCCGTGTTTACGACGGCTCGGTGCGCGGCCACCTGGATGCGATGCGCGAGCGGCTGGCGGTCCGGTAGAACAGGGGCTAGGGACTGGGGACTAGGTGCTAGGGACTAGGGACTAGGGACTAGGGATTGCCGATTTTCGATTGAGGGATTCAATCGGCAATCGGGAATCGAAAATCGGCAATTTGTGCCCGGACAATCGAAACTGAAAATGCCAAGGCGATTGTCGCCAGATTAGAAATTGACGGAGCATAACGCAATGCCTCCTATCAAGGCCGACGAAATCACTCGCATCATCCGCGAGCAAATCGAGAACTACGACCGCACCGTCACCGTGAGCGAAGTTGGCTCGGTGATTTCGGTAGGCGACGGCGTGGCGCGCATCCACGGCCTCGACCACGTGATGGCAGGGGAACTTTTGGACTTACCCCACGAGGTTGCGGGCCTGGCCTTGAACCTCGAGGAAGACCAAGTCAGCGCGGTGCTGCTCGGCGACTATACGAAGATTCAGGAAGGCGACGTCGTCAAGCGCACCGAACGCATCATGTCCGTGCCGGTGGGGGAAGCGCTAGTCGGCCGCGTCGTCAACGCGCTCGGCCGGCCCACAGACGACAAAGGCCCCATCGTCGCTGAGGAATTCAATCCCGTCGAGCGCCTGGCGCCCGGCGTTGTGGATCGGCTGCCCGTGACCGAGCCTTTGCAGACCGGGCTCAAGGCGATTGACGCCATGATTCCCATCGGCCGCGGCCAGCGCGAGCTGATCATCGGCGACCGGCAGACGGGAAAGACCGCCATCGCCCTCGACACCATCATCAACCAGCGCGGCGGGGACGTGATTTGCGTCTACGTCGCGATCGGGCAGAAGCGCTCGACCATCGCGCAAGTGGTGAAGACGCTCGAATCCTACGACGCCATGCGCTACACGATTGTGGTGGAGGCGGGCTCGTCCGACCCGGCGCCGCTCCAATACATCGCGCCCTACGCCGGTTGCGCCATGGGCGAGTACTTCCGCGACCGCGGCCGCCACGCGCTGTGCATCTACGACGACTTGTCGAAGCACGCCGTGGCGTACCGCGAAATCTCGCTGCTGCTCCGCCGGCCGCCGGGCCGCGAGGCTTATCCGGGGGACGTGTTCTACCTTCACTCGCGCCTGCTCGAGCGCGCGGCAAAGCTCGGCAAGGAGCTTGGCGCGGGCTCGCTCACGGCGCTGCCCGTCATCGAGACGCAGGCGGGCGACGTCTCCGCCTACATCCCGACCAACGTCATCTCGATTACGGACGGGCAAATCTACTTGGAGACAGACCTGTTCAACGCCGGCGTCCGCCCGGCTATCAACGTCGGGCTCTCGGTCTCGCGCGTGGGCGGCAACGCCCAAATCAAAGCCATGAAGCAGGTGGCCGGGACCTTGCGTTTGGACATGGCGCAGTTCCGCGCGCTCGAGGCCTTCGCGCAATTCGGCAGCGACCTCGACAAAGCCACGCAGGCGCAGCTCAACCGCGGCCAGCGCCTGACCGAGGTGCTCAAACAGGACCAGTACACGCCGCTCGCCGTCGAAAAGCAGGTGGTGATTATTTTCGCGGGGACGAACGGCCATCTCGACGACCTGCCGGTGGAAGACTGCGTGGGCTTCGAGAAGGGCCTCTACGCGTTCATGGATTCGTCCTATCCCTTGGTCGGAAAGAATTTGCGCGAGAAGAAGACGCTCGACGACGCGGTGAAAGCCGACGTCAAGAAGATGCTTGACGAGTACAAAGCGAAGTTTGTCGCGGAGAAAAAAGCTGTCAAGAGTTGACAGTCGAAGGTTGAAGGTTAAAGGGTAAAGGATGAAGTCTGAAGGATGAAGTATGAAGAGTGAAAGATGAAGGAAGGTGACAAGAAGCCTGCTTGGTGGCGCAGACATCGCTTTTTGACGTCTGCCAAAGCAGCGGGCCTCTGGCGGCCAGAGTGGGTACAATGAATTCCGCAGTTAAAAACATCATCTTCTGGGCGCTCATGGTGGTTCTGACCCTGTTGGTCTGGGCCGTCGTGCGGAACGCTTCTGCGGAGCGACCGCTCGATCTGACGTTTTCCGAATTCGTCAACGACGTCAACAGCGACTCCGTCGCCGAAGTGACCATCTCGGGAACCGACGCCTCGGGAACGCTTCGAAAAAACAACGCCAAATTCAAAACCGCCATCCCGGCTAATTACCCGGACCTTTACAAAACGCTGACCGAAAAGAACGTCAGCGTCACCTTCAAAGACGATTCGGGCGGCAATGTGATCAGTTGGGTGATGAACGGCCTGCCGCTCCTGCTGCTCCTGGGCCTGTGGATTTTCTTCATGCGCTCAAAGCAGAGGGGCTGGTATCCCAAAAACTATTCAAAGCACCTCGAACTTTTGGAACAGTAGGTGGCCTTACTGCGCGAAACGAATGAACTTCTAAAGAAGCTGGAGCCGAAGCTCTAGCAATGGCGTCACCCGATTTTGGCAAAACTCGCGAGGGAGAAGAAAGCTGTCAGAAGTTGATAGTCGAAAGTCGAGAGTTCAACGCTTTGTCGGCTTGGACCTTTTGACTCTCGACTTTTAACTTAGAACTGAACCATGCCGAACATCTTGGACATTCGCCGCCGCATTCGCTCGGTGAAAAACACCCAGCAGATTACCCGCGCCATGAAGATGGTGGCGGCGGCGCGGCTGAGGCGCGCGGTGGAGCGCGTCGTGAACGCCCGCCCCTACGCGAACCAACTGCGGGCGATGATTCGGAGCGTCGCCGCCCGCACTGCGGAGCGCTCGCATCCCTTGCTTGCGACGCGGCCGGTGGAAAAAGTCCTGCTGGTGCTGGTGACCGCGGATCGGGGCTTGTGCGGAGCGTTTAACTCGAACCTCATCCGCGCCGCGCAAACCTACCTCGCGGAGCATCGGACTCTCGAAGTCTCGCTGCTTTGCGTGGGGCGCAAAGGCCGCGACTTCTTCCGCAAGCGCGGGGCGGCGATCACGGCCGAGTACGTGAATATCTTCGCGGGGCTCGGCTACGCCCAGGCGCAGGAAATCGCGGAGCGCATTCGCGAGCTTTACGCATCCGAAGCGGTGGACGCGGTGGACGTTATCTATAACGAATACAAATCGGCGATGGTGCAGCGGCTGACTGTGGAGCGCTTCCTGCCCATCGCGCCCATTGAGCCCGCGGCCACAGCGCCTGCCTCCGGAAGCGCCCCGCTCGTGGATTACATCTACGAGCAGCCGCCCGAGGAGTTGTTCAAGGCGCTTCTGTACCGCTACGCGGACGTGGAAATTTATCGGGCGCTCATCGAATCGGCGGCGGCGGAGTTCGCGGCGAAAATGACCGCCATGGGCGCGGCCACCGAGAATGCCGCGGAAATGATTGACCATTTGACGTTGACGATGAACCGAATTCGCCAAGCGGCCATCACCAAGGAGATTATCGAGATCGTGAGCGGCGCCGCGAGCGTGTAGATTCGGACCACCCCTCAGTCCCCTCCTCAACTAGGAGGGAAACGTAGGGGCGGGCCTTGTGCCCGCCCCATGCGGGCGACCACAAGGGTCGCCCCTACGAAGTTGACCGAAAGGATTGCCGTGACGGAAACGAAATTCGGGAAAGTTGTGGAAATTATCGGGCCGGTGATTGTGGTCGCGTTCGAAGGCGGGCACTTGCCGCCCATCTTCAACGCCGTGCGCGTCACTTCGGAGGGCTTCAGCGTCCCGAAGCCTCTCCGCGTCATCGCGGAAGTCCAACAACACCTGGGCGAGGGGCGCGTCAAGTGCGTGGCCATGGAGCCCACCGATGGCATGGTGCGCGGCATGAAAACCGAGGACCTGGGCGGACCGATCACGGTGCCGGTGGGCAAGGCCACGCTTGGCCGCGTCATGAACGTCATCGGCGAGCCCGTAGACAAGCTGGGGCCGATCGTTTCCGACACCCGGTCCCCCATCCATCGGCACGCTCCCGAACTTGAAGAGCAATCTACCGTGCTCGAAATGTTTGAGACAGGCGTGAAGGTGGTGGACCTGCTCGAGCCGTACCTCAAAGGCGGAAAGACCGGCTTGTTCGGCGGCGCGGGTGTGGGCAAGACCGTGATCATTCAAGAACTCATCAACAACGTGGCGATGAAGCACGGCGGCGTATCGGTGTTCGCCGGCGTGGGCGAGCGCACGAGGGAAGGCAACGACCTGTGGATCGAGATGACGCACTCGGGCGTCATCACTCCCGGCGATCCCGAGAAGTCGAAAGCCGCGCTCATTTACGGCCAGATGACCGAGCCACCCGGCGCGCGGCTGCGCGTGGGCCTGACGGGGCTGACCGTGGCCGAATATTTCCGCGACGTCGAAGGCCGCGACGTACTGATCTTCATTGACAACATCTTCCGCTTCACGCAGGCGGGCTCGGAAGTCTCGGCGCTGCTCGGCCGCATGCCCTCGGCGGTGGGCTATCAGCCGAACCTCTCGACCGAAATGGGCGAGCTCCAGGAGCGCATCACTTCGACCAAGAAGGGCTCGATCACCTCTGTCCAGGCGATCTACGTCCCGGCCGACGACCTGACCGATCCGGCGCCCGCCACGGCGTTCTCGCACCTCGACGCCACCACCGTGCTCTCGCGCCAAATCGTCGAGCTGGGCATCTATCCGGCCGTGGACCCGCTGGCTTCCACCTCGCGCATGCTCGACCCGCGCATCGTGGGCGAGGAACACTACAACGTGGCGCGCTCGGTGAAGGCGATCCTGCAAAAATACAAAGACCTCCAAGACATCATCGCCATATTGGGGATTGACGAGCTTTCCGACGAAGACAAAATCACCGTGGCGCGCGCGCGCAAGATCCAGCGCTTCCTGTCTCAACCCTTCTTCGTCGCCGCCCAGTTCACGGGACTGGAAGGAAAATACGTCAAGATTAAGGACACCATCCGCGGGTTCAAGGAGGTCGTCGAAGGCAAGCACGACGACGTGCCCGAGCAGGCGTTCTATATGGTCGGCACAATCGAAGACGTTCGGGAAAAGGCCGAGAAGCTTAAGAATTGAGTGATGGGGTGATTGAGTGAATTAAAGAGCGGAACTTTTGCTTCGTCGGTTTCATCATTCACTCAATCGCGCAATCGTTCAATCACAAGATGGACCAAAATTTGCCAGTCGAACTTCAACTTTCGGTCGTCACGCCGGCTCGCGAAGTGGCTCGCGAAAAAGTGAAGGGCGTGACGGTGCCCGGCAAGGGCGGCTACCTCGGCATCCTGCCCGGCCATGCGCCGCTGCTCTCGGAGCTTCAGGCGGGGGAATTGAGCTACGTCCATAACGGTTCGGCCGAGTTCATGGCGCTGAGCCGCGGTTTCGTGGAAGTTCTTCCGGAGCGCGTGATCGTGCTGGCCGAAGCCGTCGAGCGGGCGGAAGAAATTGACGTGGCGCGCGCCGAGCAGGCCAAAGAGCGCGCCGAAGATCATCATCTGTAGCGGCGAGCTGTGCCTCGCCGCAATTCGCTTGCTCCTGGCGGCGAGGCACAGCTCGCCGCTACACCCCGGCCTTTTGCCTGCCTGCCGCAGGCAGGGTGGCCTTCCATGCCGGCGCGCTGCAAGCGGTTTGTCGCAGGGCTTTACATTGCCGCTGACGTGGCGGATATGCCCATTCCTTCGGTCGCGACCATGGTCGTCCATTGTTGCTCCCTGCTGCGCCAGCATCTCGAACAGCTGGAACCCCGATCCGGTCTCGTAGTGGGCTGTGGCACCGGCGATGAAGTCGTCTACATGCGCCGCACGTTGAGGAGCAAGAAGGTGATCGGGCTGGATCTGGAACAACGCTTCTCGCCCCTCGCGCGCGCGGAGCACTGCGTCCTGCTGGCGGACGCGAAGGGCCTGCCGTTTCCTTCGGGAGTTTTTGACTTTGCGGCCGCATTCCACTCCCTGGAGCACGTCGGAGACCCACGTTTGGCCTTAAATGAAATTTGCCGAGTCCTGCGTCCGGGAGGGTGGTTCTACTTGGGTGTCCCTAATAAGTCGCGGCTCGTCGGATACTTGGGCTCCTTCGACGCCACACCATGGCAGAAGGTCCAATGGAACGTGATGGACTGGGGAGCCCGTTTGCGCGGGAAATTCCACAACGAATCCGGAGCCCACGCCGGCTTTCGGCGAACGGAGCTTCTGGACTTGCTTGGGGAGCGCTTCAGCAACATTTCGCTGCTGACCGAAGAATTTCTCCGCTTCAAATACCGAGACCGCTTGCCTAAGCTGTTGCTGGACCTTCTCCTGGCGCCAGGTATCATCAATTACTCGGCGCCCGCACACTATGCGCTTTGCCAAAGGCTGGGTTGAAGTCTAAATGGTGAGAGCGTGCGTTCTCGGTCTTAAACTGAGCCGGAAAATACTGGCACCTGCCGTACCTTGGAGAGCCATTTGCTCACTTGCAGCAAGCAAACTAGATGTTGCGAAAAAGACCGCTTCACTCAATTTCACGCTGAACCGGGATGCCCCCCGGCGCTTCGAGTCGAATCCCTAGTCCGGATATCTCACCAGCTTTGAACCCCCACGGAAGGGCGGGGCTTCAGCCCCGCCGAAAGCACGGCCCCCTGCTTTCTTTTCCGCGCCCCGCGCAGTCCGTCGGCCGACGGACTGCGCGGGGCGCGCGACTGAGGAAAAGTCAAAACAGCCTGAGATGGCGGGGCTTCAGCCCCGCCCTTCCGCCATCCGCGGTGAGAAATGCAGGCCAGCGCCTTTTGCCTGCCTGCCGCAGGCAGGCTAAGATAATCCCCGAGCCTTCGGCCTCGCCGCCAGCTTTCGATCCGTCGGCTGACGGATGTTGGCATCCGTCCGCTGACGGACTCAGGGCCCTGAGCCCTTCGACTTCGCTCAGGGCCTCTGGAGGACTCGAAGGGCGGAGCCGAATCAGCAGGCAGGGTGGCCTTCCATGCTGGCGCTCTACAAGCGGTTTCTTGCGGGGCTTTACATCGCCGCGGACGCGGCCTTGGCCTTCGCCGCCTTTGCCGCGGCCACTTGGCTGCGGACTCGGGTCCTCGAACCTACGCCGCTTTACCCGCTCTCGCATTACGCCTGGATCGTTCCGCTGGCGGCGGGGCTGTGGGTCGCCACCGGGCTCGTCCTGGGCGTCTATCGCGAGATTGAGGCGGAGAACTTGCGGCGCGCCTTTTGGGACCCGCTGCGGGTGGCGGCGATTGCCACCACGCTGCTTTTCGCCGTCACCTTTGCCTTCAAGCTCGATTACGTCAGCCGCTTGCTTCTGGGGCTCTACGCCCTTGCGGACTTGGCCGCCATGGTCGCGTTTCGCCTGGTGGCGCGCGCGGCAAGCCCGACCTTTCGCCGGCGCTTTGCGGTTGAGCGGCGTGTTCTCATCGTCGGCGGCTCGGCCGAAGCCGGGGGAATCGCCCGGCTGATTGAAGCGAACGCCGGCCAGGGGTTGTCGCTCGTGGGCTTCGCCGAGCTCGATCCAGCTTCCGAGGGCGCCCGAGCCGGGCTCTCAAAAACTTATCCGGTGTTCCCGCTCGCCCGGCTGCGCGAGCTTCTCCGCGAACAGGTGATTGACGAGGTCATCTTCGCGGTTTCGAAAAACGAGCTCAAGTCCTCTCGAAGGTGCACCTCGAGCGCATGGGTGAGTGGCCCCTCCTGACGTTTTCAACGACGCCCGTCAACGAAGATTTGCTGCTCGTGAAGCGCCTCCTCGACTTCGCGATGGCCCTGGTCTTTCTGCTCGCGCTTTCGCCGCTCCTGCTTCTCATCGCGCTGCTCGTCAAACTCACCTCGCGCGGGCCAGTCCTTCACCGCCAGACGCGCTCCGGCCTCGGCGGGCGGAAATTTGTGCTCTTCAAATTCCGCTCCATGCACTCGGACGCCGAGCGGATGCGAGGCGAGCTCGAGCCGCTCAACGAGATGGATGGGCCGGTCTTCAAGATCCGCGACGATCCGCGCCTGACCGGTTTCGGGCGATTCCTGCGGCGGTTCTCGCTCGATGAGCTGCCGCAACTCGTCAATATCCTCAAGGGCGAGATGTCATTCGTCGGTCCGCGCCCGCCCCTGCCCGAGGAAGTTGCCCGCTACGCCCCCTGGCAGCGCCGCCGGCTGCGCATGCAGCCCGGGCTCACTTGCCTCTGGGCGCTCGCCGGCCGCAACCAGCTCGACTTCGAGCGCTGGATGGAGCTCGACCTCGAATACATTGATAACTGGTCGCCCGCGCTCGACTGGAAAATCCTGCTGAAGACCATCCCCGTCGTCCTGCTCGGCCGCGGAGCGAGCTAGTCTAGGGACTAGGCAAAAGGGACTAGGGACTAGGGACCGGGGAGCAGGGACTAGGGGCTGGGGGCTGGGGGCTGGGGACTTACAAAGAATTGCACGTCTGGCAGAAAGCCGTAGGGCTGGTGACTGAAACCTACAAGGCGACCCGAGCATTCCCCGATGAAGAGAAGTTTGGTCTTACGGCACAAGCCAGGCGAGCGGCCGCCTCGATTCCGGCGAACATCGCAGAGGGATGGGGCCGAGGGACCACCAAAGAGTATGTGCAATTCCTAATTGTTGCTCGCGGATCGCTCCTTGAGCTTGAAACCCATTTGATTGTTTCCCGAAACCTCGGTTTCTTGGAGCCTGCCGACCTCGATAGTTTGAACAAAAATATCCACGAAGTGGGAAGATTGCTCAACAGCCTTATTCGTTCGCTGAGGTCGCGGAAGTCATCCCCTAGTCCCTAGTCCCTAGTCCCTGACCCCCAGCCCCTATTCCCCGGCCCCTGGTCCCTGATCCCTGGTCCCTAGTCCCCAGCCCCTAGTCCCTGCTCCCCGGTCCCTAGTCCCTAGAACTGAGTGCCACCTCGTAGGCGCGAAGCAACTGGGCGCGGTCAATTTCCCAATTAAAAACCTCTTCGATACGCCGGCGGCCGCGCGCGCCCAGCTCCCGCCGCAGGCTCTCGGAGTCAAGCAATTGGTTGATCTTCTCCGCAAAGTCCACCGGGTCGTTGGGCTTGGCGTAGAGCGCCGAGTTATCGGCCGAGCGGCGCCCTTCCGTCAACTCAAACAGGACGACGGGAATTTCGTAGCACATGTACTCGAGAATCTTCCCCATCGTCGAGCGGTCGTTCATGTCGTTCAAGGGATCGGGCGCCGCGCCCACGTCGGCGGTCGAGAGGTAACGGGCCACGTCTTCGAAAGGCAGCCGGCCGGTAAACTTCACCGCCGGGCCGAGCCCCTTTTCGTTCGCCATTTGCTTCAGCCGCGGCTGCTCGGTCCCCCCGCCGATCAAGGCGAACTGTGTGTCTGTGCGCCGCTTTGTCTTGACGAGGTATTCGACGGCCTCAATGAAAATGTCCACGCCGTCTTGCGGGCCCATCACGCCGAGATAGACCACGAGCAAGGGCTTGCCTTCCTTTAATTCGGGGAACGTGCCCGCGCGGCGCATCTTCTGGGGCACCGGGCTGACGCGCACGATAAAGACGCGGTCGGGGGATTTGCCGCCACGCTCGATGGCGATTTCGCGGAAGGACTGATTGGTGGCGAGCGAAACGGCCGCGGTCTTGAACGACAGCCGCTCCGCCAGGCACACCAGCCGGTAGAAGAAATCTTTCCTGCTGAACTTGGCAAGGTAGAGCTCCGGCGACAAATCCAGGTGATCGAAAATGAAGCGCACTCCGAAGAGGCGATAAAACCACGCCACGAGAAATATGAGATCGGGCGGATTCCAGGCGTGAAGAATTTTGAAAGGCCGCCGCGCGTAAGCTTTGAGCGAAAGCCAAAGCCACGCCGCCATCGCCCAGCCGTATTCGAGGAAGTAGCCGAGCGTGCCCGCGGCCTCGAAGACGCGGTGGCGATAGACGTCAATGTCTTCAATCCGCTCGTAGCTGGCTTCGCAGCCGGGTCCCTTCGGACTGATCACCGAAACGCGGCAGCCGGCGTCGCGCAGCGCGCAGCACTCCTGCCAGGCCCGGCGAACAAATGGCACGGGCAGGTTCTCGACGATCATCAGCACGCCCATGCGCCGGTCTTTAGCCATGTCTGAAGTGTGATGGCGGGCCACTTTGAGCGCTCCGTCGCCGCACCACGTCATTCCCGCGAAAGCGGGAATCCAGAGCTTTGGACCCCCGCCTGTGCGGAGGTGACGGCGCGTAGCAGGTCTGGAAAGTACCCAGTTGGCCCGCTGCGCGAAATCCTCTTGACCTGCGCTCATTTTCTATAACAATCATAGTGCGAGTTCCAGCCAGTGATGAGTTTGGGCGGGCAGAGTGACGGGTTAACGAGCTAATTTCATCCTGGCGGGAGGGTGCGCTGATGAGTGGCGTTGTCTCGAGATTGGTCAATCGTCCCTCGCTGTTGAACATGCTCGGACGGCTTGGTGTCCGTGCGCCCCTTTGGCGCATGTACTGTCGCTTATTCGGCCCGGAAGGCGGAATTATCCATTTAGATTTGGACGGACGCCATGCACGATTCTACGTTCACAGTGCATGGATTGCTGAGGACCTGAAAACATTCGGGCGGGGGGAGCGTGCATTAGTGTCGCGCTTGGTCTCGACACTGAAGACCGGAGATGTGGTTTATGATGTCGGGGCCAACATGGGACTGCATTCCGTCTTCTTCGGGCAAGCCGTAGGGCCCGCGGGTCAAATCATCGCTTTCGAACCTGAGCCGCACTACTGCGAACGCCTGCGCTCGAACGTCTCGCTCAACGGCCTATCCAACGTTCGGATTTTTCCCTTGGCTCTCGGAGAACATTCCTACGCGTCCGAACTCTTGCCTGCGGTGCGCGGCCTCGCGTCGCCCAGGTTGGCAGAGCTCTCCGAAGCTCAGACCCGCGCCCGCGCTGGCCAGGAGGTCCGGGTTATCGAAGGAGACAGGCTGGTTGAAACCGAGAAGCTGCCGGTGCCGCGACTGGTAAAAATCGACGTCGAGGGTCATGAATACGCGGTCCTTCGCGGGCTCAGGGGAACGCTCGCAAACCCCGGCTGCGAGGTCGTTTGTTGTGAAGTTCACCCAAAGCTGTTGCCGAAGGGGGTGAATCCGGAGAAGATTGTAAGTCTGGTGAGGTCGTGTGAGTTCACCCGTGTTGAGATCCTGCCACGACCCCCTGAGATGCATGTCATCGGGTTCAAAGGAGGTGGAATGGAAGGAGCGGCCTAACAGCCCCGGCTAAGGTTGTGCGGGGGCCGGTTTGCCCAGCCCCCAGTTAGTTGAGAGCCTGGAACCCTCGAGGCGCTGAGTGCGCGCGCCCGATGGATAACCGCGAGGCTCGCGCCCAGCCCGACGGCATTCACTGCTTTGTAAGAACACCCGAGACGTTGACGCCCGAATTCTCGTTGAGGGGGTAAAGAATTGTGCCGCCGGATGCTACTTCGAACTCGTCGGCATTCTGTTGACCGGGAACGCTGTAAAATACCCTACAGGCCCCTGTGGTTGGGCCGCGAAAACGTTATAGGTGTCGTTGGAGGTACTGGATCCGAAGCTGCCGCTCGTCATCGTGTCGATCTGATTCTTGTAGTTACCCACCCCGTCAAAAGACCACGACGCCACGCTGTTGCACAAATGCCCGCCTGGGCAAGTGCCCCAGCTGTAACCGCCGTAGACCCCGGTCAGAAGGCTGTCGGAGCAGGTTATGGCCTCCACCTTCTGTCTCGGGTGTAAGGCGAACAGGATGATGGCGGCCAAGCTTAACGTGACCATGACCGCAATCCGATAAGTTGCACGTTTCATAAAGGTTTGATTCCTCCCTTCGGAATTGGCTCTTTCAGAGGCGGTGCTGAGCGTAAACTCCGACGAGACGCTAGGCAAGGCAGAAGCGTTGCGTCGGGTGGCTATCTGTGTCGCGGTCAGGCTGCTTTTATCGTGCGGCGGCTACCAACCGAAGGCGAGGCTCTCATCCGAGGGTCTAGCGACGGAGTTCGGCGCCTGTGGGAGCCGGGAGGGACTCCGTATACCTTTTGGAACTGATGGACGAAGTGGCTTGCGTGGCAAATCCCCACCTTGCCCGCGATCTCCTTCACGCTAAGGTGCGTGGATTCAAGAAGCTCCTTCGCGCGGTCCAGCCTCAGGGCCCGCGCGAACTGCCCAAGCGACACGCCGGCGTCAATCTTGAAAATGTGGGCTAAGCGAGAGGGCGAAAGCCCCACGTCTCTCGCAAGGTCAATGACCGGAAGTCGAGGCCGGAGGTATAGGCCCTCGGATCCAATTTTGCCAAGCACCTGCGCGACTCGACGGTCCACGATTCTCCCCCCTGCCGACGGCAATTGCCCCCACTGGGACTGACTGCCGCGGTCGCCGATGCCGCCTCGTGCATCCGTCGTTCCACGAACTGGCCCTCCCTGTTATTCGTGGTAAGTAACTTATTAAGTCAGAGTAATCCGTGTCTAACTGACGATATAGGAAAATTTTGCTGATATGGCGAAGGAATTACACACAAGCACTGTCGCCTTAATGCATTGCACAAGCGGCCCAAGGGTGGGCTAACGGCGCTCCAGAATTTGGTCGCCCGCCAAAGGAAATCTAACGACAGGTTGGTATTCGTCCCGAATGTATGCGCGAACGGGGCCCAGCGGGTCATCTTGATCGGTGACTCGGGGGTGTTCAAGTTTAGTCTGCCACATCAAATATTGCACCTTGCCGGTTTCGAACGCCGCAAGGAGTCTCAAAGCCTGGGGCGGGCGTGTAAAGCCATTGGGTTGGAAATAGAGAAAGCCCGCAACCGCCGGCAAAAACGAGACCGTCGAAGTTCGAAAGCGGTCTTTCTCGGGTGAGCTCGGACCCGTATGGAAGGGTATTTCCCGCGACTTCTCGATCCGTTCGCGGCCCGTCATTACCGTAACGTCGGCATCTCCTGATTGCAACGGCTTACCTTCGTTCGTGCGCTATACTTGGCCGCCCTAGCGCGAAGGCGCATCTCCTCGGTGAGACCAAGTGAACGTCGCATTGACCACGACCGTGATTCAGCGCGGGAAGACGGGTGTTGGGCAATACGTATTGGCCCTGGTGCGCGCCTTGCTGCCGCACGCCGGCGACCACCGGTTCACGTTGTTCGTGCTGGAGGAAGACCGGCCCTTGTTGGAATTTGCCGCCGGCGCGATGACGTTTGCGCCGGTCGCGGAGAAATACCGGCCCCCGATGAAAAACATCTGGTGGCACCAGACGGTGTTGCCGGCCTTGTTTCGGGAATGTGCCATTGATGTCTGCCACGTGCCGAGCTACCGGCGCATGCTTTGGCCGAGGCCGTGCGCGCTGGTGGCGACCATTCACGACCTGGCCCAGTTCCACCTGAGCGGCAAATACGATCGGGCGCGGATGTTCTACGGGCGCATCATTGTCCCCCAACTGGCCCGGCGCCAGGACGCGATCATCGCCGACAGCCAGAGCACCGCGCGGGATATCGAGCAGTTCTTAGGTATCCCCGTCGTGGAACAACACGTCATCCACCTGGGCGTAGACCGCGAGCGATTTCAACCCGGTGACCGCGCGGCGGCGAAAAAACAAGCGGCGGAACTGTGGCGCTTGGAGCGCCCGTTTTTCCTCTATGTCTCGCGGCTGGAGCATCCGGCCAAAAACCACGTCCGGCTGATCGAAGCCTTCAACCATTTCAAGACAGCAACGAATTCCGACTGGCAACTGGCGCTCGCCGGCAGTGAATGGCGCGGCGCGGAAGCCATTCATGCCGCCGCCGCCGAATCGCCTTTCGCCCGCGACGTTCGCTTCCTGGGATTTATCGAGGATGCGGCGCTGCCCGCACTGTACCGGGCCGCGGAGGCGATGGTGTACCCCTCGCTGTTTGAGGGATTCGGGCTTCCGCCGGTGGAAGCGATGGCGTGCGGCTGCCCGGTGATCAGTTCCGCGCGCGGCTCGCTCGCCGAGGTCGTGGCGGACGCGGCGGACATTGTTGATCCGCTCGACCCCTCCGCCATCGCGGCTGCCTTCGAGCGCGTAGCGGCCGATGCCGGCCACCGAGACCGGCTGCGCGCCGCCGGCTTCCGCAACGCGCAACGGTTCAGTTGGCATCGCCACGCCGAAGCGGTGCTGGGGGTGTACGAAGCGGCGAGAAAAGCCACCAAGAGTTGAATGTCGAAGGTCGAAAGTTGAAAGCGACGCACCGGCAGCGCCGCCTTTAGGGCGGCACGTGCCGGGCTGAAGCCCGGTGCTGCGCGGCTATGCTAGAATGCCCGCTCCCAAGCTGACATAAAGGAGCGAACTGCATGGCTGAAATTGATTTGGTGACGGCGCGGGAAGTTCTCGACTCGCGCGGGAATCCCACGGTTGAGGCGGAGGTGCACTTGCGCGACGGCTCGCAGGGCCGCGCGATGGTGCCTTCGGGGGCTTCGACGGGCGAGCACGAAGCGCTCGAGCTGCGCGACGACGATAAGAGCCGCTACCAGGGCAAGGGCGTCTTGCAAGCGGTCGAGAACGTCAATTCACTCATTGCCCGCGAGCTCGGCGGAAAAGACGCGAGCGAGCAATCGGCAATTGACGAGGCTATGATCGCGCTCGACGCGACGCCCAATAAATCCAAACTCGGCGCGAACGCCATCCTCGCCGTCTCGATGGCTGTCTCGCGCGCCGCGGCGCAATCGGCCAGGCTCCCACTCTACCGCTATCTCGGCGGCATGCTCGCGCACCAGTTGCCCGTGCCCATGATGAACATCCTGAACGGCGGCGTGCACGCGGACAACAACGTGGATTTCCAGGAATTCATGATCATGCCGGTGGGCGCGGAAAGTTTCGCCGAAGCCCTGCGCATGGGCGTTGAGACTTTCCACACGCTGAAAAAAGTTCTGAAGGAAAAAGGCTACAACACGTCGGTGGGCGACGAGGGCGGGTTTGCGCCGAGCTTGAAGTCGAACGTCGAAGCGATCGAGCTGGTGCTCGAGGCCGTCACGGAGGCGGGCTTTGCCGCCGGCCGCGACATCGCGCTGGCGCTCGACCCGGCGGCGAGCGAACTCTATCGGGACGGCCGCTACGTTTTCTTCAAGTCGGACTCGTCGAAAAAATCCGCCGACGACATGATCAAGCTTTATGCCGATTGGGCGCGCCAGTACCCGATCGTCAGCCTCGAAGACGGCTTGGCGCAGGACGACTGGGAAGGCTGGAAAGCGCTCACGGACGAGCTTGGGGACAAGATTCAGCTTGTCGGCGACGACCTGTTTGTGACTTCGACCGACCGCCTGGAGCGCGGCGTCGAGGAAGGCATCGCCAATTCCATTCTCATCAAGCTCAATCAGATCGGCACGGTGACGGAAACGATTGACGCCATCGAGCTCGCCCGGCGCCACGCCTACACGGCGGTGGTCTCGCATCGGTCGGGTGAGACCGAAGACACCTTCATCGCCGATTTCGCCGTGGGCCTCTCGACCGGCCAGATCAAAACCGGCTCCGCCAGCCGCACCGACCGCGTCGCCAAATACAACCAGTTGTTGCGCATCGAGGAGGAGCTCGGCGAGGCAGCGGAATTTCTGGGCAAGGAGGCGGTCAACTGCGCCTGAAAAAATTATGAATTCTGAATGGTGAATGCAGAATTTGGGGTATGGTGGACTGGCTCATGGGCAAAATTTCATCTAGACGAAAAGCGGCCAAAGTAAACCTCCTCGGGCTCAGCGCCGAAATAAAACGCCTCCGAGAACGAGTCCAAGACTTGGAAGACCTGCGTGACCTTCGGGGCGCCATCGAACGCGACGCCGGCAAGCCGGGCATCCCCTGGAATCAGGCTAGGAAACAACTCGGGCTCTGGCCCCTAGTCCCTGATCCCTAGCCCCAAGCCCCCAGTCCCTAGCCCCTGTTCTTCGCCTTGCCCTGGCTGGCGACGGCTTCCGTAGCGGCTTTTACATGCGCGGGGTCGCCGAGGTAGAAGTGTTTGAGGGGCTTTAAATCGTCATCAAGCTCATAGACAAGGGGCACGCCAGTGGGGATGTTGAGCGCGAAGGCTGTTGCCGTGCGCGGCGATGAGCACGCGCTGGCCGGCGCGGATGGCGGGCGCGATAGTGTCATGCCAGCAAGGCAAGAAGCGCGCCACCGTATCCTTCAGGCACTCGGTTAACGGGAGCTGGTCTCTTGAAAGATTCCTGTAGCGCGGATCTCGGCCGGCAAAGCGCGGGTCGTCTTCGGCGAGCGCAGGCGGACGAATATCGTAGCTGCGCCGCCAGACAAGGACTTGTTTCTCGCCAAATTTCGCCGCCGTCTCCGCCTTGTTGAGTCCTTGCAGCGCGCCGTAGTGCCGCTCGTTAAGCCGCCAATCACGGACCACGGGAATCCACATCAAGTCCATTTCATCGAGCACCATCCAGAGCGTGCGAATGGCGCGCTTGAGCACCGATGTGTAAGCGACGTCGAAAGTATAGCCTTGCTCTTTCAAGACGCGCCCGGCCTCGCGCGCTTCCGCCCGGCCTTTTTCCGACAAGTCCACGTCCGTCCAGCCGGTGAAAAGGTTCTCTTTGTTCCAAACGCTTTCGCCGTCGCGCAATAAAACCTTCGCGGGAATGACGGCTGGTTGCGCGAGCACGGCGGGTCAGGTTTCCAGCCGACCTCGTGTGCCCAGCTCATTGGGCCATCCTCAATCTACCATTTTGGGAATGTGTTATCCCCCGAGAAGGGAGGGCGCCACCGTCATCCTCGCGCGGGCAGCTTCCGCGGGTTGGCCAGCATCTCAACTGGAGGTGACGTAAATTCTCGTGTGTAAAAAGGAGGAGGGTGTAAGTTGGTTTCGCTGGCAAGCGAAGACCAAAATCCTTGAAAAGGAGCTTACACCCCATGGCGAGAGTAATTCGGGTCACGGAGCAGTTTCAACACTTTGTTCGGGAGGTGAAGGAGAGCTTTTGGGGAGACCTGTACGGGCAGACGAAGCTGGCGTGGAAGAAGTTTTTCGAGGAGGAATCGCGGAAGGAACGCGCCCGCTTTGACAGTGGAGACTTGGTGTGCGATAATTTGAACCAGTCGTACGGGGCTGAGGAATCATGATCAAAAACCGAAAGACATTATGGGCGGCGGGATTAGTGGTTTGCTTCGGGACGGCGGGAGCGCTCGGGGCGCAAGACTGGCGGCATCGCTCAGGCGCCCGATCACGCTCGCGCCTATTATCACTACATGCTGGCGCGCCGGTATAAGGAGATGTACGCGCTCTACAACCGGAGCGAATACATCGAGAAGGCGATTTCCGAATACCAGCAGGCCATGGAGGCTGACGCCGATTCCCTTTTCCTGCGCACCGAGCTCGCCGAGCTTTACTGGCGGGTCGGCCGCGTCCCGGAGGCCATCCGGGAGGCGGAGGACGTCCTGAAGGTCAACCCTGAAGACACCGATGCCCACCGTCTGCTCGGGCGCATTTACGTCCGCAATCTCGGTGAAGCCCAACCCGGCAAATCGGCGAAAGAGACTCTGGATAAGGCCCTGGCGGAGTTTGAATCCGTCACCCGCCTCGAACCCACTGACACGGAATCCTGGGTTGTCCTTGGCCGACTCTACCGGATGGGCAACCAAAGCGACAAGGCGGAGGAGGCCTTCAAGAAGGGCATGACCTCCGACCCGGAGTCCCGCGAAGCCCTCGCCGGCCTCGCTCAGCTTTATTCCGATCAAGGGGAATACGACCAGGCGATAGATTTGTTGACGAAGGTCCCCGATGTGGATTCCGAGCCGTTCCTGCTCGGGATGCTCGGCTACGCTTACAGCCAAAGCCGCGAATACGAGCGCGCCATCGCCACGTATGAAAAAGCGCTCGAGCGCGACCCGGACAATCAGGAAATCCACCGGGCGTACGCGGAAGCCTTGATGGGCGCCGGGAAGAGCGATGCAGCTCGAAACGAGCTGAAGAAGGGTTTGAGCGCCGACCCCGACGACGGCCAGACGTATTTGCGGCTGGCGCAGCTCGACCGCCAGGAAGGGCGTTTCGACGAGGCCCGGAAAGAGCTGGAGCGCGCCCGGGCCCTGATGCCGGACAACCTGGAAGTGCCTTTTCAGCAGGTGTTGCTCGAAAGCGACACCGGCAACGACGAGCGCGCCATCCAGATGATCGAGACCCTGCTCAAGACGACGGAGCGGCCGGACGGGCAATACTCGCTCGGCGAGGCCACCAACCGCGCCATCTTTCTCGAGCGGCTGGGTCTGATTTATCGCAACGATGAAAAATACGAGAAGGCGATCGGAACCTTTCGCCAGATTCTGGCGCTCGGCAATTCCCAGGCACCGCGCGCCGAAGGTTTGATTATCGAGACCCTCCGGCTTGACCGCAAACCGCAGGATGCCATCGCGGAAGCGGACAAGGCCGTCCAGCTCTATCCTCAGGATCGCTCCCTCAAAATCCTCCGCGCGTCCATGATGGGCGAGCAAGGGAAAGTGGATGAGGCGGTCGGCCAGCTTCAGGCCCTGCTCAACGCCACGCCCGCCGATCTCGATATCAACCTTTCCATCGCGCAGATTTATTCGCAGGCCAAGCGTTTTCCGGAAGCGGAGGCCGCGGTCAGCCGGGGTCTGGGACTTGCCATGCGCCCGGGGGATCGGAATCGCGCCGTCTTCATGCTTGGCGCTATTTACGAGCGGCAGAAGAAGTACGACTTGGCCGAGGAAAGTTTCAAGAAGATCCTTACCGAAGATCCCTTGAACGCCGCCGCCTCGAACTACCTCGGTTACATGCTCGCCGACCGCGGCGTGCGCCTGGAGGAGTCTGTGAAGTACATTCAGAAGGCCCTGGAGCTCGAACCCAACAACGGCGCCTACCTCGACAGTCTCGGCTGGGCCTATTTCAAGATGAACC
>QHZO01000081.1:31076-37435 GCA_003224695.1 Acidobacteriota bacterium
CCATCCACGAACACCTGGGCCGCGTCTATCTCCAAATGGGCAAGCAGGTACAGGCGGAGGCCGAATGGGAGCAGGCGCTCAAGGAGTGGCCCGGGGCGGTTTCGAACGACTTCGACAGCCAGGAAGCCACCAAGCTCCAAAAAGACCTCGATGATCTCAAGCAACAAATGGCTAAAGCGAAGCACGGGCATCCGTAAGCGCGTCCACGAGCGGTCAGACGCGGGGAGTTGCTCTCCCCGGTCCGTAGTTATACTCAATTAATAATTTCGCCGCTCAAAGAGCGGCGCTCCTGCTGTTGGGAACGGCTTTTTCAGCATCGCCAAGGGCCGTCCGCGGCGCGAACCGTTGAAGCACCCCTTGCAACTCCACGCCTTCGCAAAAATCAACCTGGGTCTCCGCATCCTCGGCCGCCGACCCGACGGCTACCACGAAATTCAGACGGTCTATCAAACCGTGGGCCTTCACGATCGCCTGTGGTTGGAGCTGGGCGCGCGTGGCGCGGGAATTGATCTCGCCTGTGACGATCCCGAAGTGCCCGGCGGGAGGAAAAATCTTGTTTACCAAATCGCCGCGCGTTGGAAGCGCGCGCGGCATTTCCGCGGGGCCATACGCATCCGGCTCGAAAAGGCCATCCCCGCTGGCGCGGGGCTTGGAGGGGGTTCGAGCGACGCGGCCGCCACGCTCGTAGCCCTTGAACGCCTGACGGGCGACCGCTTGAGCCCTGCGGCGCGATTCCGGCTCGCCGCCGCAACCGGCTCGGACGTGCCTTTTTTCCTTTGGGGAGGGCGCGCGCTCGGGCTCGGCCGGGGCGAGAAAGTTTATCCGCTGCCCGACTTAGCTCGGTGGCATTGTTTGGTGGTTTTTCCCGGGCGTTCGGTTTCCACAGCGCAGGCCTACCGGGAAGCGGGACGCCGGTTGACAAAAAATCGCAGAACCTCTAGCATAGCTTTCTTTGGCGCGCGGCCACACTTTTCCCCGGAAGTTTCGGGACCGGCCGAAAATGACTTTGAAGCGGTCATTTTCGCGAGGTGGCCGGAGTTGGCAAGTTTGAAACGCCGGCTCATCCAGGCTGGAGCCAAGGTCGCCTCTTTGACGGGCAGCGGCTCTGCCGTGTTTGCCCTCTTCGATTCCGGCCGAAAGCTCCGCCACGCTGCAAAGTTCATCCCCAAAGGGTGGAAAGTTTTTCCGACGTTGACCGTTTCGCGGGAGGAGTACCAACAACGGCTGTTTGAAGCGTGAGACTTGCCACGCCGCGAGGGCCGCCCGTCGGCTGACGAGCCGCAGGCTTCGTCCGTCCGCTGACGGACTGGCGCTGGCCTTAGTCGAGCGCCGGCCCCGGATCGTCGGGGCAGGTGTCCTTGGGAGGTCGTCCAGTGGTAGGACACATGCCTTTGGAGCATGGAACCCTGGTTCGAATCCAGGCCTCCCAGCCAGCTTTCGGACCGAATTTCGAAACGTGAGGTTTCGACGATGGCGGACTCGAACCGGCACGGGCTCAAAGTCTTTTCGGGCAATGCGCATCCTGTCCTGGCGGATGAAATCTGCGGGGTGCTGGGCGGCTCGCGCGGTAAGGCGCGGGTGGACCACTTTCCGGACGGCGAGTCAAGAGTGCAAATTGGAGAAAACGTCCGTGGCGCGGACGTTTTCGTCGTCCAACCGACGTCGACGCCGGTGAACGAGAATCTGATGGAACTGCTGATTATGCTCGACGCGTTTCGCCGCGCCTCCGCCCAGCGCATCACCGCCGTCATTCCCTATTACGGCTACGCTCGCCAGGACCGCAAGGACCGGCCGCGCGTCCCCATCTCCTCGAAGCTGGTTGCCGACTTGCTGACCACGGCCGGGGCCAACCGCGTGCTGGCGCTCGACCTGCACGCAGGCCAAATCCAAGGCTATTTTAATATTCCCGTGGACCACCTCTATTCGACGCCCGTGACCGTGGAATATTTCCGGCCGCAGAAGCTCAAGAACCTGGTGGTGGTTTCGCCCGACCCGGGCGGCGTCGAGCGGGCGCGCGCCTTCGCCAAAAAACTGAGGGCGCCTTTGGCGATTATTGACAAGCGGCGCGAAGACGCCGACGTGGTGGAGGTGATGAACGTCATCGGCGAAGTGGCGGGAAAGACCTGCCTGATTGTGGACGACATGATTGATACGGGAGGGACGCTGGTCGGCGGCGCGCAGGCCCTGCTTGACAAGGGCGCGGTTCAAGTCTATGCCTGCGCGACACACGGCGTCTTCGCCGGGGAAGCGGTCAAAAGAATCTGTGATTCGCCCATCGTCCAGGCCGTGGTCACCAACTCCGTTCCGCTTTCGGCCGAAGGCTCAAAATGCCAGAAGATCAAGGTGTTGAGCGTGGCGAAGTTGCTGGCGAGCGCCATCCGCTCGATTCATGAAGAAACTTCCGTCAGCAAGCTGTTTATTTAGGCAAGCTGTAGCGGCGAGCTGCGTCTCGCCGATTTGAACACCTGAACCGCGGCGAGACGCAGCTCGCCGCTACAGATTCGAGACGAGTTAAGGAGCTAATTTTTATGAGCGAAGCGATCAATGTTCCCGCCGAGCCTCGCGAGGATTTTGGGAAAAATGCTTCCCGGCGGCTGCGGCGCGGCGGGCGCGTTCCGGCGATTCTTTACGGCGACCGCGGGCCGGCTATCCCGATCGCCGTGGAACCGCGGGCCATCCAATCGGTGTTGGGATCCGGGGCGGGCCATAACGCCATCTTTTCTCTCGAAATCAAGGGCAAGGCGCCGGCGCGCGTCATGCTGCGCGAATGGCAAGTGGACCCCGTCTTGGGCCATCTGCTTCACGTGGATATGGTGCGCGTGTCGCGCGGCGCCAAGCTCCGGTTGAAGGTTCCCGTCCACGTGACCGGCGAGCCGAAGGGTGTAAAAGTGCAGGGCGGCGTCTTCGAATTCGTCCTGCGCGAGGTCGAAATCGAGTGTCTTCCGGACGACATCCCGGAGCACGTCACGATGGACGTGACGGAATTGATGATCGGCAAGAACCTGCGCGTATCGGACCTGCCGCTCGGGCCGAACGTGAAGGTGCTGACGGACTCGGAGCGTGTGGTGGCCCACGTTGTGACTCTGAAGGCGGAGGAGGAGAAGCCGGCCGCGGAAGCCGTCGAAGCGGCGCCCGCCGAGCCGGAAGTCATCAAGAAAGGCAAGGTCGTCACCGAAGAAGAAGCGGCTGCCGAGGAGGGAGCGGAAGCCAAACCCGAAGCCAAGAAGGAATCGCGCAAGGAAGGCCGGAAGGAGTCCTGAGACCTTTGAGATCTCAAATTTGAAATTTGAGATTTCGGATTGGGTCCTAAAATTCCAGCCTCTCCCTCGCGCGAATTCGGAAGGCCCCCAGGAGGCGGCAAGCAGCCAACTGTTTCGTCAGGGGCGTGCGGCGTGAAACTCATCGTGGGCCTCGGCAACCCCGGATACCAGTACCACTTGACGCCGCACAATTTGGGGTTCATGGCGGCGGACCGGCTGGCGGAAGACTCGGGGGTCAGGTTTTCAGCGCGCGAAGCGCAGGCCGCCGTGGCGGCCACCGAGATTGGCGGCGCGCCGGTGCTCATCGCGAAGCCGGAGACTTTCATGAATTTAAGCGGCTTGGCCGTGGAAAGGCTCGTCGAGCGGCACCATCTGGGGGCTGAAGACTTGATCGTGCTCGTGGACGAGGTGGAGTTGCCGCTCGGCTCTATCCGCATCCGCGCGCGCGGCAGCGCCGGCGGGCACAACGGGCTGAAGTCCATCATCGGCGCCCTCGGCGCGGATGGCTTTGCGCGCGTCCGGATGGGCGTCGCGCCCGAGGCTCCGGTCGAGGATCGAGTCTCGTACCTTTTGTCGCCCTTCCGGAAGCACGACCTCGAAGCCGTGGCGGAGATGGTCGAGCGCGCCGCCGAGGCCGTGCGCGTTATCCTCGGTGAGGGCATCCAAAAGGCGATGAACCGCTTCAACCGGCGCGCTTCACCGCCCGAAACATGATTGGGCACGGTTCGCGTAGGGGCGAACGGCCGTTCGCCCCACCAAGGCCTTGGCCCGAAGAAACGTGAGGGAGCATGCGACAATATGAAGTGATTTTTATCATCCGGCCGGACGCCGGCGAGGAGGAAACCGCCAAGATCATCACCCAGATGGAAGGCGTAGTGGCGGGTGCCGGCGGAAAGATCGGGAAGCTGGAGCGCGTGGGGCGCCGTCGTCTGGCCTACCGCGTGGGGAAATATTCGGAGGGGTTCTACGTCCTGTTCGCGATCGAGGGGACGGGCGACACCGTCAAGGAACTTGAGCGCCGGCTCAAAGTCACGGACGGCGTGGTGAAGTTTCTGACCGTGCGCGTGGACGAAGACTTGAAGCGGGCCGCGAAATTCAAGGCGCTGCGCGCCAAACAGGAGGCGCGCCGGCCAAAGTCCCGGC
Organism: Acidobacteriota bacterium; assembly: GCA_003224695.1. Lineage (GTDB taxonomy): Bacteria > Acidobacteriota > Terriglobia > UBA7540 > UBA7540 > Gp13-AA74. Next base: position 35,480 of record QHZO01000081.1, read on the forward strand.
CGCCGGCCTCGCCGCCGGCTCCCGCGGCTGCGCCCGCCGCCCCGGATGCCGCTCAAGGATAAAGGAGCTGAACCACTATGCCCGAACGAAAATCGTACGGCCGGTCTCACGACCGCAGTGGGAAACGCGAAGGGTCCGGCGGCCCGGGCCGCAAGCAGTATTTCCGGCGCAAGAAGGTCTGCAAATTTTGCACCGAGAAGATCGACGTCATTGATTTTAAGGATACGCGCCTCGTCGGCCAGTTCGTCTCGGAGCGCGGCAAAATTCTTCCTCGCCGGCTGACGGGGACTTGCTCGACGCACCAGCACGTCCTGACCACGGCCATCAAGCGCGCCCGGAACATCGCCCTGCTGCCCTTCGCCCTTGAAAGCTGAGGGGGATTTCGAGCCTGGGCGGCAAGAGCAGACCTCGACTCCTGTCATTCTGAGCGAAGCGAAGAATCTCCGCCTTTATGGAGTCAAGGCAATGCGGAGGTCCTTCGTCGTCCCCGTCAGCTGACGGGGACTCCTCAGGATGACGGATTGGGCGATTCTTCACGAAGGTGCGCAAGGAGGGACGGATATGGAAATTATTCTGCTAAAAGATTTCGAAAAACTGGGGACGCGCGGCCAGGTGGTGAAAGTGGCCGACGGCTACGGGCGCAACTATCTGCTTCCGAAAAAGCTTGCCGTCGCCGCGACGCCCGCGAACCGCAAATGGGTGGAGCAGCTCCGCACGCGCTTCTTGAAGGAAGAGGCGACGGAAAAAGCCGACGCGGAAGAGCTGGCGACAATTCTCGCCAATGCCTCTGTCAGCTTCACGCGCAAGGCGGGCGAGCAGCAGACGCTATTCGGCTCCGTTACCTCGCTCGATATCGCCGAGGGCCTGGCCGCGCAGGGCTTCAAGATTGACCGGCGCAAGATTCACCTCGATGCGCCGCTCAAGGTGCTCGGCGAATACGACGTGGCCGTCAAACTTCATCGCGACGTGACCACCAGCATCAAAGTGAAGATTGCCGCGGAAGGTGAAGCCCCCTCTGCCACTCCCGCTCCTGCGGAAGCAAAGCCGGCCGAAAAAGGCGCGTCCTAAGATGTTCCGGATTTCTCAGTTCGGAGTTCGATGTTCGAAGTTTCTCTTTCCACTCCGCACTCCGAACGGACTAATTCCGAACTCATAACTCCGAACTGGCCCAAGCTGGTATAATGTCGGCGCGATTAAAATAATTGAAATCTTCTCTCATGCCTTCCGCCACCGAAAGCGTTCGCAGCCTCCCTCACAGCTTGGAAGCCGAACGCGCGCTGCTCGGCTCGATCCTGCTCGATAACGGGTCGCTCTACGTGGCGCTTGAAACGATCGCCAAAGACGATTTCTTTTCCGCCAGCCACCGCGTCGCCTTCGAGAAGATGCTGGCGCTCGCCGAGAAAAACCGCACCGTGGACCTGGTCACGCTTTCGGAGGAGCTTGGCAAGGAAGGTCTCGTGGAGAAGGCCGGCGGCGCCGCTTACCTCTCGTCGCTGACCGACGGCGTGCCGCTCGGCACCACCGCCAGCGTCAACGAATACGCGCGCATCGTCAAAGAGAAGTCCATCATCCGCCGGCTCATCAATGCTTCGAGCAACGTGATCACGCGGTGCCTGGAGGCCACGGACGACGCTCAAACGCTGATTGACCTGGCGCAAAGCCAGGTTTTCGAGATTGCGGAAGAAAAAGTCGTTTCGGGGTTTCTGGGCATCAACGACATCGTCAAGGCGAGCTTCGGGACCATCGACAAGCTCATGGAGCACGGGCGCCTGGCGAGCGGCGTTGAGACAGGATTCCTCGAGCTCGACCGCATGACCACGGGCCTGCAGCCGGGCGAGCTGATTGTGATTGCGGCGCGGCCTTCGCTCGGCAAGACCGCCCTGGCGCTGAATATCGCCAGCCACGCGGCGACCAAGCTGGCAAAATCCGTCGGCCTGTTTTCGCTCGAAATGAGCA
>QHZO01000081.1:37451-41002 GCA_003224695.1 Acidobacteriota bacterium
CATCGTTTTCGCGGCGGGTTCCTCGACCACGCCAAGGACTGGCCGCGCATCACCCAGGCCTTGGGGCGTCTCGCCATGGCCCCGCTTTACGTTGAGGACACTCCCGCCCTGAGCATCATGCAAATCCGCGCCAAGGCGCGGCGGCTCAAGGCGGAAAAGGGGCTCGACCTCCTCATCGTGGATTACTTGCAACTGGTCTCGGGGCACGGGAAGTTCGAAAACCGGACGCAGGAAGTCAGCTACATTTCGCGCGGCCTGAAAAGCATCGCCAAAGAACTGAATGTTCCGGTCGTCGCGCTCTCGCAGTTGAGCCGCGCGCCCGAGCAGCGTCCGGGCCAGCGCCCGCAGCTCTCGGACCTCCGCGAGTCGGGTTCGATCGAGCAGGACGCCGACGTCGTCATCTTCATCTTTCGCGAGCGCCGGACGAAAGAGGACGAGGAATTTCAGGAGGAGCCGGGCATCGAGACCAAACTCATCATCGGCAAACAGCGCAACGGCCCTACCGGGGAAGTGCCCGTGGTCTTCTTGAAACCCTTCGCCCGGTTTGACAACTTGTCTGCCGAAAGGCAGGGCTGAGCCCGCTTACCCGGAGTGGCCAGCCCCTCGGCAGGGAGCCGGCGGGGAATCGGGAATAGGGCATAGTGAATTGGAAATCCCCGACTCCAATTCCCAACTCCCTCATGCCTGAGTCGGATACTTTGTGAATACGGAAAAGCTCCTCCGCCCGACCTGGGCGGAAGTTTCGCTTAAAAAACTGCGCCGCAACGCCGAGCGCGTCCGTGAGCTCGCCGGCACGCGCAAGGTCATGGCCGTGGTGAAAGCGGATGCCTACGGCCACGGCGCCGTTCAGGTGGCGAAAACGCTTGCTCCGAATCCATCGAGCCCAGCCACGAGCGGCTCCGATTCCAACCGGACGAGCGGGGCCCCGCACGAGACGGACCGGGGCGTGGATTGGTTTGGCGTGGCCACAGCCGAAGAAGCGCTCGAGCTGCGGCGCGCCGGAATTGAGCAGCCGATTCTGCTCCTCGGCGGGCTCTACATGAGCGATCCCGCCGACCTCATCGAGCACCGTCTGACGCCTTCGGTTTCTTCCACCGCGCGCCTCGACACTTACGCCGAGTGCGCGCGCCGCTTCGCGAAGCCCATCGAATTTCATTTGAAGATTGACACCGGCATGGGGCGCCTCGGACTTCCGCCCGACCGCCTGCGCGCCTTCGTCGAACATTACCGCGAGCTCGAAGGGCTCAAGCTGACGGGTTTTCTGACGCACCTGGCCTCCGCTGAAGACCGCGTGGCCACACAAACCGCGATTCAACTCCAGCGCTTCGCGCGCGCGCTCAAGGCACTGCGCTCGATGGGCGTCGAACCCGCCTGGATTCACGTTTCCAATAGCGCAGCGCTCCTCTCCGCGCGCAAACCGGCTTCCGAGAATCTGGTGCGCGCCGGCGCACTCTATTACGGATACTGCTTGCCGCTCGTCGAGCCTGCCGATTCTCGCGAACCGCGGGCCGCGGAGTCCGGCGCCCCCGCCGATATGTGGGGCGGAGTGTTCGAACCGGTCCTCAGCTTCAAATCGCGAGTGGTTTATCTGAAGGACGTGCCGGGCAACACCCCGCTCGGTTACGCGGGGGCGTTCCACACGCGCCGGCGCTCGCGCATCGCGACCGTGCCGGTGGGCTACGCCGACGGTCTCAGCCGCGCGCTTTCGAACCGCGGCCGCGCGCTTGTCCGCGGGCGCTCAGCCCCCATCGCCGGGAATATCAGCATGGACTTGACGCTTTTCGACGTCACCGACATTCCCGGCGTCGCCGTCGGCGACGAAGTCGTCCTCATCGGCGCCTCGGGCGAAGACTCGATTACCGCCCTTGAAATCGCCCGCGAAATCCCCACCGTCCCCTATGAGGTGCTCTGCTCCATCGGCAAGCGGGTGCCAAGAATTTACGTCGATTGAACCCCTTGGCAGGGCCGCCCACATGCCCCCGGGCAGCCGACAGACGCACAGAGACGGATGGCTCGTCCCGCTTAAAGGCGGCTCCAGTCGTCTGCGGAAATTTCTCGGCTCAGCATGGCCTTGACTTTGCTGATCATCATTCAAAGCTGCGGGATTGAGTACTCGTCGCCGGACGGGATCGCCAACCGCTTTTGAGAGCAAGTCATAAACTGATGGCGGGTGCCGGAGAATGGCCGTCGAAGCCGAGGTTGTGCAAGCGCCGGATGAATTCTCGCCGCTTACAAGGTGTCCACCGGCTCACGAGCGGGTTCCTTGTTCAGATCGATTCCCGCGACGACGGGGAGGGAGTGGCCGAGGCGCAGGCCGAGAAGGATCCAATCCTCCAAAGTGGAGCGCAATTCGTCCTGACACTCTCCCAAGGTCTGGCCGAAGGCGACAACTCCTTGGCAAGACGGAATCGAGCCGCCATAGCTCCCGTGCTCCAACTTGTCGTAGCTCGCCTCAGCCAGAGCCGCTTGGACGTAGTCGCTAAGGATGTACCGCGCAGGCATGCAAAGCCCCTTCTTTTTGCTCTGTCCAATATACCTCGAAACTTGCCGTCAGTTGAAGAACTCCGGAAAAACTTTCCGGTAGATAGCCATGCCGAGCGCGGCGTGGATGCCCAGCGCGTCGAGGCCGCGGATCTCATCGTCGGTCGTGATGCCGCCGGCGGCGGTGATGGGCAGCCGAGTCGCCGCGCGCAGCTCGCGGAACCATGCGAGGTTTGTTCCCTGGAGTTTTCCTTCCGCGTCAACGTAAGTGCAAAGGAACTCCGAGCAGTAAGGCTCGAGCTCGGCCAATGCTTTGCGCGCGTCGAGGGGCAGGACGGTGCGCCAACCGTGGACGGCGACCAGCCCGCCGAGCGAGTCCACGGCAAGCATGATCTTCTCGCGCGGCACGGCGCGCACCAGCTCGCCGAGAAACTCCTCGTTGACGCCCGTCGCCGTAAATGCCGCGCTCCCCACGATGACTCTATGCGCGCCGACGCCGAGGGCTTCGATTGCGCGCTCGACGCCTCGGATGCCGCCGCCCACGCGGCAAGGCTTGCGGGCACAAAGCTCGCGCACGATGTCCGGCTGTCCTGGGCGGCCGAGCGCGGCGTCCAGGTCAATCACTTGAAGCTCCGGATAATCCGAAAACTTTTCAAGGACGGCGAGAGGGTCGGGAAGCTCGAGCGCCTTCTGGTCTTCGCGCCCTTGAACGAGCTGCACGACTTTCCGGCCCATCAAGTCTATGCACGGGATAATCATTGCCGTCGAAGGTCAAAAGATAAGGGTTGAAGGATAAAGGCTGAAGTGTGAAGTCTGAAGTATGAAAATACAGAACTTTGACTTTTGACCTTTGACCTTTGACTCTTGACTTTCATCCTTGATCCTTCATGCTTTCTTAGATCCGCACGGGGATGCCTCGTTTACTCAGAAATTCCTTGAGGGCGCGGAGGGAGTGCTCGCCGAAGTGAAAGATGGAGGCAGCGAGCGCGGCGTCGGCGCGCCCGGCGAGAAACACCTCCGCGAAATGCTGGGGCGAGCCCGCCCCGCCCGAAGCGACCACGGGAATATGC
>QHZO01000338.1 GCA_003224695.1 Acidobacteriota bacterium
GAACTCGCAAGCTCCGGTGAGGATCTCAGCCAGACCATTTTGATTCTGCAGTTTAAGGGCCTTGGCCAGTCCCGGGCGGCGCAAGTCAGAGTCAATCATGAGCACTCGACTGCCTTTCTGGGCGAGCGTGACGGCCAGGTTCAGAGTGGTCGCCGTCTTCCCTTCGCCCGGCTGGGCACTGGTTACCAGCAAGACCTGGGGCGGGCGTTCGGCAGTGGAAAGGAGAATGGAGGTGCGCAGTGTCCGGAAAGCCTCGGAAATGGCTGCTCCCGGCTTTTTGAGAACTGCCAGCTCGACCGCGTAACCCTCATCGCCATTCACACCGTTTTTCCGCTTGGAGTGGAACAGGCCGGAACGCCCAAGCACCGAGGAGTGGTTCAGGGGAACGATCGAGAGAGTCGGGATATTCGTGAGCTTCTCGATTTCCTGAGCATTCTTAATGGAATTGTCCAACGCCTCACGCGCGAATGCCAACGCGATGCCCAGAATCAATCCCGCCGCCAGCGCAAACTCGATGTTATGGAGCCGGTTGGGCCGCACCGGGAAGGAGGGAATCGCCGCCTCGTCAATAATGCGGATGTTGGTGGCCCTGAGGCCCGCGGAAACGTTGGCATCCTTCAGATGCTGAAGCAGATTGTCGTAGAGCTGCTGGTTGGATTCAAACTCCCGCTTCAGCAGGTTGTGCTGGATCAACAACTGATTCACTCTATCGACTTGCGCCTTTTGTTGAGCGACCGCAGTGGCCAGATACTTTTCCCGCTCGACAGACGCCAGATAATCGTTGTGAAGGTTGTCCACCACGCGCTTGCGCTCCCGCACGATGAGCGCCTGCAAGTCCTTGATTTGGTCCTGGAGGCTGAGGGCCGTCGGATAGGTGGGTCCAAAGTGAGCGACGGCTTCGGAGAACTTTTCCTTCAGATCTATTTCCTTAGCCTCCAGACTCGGCAGCAGGCTATTCGACTGGATAAAGCCGACCTGCGCATCATTGGAGGCTACCATTTTGTAAAGCGACTCCTTCGAGAGGCGGTCGGTTTGCGCCTGGCTCAGCTCCTTGCTCATGTCCTCGAACCGGGCTTCTTCGGCGGTCTGTTTGTCGCCGATGTTGGCAATGTTATTCTGCCGCTCATAGGCCACCATGGCCTCCTCGGACTTCTCGACTTTCAGCTTCAACTCATCGAGCCGCTGTTCCATCCATCCGGTCGCTTGGCGGGTGGCATCGTATTTCGTCTTAAAATTGCGCTCTACATAGTTTTTGACCAAGGCGTTAACGACGGCAGCGGCTTGGCGCGGGTCGGTGCTCTCAAAGCTGACGAGCGCCATGCGGGTGTCCTTGGGCCGTTCCACCTTGAGGTTGCTCTTAAATGCGGCAACCGCGGCATTCTTCTTTGCCGGAGGAATACCTAGCACCTGGCCATCGGCGGGAGAAGTCTGGCCGGAGTTTGGGAATGTGGCCAGGCCCAATTGCTGAATTGTTTCCCAAGCCAGGTTATCACTTTGCAATATGCTGACCTGCGTAGCCAAGAACGAGTCGTCGGCTTGCTCGGTGCGGAAAAGGTCATTGAGGGATTGGAGGAGCGGTTCCTCCGCCTCGACATCCACCCGGGCGGTAGCCCGGTAAATGGGCTTCATTTTGTAGGAGTATACGGCCACCAGCAGCGTGAGGACAAAAGCCGTGACGAGAATTAGCCACTGGTGTTTGAGCAGAATGTCCCAGGTCGCGCGCAATTGGCCGAATGCGTCGACCTGGTCCAGGTCAATAATGGCGTGCGAGCCGTTGCGAGGGGGCGGCGGGGTTATAGGACCAGAGTTCAGATGTACTAATTCATCGCCATTCATGGTTTAGCTCCTTAGTTAAAGAGGCGGGGTCACTGTGATAGCGCCGGCTGGTCAACTCTACAAGCGACGGTAGACAACCGCGGCGCCAGCGGCGCCGGCCATGGCTGAACCGACAGCTCCTAATCCGCGTACCGCCCGCCTGCCCTTGCTGCTTGGAACATACAGGATGTCGTCGGCCTGCAGGATACGGTCTGGAGAGCGGCCGGTGAGAATGTCGGGCAAGTTGAGCGCGACTTCCTTGCGTCCGTTGGGCGCTTTAGGATCCTTCCGTATGAGTTTGGCCCCATCTCTCTTAGCCACTGAAGTTACGTCTCCGGCAATCGCCAGGGCCTGCAAGACGGAGAGTTGCTCGTGTGCGCTTTTGAGGTTGTACCCACCCGGATGATTGACCTCGCCCAGTACGTAGAAGACGCCGGCCTGCTCCACCGAGACGCGGTCGCCAGGCCAGACTTCGAATTTCGAGGTTGGATCATTGCCATCCATGAGTTTTTTGAACTCCACAGTGGCCGTGGGGCTCGCCGTACCGCCCTCCAGGGCGAGGTCATGGAGAGCTAACCCACCACGCGTAATCGTGACGGTACTTCCGGCGTCGTCAGCGGCTCCACCACATTGAGAAAGAATCGAGAGTAGCGGGGTCGGTCCCAGTACCGGGACAGCTTGCGGGGACTTCACTGCTCCCCCCACGTCCACCACACTCCTGCGGGACTGCTTGATTGAAACGGTTACTTGGGGACGGCTCAACCGGCCTGACTGGCGGAAGCTCTCCTCCAGAGAATGCGCCAATTGGTCCGGGCTTAACCCCGCGGCGTCAACTGGTTTCGGCAGCAAGGGAACGGTTATGGTCCCAGCGGCATTAACCGTATACTCGCGTGAAAGCTCTGGCACATCGTAGACATAGACATCCAATACGTCCTCAGGGCTGATGACATACTCGCCAGGCCGGGCTGCGGGAAGAGTTGCAGGTGGCGGGACTTTCAACGCCGAACCAGCCAAGTCTGCTTTTGAGCCCTGACCAGGGTCCTGGGCCTTAAGCGTTACGTGGGCACTGCCCTCGACGAGCCCCACGGCGGCCGCTAGTACGAGCGTGGTCAGTGGATACCGCCCAAGTATTGGCCTTGTCCCGATGATTCGCGACATTCGAAGTCTCATGCGTCACCCCTTTTCCTGGTCAAATGCCTCTCCGCGACGTAGGAAGCTCAAGGGAAAACTCACGTGATAAAGAGCGAGGAGTTAATTGGTGCGGTGATTTGGCCGGTCATTAGACCGGCCCGAGAGTGTCATTGCCAAGATAAACCGTAACAAGTTCAAGTTTGAGGGAGAATATCTTTTGCCAACCAGCCTGGGGCGAATCTTGGCTTTGAGGCACGAACCCGCTCCACCATGGATGCATCAACTTCCACAACCACCGATCTTTCCAGCAATTCCACCGACAGAAGAACCTTCCATTGATTCTTTTTGCGGAGCAAAATGCCCTCAAGCCCCTCGAGCGGTCCTGCTTCGATCCTGACCCGGTCACCGCACTTGATGAAAGGGTGCGGTTCAGCTTTGGCACGACTTTCGACCACTCTGCGGATAGCCTCAATTTCTGAGCAGGAAATTATGGCCGGCTTCCCGCCGAAGCCAACTAGGGTGTGAATCCCGGGGGTAGTCAGGACTGGCAGCCAACGGTCGAGCGGGCCTCGAAGGAACACGTAGCAAGGGAACAACGGGAGTGAAAGCTGCTTGATGCCGTTTTTCCAGCGGCGGACGGTGGGGTAAAGAGGAAGGAAGGTTTCGAATCCCTTCCCAGTAAGCACACGGGCGACTCAAATCTAAAGCCTGTTCCAGAGTTTTAAAATCAGCTAATTAGATATAGCTCCGCCCTCTGGCTTAGTCTGAATTTCTCAGGAAAGCCTTTACCTACATATAGTTACTTCGACAACTGCACTGACGGGCAGCCAGCCACTATAGCTAGCCGCAGGCATGCTTGGCCTCTACTACCTCCGCAAACGAGTTATGTTCAGCGAACACATTAGGCACCAATTCTTCAAGTCTCCTCGGCTTGCCTTTTAGACAGCCAGCATCCTGAAATCTAGAAGCATGTAGCAGCATTCTGACTTACAGAAGAAAGCTTGACGCCAGTAGAAGGAAGAAAAAAATGCGCTAGGTCTTACTAATTTACTCAACCGTCTTACCAACCTCTTCTTGTCAGTTTCGAACACCCCCTGAGGAGTCCGCCTACTTTGTGTTAAGCGACGGTAGCCGAAGCTCCAGACTTTTGCATCCGGCCAACTATTTTCACATGTTCCACTGCTGGATTCCCGTCGCGCGTTGGCGTGTTTCATATACAAAAATCCGGCCGGTGTGTCAAGT
>QHZO01000339.1 GCA_003224695.1 Acidobacteriota bacterium
CACTTACAACGGCATCTACGATCTTCCCTTCGGCCGAGGCAAGCATTTCGGCCGGAATGTCTCGGGCGCCCTGGACAACGTGATCGGAGGCTGGCAGTTGGCCACCATCGGCACGTGGTTCAGCGGAACGTGGATGGGCGTCAATACCGGCCTGGTCCAGACTGGAAGCCCACGAATTCCGGCCAACAAGCGACCGACTCTGACTCTGAACATTCAGGGCAGCACGGCTCTCTACCGCGAATGGTTTGCCGGCAATTACAACTACGCCAACGCCAAGGCTGTCAGCGGCACGCTGGTTGCGCCGGCGGTGCGCCAAGCCGGACCCAACTGCTCGGGAGCATTCATCGGCCAGCTTGCCGTGATGCTGTCGGATGGATCATGTTACAATGCTCCGTTCAGCGGAATTTACAATACCGATCCGCGAGCGAATATTATAGGCCCGGGCGGGTGGAACGATGATTTCTCCCTTTACAAACACTTCAAGATTGGAGAGCGGCTCGATATGCGGTTCGCGGGTGATTTCTTCAACTTCTTCAATCACCCGGTGGATAACCCGCCCAACACCTCTAACGGGCTTCAAGACTTGAGATCCCAAGCGGCCGCGTTCCCCTCGCGGCAGATCCAGCTTTCGCTTCGCCTGCAGTTCTAGCGTTTCCACTCAACTCGACGGAGGTCGTGCACGCGCACGGCCTCCGTCTGCCTTGTTCCGCCCCACTCGGAGCGTTAAGATTGAGGGCGGCTGCTTTGCGTTTTCACGCTCAGGAAACCGGATTGCCTGGAACTTCCGATCATCGCGTTCGTGAGGTCGAGCAATTTTGGATGGCTGCGTACCCTGTTCATCGAAGGTTGGATTTGTCCGAGCTCGCCCGCCGGCCGGTCTTCGCTCGCGTGGTGCGCGGCATGATTTTATTCATCTTGCTGCCCGCCGTGTTGCCGCCCCCCGGTGAGGCGCAGACGCAACCGGTGCCGGTTGAAACACAGCTTGCTGAGGGCACCAAGCTCCTGACCGAGGGGCGCTATCTTGAATCGGTGAACGCCTTCAATAACGCCAAGCAGATTGCGCCCAAAGACGGGCGCGCCTATTTTTACTGCGGCATGGCCCTGGCGCAGTCGGGGCGCATGCGCGACGCCGCCTCCGAGCTTGGAGAGGCAGTCCACCTGGCCCCGGACGATCTTTCTTATCGTGTTTTTCAAGCGCACGTGCTCGAGCAACTCAAGCAGGCGGCAGGGGCCGAGACGGCCCTGGCCGTGTTTCAAAATGAGGAGACCTTGAACCGTCTGGACCCCTCTTGGCTGCGGTTGCTGGCCGACGTCTATTATCGGCTGCAGATGACGGAACCGGCGCTGAAGGTCCTCGACGTTTGGGCTAAGAGGGACCCCGGCGACGCTCGCATTGACCTCTATCGCGGCGAAGTGTACGTCGTCAAAGGCCAGCCGGACATGGCGCTGAAGTGTTTTGAGAAGAGTGTGGAGAAATCTCCGGAGAACGCGGAGGCGTATTTCGAGATGGGCACACTCCTTTACGAAAAAAACCAGCTAGTGCCCGCAAAAAATGCCTTGGAGAAGGCGGTCCAGAAGGACCCGCATAAGCCTGAGTATCAAGCGAAGCTCGCTTCCGCCTACTTGGCGATGGGCGACGTGGACGCGGCGATTGCCTCACTCGAGAGCGTGGAATCGGCGGCTCACGAGATCCCGATGATCTATTACGCGCTGGCCCGCGCTTACCGGACGAAGGGCGAACCAACTCGAGCCGCCCAATACACGGAGAAATTTGAGGAAGCCACTTCGGCCGAGCGCGACCGGAAGGACCGTGAATCAGCGGCCGAGAGGCCGATTGCGCAGGCCCAGAGGGCATTGGACGCCGGGAACGCTGAAGAAGCGAGGCGGCTTTTTGAGAAAGCGCTCGAGGCGGATGCCAATCGCTGGGAGCCTAATGCCTATCTTGCGGAAATGAACCTCAATTCCGGAGACCTGACGCATGCCTATCCTTACTTGCAAAAACTGGAGCAGCTCGATCCCGACTCCGTGGTCGGGAATTTCCTGATGGCGCGATACTGGTTCAAACTAAAGGACTACAAGCGGTCATTGCATTACGCCGAGAAGGTCGAACTCAGCCGGCCGGACAATTCCGAGGTCCATGCCATGCTTGGTGAAATCTACAAGCCGCTCGGCGAGGTGGAAAGGGCGCGGCAGGAGTTCACGGAAGCCATCCGCCTGGCTCCGGACCGTGCCGACTTGCGCGAGCGCCTGCGCGATGTGGCGGGCGAAAGGCCTGCGAGCCCGCAACCGTGACGGCTCTTCTCGAATTTCTCTGGTGGGGTTTCGTTTTGCTGCGCGGTCGTGCGCCCGTTAACACTCGTCGAGCTCAGCTTGTCGCGGTCCTCGCCGCTTTGGCCTTGGCGGCGCCGGCGCGGGCAAAATCGGCGAACGTCGTCCTCATCACCATTGACACCGTCCGAGCCGACCGCGTGGGGTGCTACGGTTACCGGCAAGCCCATACTCCGAACCTCGATGCTCTGGCTCGTGAAGGGGTCCTGTTCGAGACGGCGGTGACAGCGGTTCCATTAACCCTCCCTTCGCACTGCACGATTCTGACCGGCATCTATCCCACGCTGCACGGTGTTCGCGACAACCTGGGGTACGCACTCGGAGACTCTCCTCCTACCTTGGCCACACTGCTCAAAGGCAGGGGATATCTCACGGCTGCTTTTGTGGGAGCGGACGTCCTCAACCCGCAGCGCGGCTTGAACCGGGGCTTCGATACGTATTCGGCTCCGTTCCACCGAAAAATGGGACGTGATAACCCGCTGGCTTTTAACCTTCAGGACTTGCAGCGGCCCGCGGGAGATGTGATCCGCGACGCGCTCGAGTGGATGTCCAAGCGGCCCGCGCGGTCGCGCAAACCTTTCTTCGTGTGGATTCATCTTTACGATCCGCATACGCCTTACGATCCCCCGCCGCGGTTTCGGGCGATGCTCCGCGACCCCTACGATGGAGAGATCGCGTACGCGGATGACGCCGTCGGGGAATTCCTTGCCTACCTCAAGGAACACGGTCTTTACGATTCAAGCCTGATTATCGCTGCCTCGGATCACGGTGAGAGCTTCGGCGAGCATGGCGAATACACGCACGGCTATTTCATTTACGACACGACGTTGCTGGTGCCGCTCATTATCAAGCCGCCGGCGGGATCGGGTATCCCTCATCGCAAAATCCATGCGCCGGTTCGAACCGTCGACATCGCTCCGACCATTCTTCAAATCCTGGGTGGGACTCCGCTATCGGTCATGCAGGGGAGCGGCCTTCTCTCTCTGATGCGCGGGAAGTCCAGCGAAACGCAGGCGAAATTTTCTTATTCCGAAACGCTTTATCCGAACGAATTCGGCTGGAGCTCCCTTCGCGCCATTCGAAACGATCGATTCAAGTACATCGAGGCGCCGAGGCCGGAGCTCTATGATTTGGTAGCGGACCCGCGAGAGAGTCACAACCTGGTCCAGAACCGGCCGGCCACCGCTTCTGAACTCAAGTTGCAACTGGAAACTTTAATCGCCCGAATTACACCCAAGGTGCCTCCTCCAAGACCGAAAGTTTCCCCCGCGGACGTCAAGATTCTTGCTTCTCTCGGCTATGTGGGCGGGTCAATCCCGCCCATCGTTGACAATGCCGGAGGATCTTTACCCGACCCCAAAGACGAGCTGGGGACGTTCAAAAAACTTTTCACGACCACTCAGATGGCCACGCAAGGCCATTGCGATCTCGCCATTCCCCTATTGGCTCGCCTGACGCAAGAACAACCGGGATTGTTTCTGGGCCACATGACGCTGGCCAAGTGTGAACTCGTGACAGGGAACAACCACGCCGCTGAGCCCGCTTTAAATTCCGCCCTTCGCATCCGTCCGGATAATCTTGAAGCTCTTTTCTATCGAGGTATTTGCGAATTCCAGCAGGGCCGGCTTGAAGAGTCGCTCTCCAGTTTGCGGGCTGTCGAGAAGGCGCTGCCGGACGAGCCCTATGTCCACTTTTATGTCGCTTCGATTTACGAACGGCAGGGGTTAGCGGAACAGGCTCTCGCGGAATACCAAGATTGCGCGAGCATTGATCCGAGCTTTGAAGTCGCAGTTTACAAAGTTGGATATTTCCTGGCAAAGAAGGGCCAGTACCCGGAGGCGATCGTACAATTCAAGAAGGTGATCGCCCTGGATCCGGAGAATGCGTCGGCCCACCACAATTTGGCATTAGCCTTGGCGAAGTCCGGAAACGACGCGGCGGCTCAACCCGAATTCGAGGCGGCCTGCCGCCTCAGCCCCAGCTTCTGCCCCGAGCCTGGGAAACCTTAGCCGAGTTGGAAGGTTTCTTCCATTACTTGTCCCGTCGCGATGTCATGAGCGCGCACGCGCCATGCGCCCTTGCGGTCATTGTGTGCAAGCGGGAACCTCTCGGCGTGCGACTGGGTGTTGAAGAGCAAGTTCCGAGAATAAATTTCCAGATGGTGTCCGTCGGGCCCGTCAAGCTCAAGGCGGACCACGCGAAGCGTACCCGCCGGGAGCAACCCTTCATTTTGCAATTTCAATTTAAGGCAGCTTCCTGCGCTCGCGGTTGCCGGAACATCGAGGCGCAGTTTGGGAAGCGGCTCAAGAGAGCGAGTAAAGATTAAGGGCCACCAGGGATCGAGTCTGGTCTTGTAGGTTTGAATTGCCCCCAGGTCGGCGCGGCCGCGCACGTCGTAGGTCGGCATTGCGGACGGCCATTCAACACTCACTTCCGCGGGTGTTTCCAGAAACGAGTTGTCAACGTCTTCGCCGGACTGACCCCGCTTGATGTTCGGCGAATCTCCCAAACCCTCCACGTCAAATTGAGGATTGCGGAAAATCGCCACGTGCTCGCAGGCGCCGTTTTCAAAGGCAACCACTTCGACGCCGGGACAACGCTTGCCATCCGGCCCGATCACGCGCACTCGACGACGGATGTCCGCAAGGCCGAGCAGGCCGGCCACGAGATCGGGCAGGTTCGAGTGGGCGCGGGGATTCAGCCGTTCAACGGCATACTCGGCCACATCGAGATTCAGAAAAACAGCCCTCCCGCTGCCGAGCTCGTTGACGATGACCGCCGGGGCCGTGCCACTCGATCCCTTGGCCTTGCCCCTTGTCGTGACAATAGACGGTTCCGCAGTCGGCCGGAATTCAAAGTCTTTGTCTTC
>QHZO01000340.1 GCA_003224695.1 Acidobacteriota bacterium
CGTTCCTCACACCTTGGACTGCCCATGCGGAGCACCCCTGCGCTCGCTGCCACCCGAAGGAAGTGGCCGGCTTCGCGGTCACGCAGATGGCGCGGTCGCTCGGCCCGCCGAAGCCGGGCTTATCCGGCAAATACATTCACGCCGTTTCGGGCACCGTATTCACGATTGAGACTCCAGGCTCCGGGATGGTGCAGCGGATCAAGCGCGGCGCCGCGACGGGTGAATACAAAATTCCCTACGCGCTCGGCTCGGGGACGCACGCCTTTGCCTATCTGATGGAGCTCAACGGCCACCTGTTTCAATCGCCGCTCGGCACCTTTGCGGGCCGCGGCTGGGGCATGTCGCCGGGCTTTGAGAACGACCGCGCGCCGGACTTCTACCGTCCCGTGACGCGCGACTGCTTGTTCTGCCATTCCGGCCGGGCGAGGCCGGTCGAGGGCACCTTCAACACTTACCGAGATCCGCCGTTTGAGGCCGAGGGCATCACGTGCGAGCGCTGCCACGGGCCCTCCGACGCGCACCTCCAAAATCCCGTTCCAGGTTCAATCATCAATCCGGCGAGTCTCGCGCCGCGCGCGCGCGCCAGCGTCTGCGAGCAGTGCCACCTGGCCGGCGAAGAGCGCATTCCCAATCCCGGCAAGCAACTGAGCGATTTCCGCCCTGGAATGGAGCTCGAAGAAGTTTACACGGTCTACATCAACAAGGCTTCGCGCGACGCGAACGGGCCGAACCCGCTGCGCGTCGTGAGCCAGGTGGAGCAACTGGCGCTCAGCCGATGCGCGCGGGAAAGCCCGGCGAAGCTTTGGTGCGGAACCTGCCACGATCCACACGCCATGCCGGCAAATCCCAAGACCTATTTTCGCGAGCGCTGCCTGGCTTGCCACGGTCTGGGGCTTCTGGCCAAGCATCCGAAACCTAATTTCGATTGCATCGGCTGCCACATGCCGCGCCGGCCCGTCTCGGATGGCGCGCACACGGTTTTTACGGACCATCGAATCGCGCGGCGCCCGCCGGCGGCTTCTCGGCCCGCGGGAAGCGTCCCGCCGGCGAAGGAGCTCGTGGCCTGGCGCGAGCCCGCGGGCCCCGATACGATCGGGGCGGGCGCGCTCGCCGAGCGCAACCGGGGGCTTGCCGAAATCAAGGTAGGCGACCGCCTGGAATCTTTTCCGATGGTCAACGAAGGCTTTAAGCTGCTGATGGATTGTTGGGACAAATTCCCGGACGATCCGGCCGTGCTGACCGGCATCGGCAAGGGGTTCCTGGTGGCAAACGACGGCGCCCACGCCGCGCAAGTGTTCGAGGCCGCGATCGAGAAGGAGCCGAACGTCGCGCTGCATTATCTCCACTCGGGCCTGGCGTGGAAAGAGGCGCGCGAGGAAACCAAGGCCATCGGATTTTTCGAAAAGGCCATTGCGCTCGACCCCCAAATGGAGCAGCCGTACCGGGAATTGCTCGAAATTTATTCGGACAGGCACGACACGGAAAAATTGCGGGACACCATCGCGCGGTATCACCAAGCTTTCCCTGAGAAGCTGGACGCCCAGAGGCTCGCGCGAGGAGTGAGCCCAAGCATGGGCCGGAGCGTGCCATGAGAAAAGTTTTGCCAGCAACCGGTTTGGCCGTTGTCCTTGCGGTTGTAGCGGCGAGCTGGGTCTTGCCGCAGATCACAACTGGTAGCGGCGAGACTCAGCTCGCCGCTACAGCACGTCTCTTGGCGGTCGCATCAGAACCAGCCACGAGTGTTGAGTCTGGTTCTTTTGTTGCCCAAAAGGACGTCATGGTGCCGATACGCGATGGGGTGCATTTGGCCAGCGACCTCTATTTCCCCGCGAAAGACGGCGTGAAGCTCGAGGGCAAGTTTCCGGCGATCCTCGAGCGCACGCCTTACAACAAAGCCGGGGCGGCGAGCGCTTTCGGGCCATTTTTCGCAAGCCACGGTTACGTCGCCATCGCCCAAGACACGCGAGGCCGCTACGGCTCGGAAGGCGTCTGGCACATGATGACCGACGACATGGCGGACGGCTGCGACACGGCCGCCTGGATCGTGGCCCAGTCTTGGAGCAACGGCCGGTTTGGAAGCTACGGCACTTCCTACGTCGGCGGGACCGAGCACGCGCTCGCCGAATGTAATCCGCCGGGTCTGGCCGCCGAGGTTCCCGTGGACGCGGTCTCGAACGCCGGCTATTTCGGCATGCGCAACGGCGGCGCGTTCGAGCTGCGGTTCATGAATTGGATTATTGCCATGAGCGCCCCCGACGGCAGCCGCGCAGCGCGCGATCCGGGCACGCGTCAAGTGCTCGAAGAAGCCCGCAGCCACATCCGCGAGTATCTTCTCGCGCTGCCGTTTCGCAAAGGCATGACGCCGCTCGAGCTCGCCCCTGAATACGAAGATTGGTTGGTGTATGCGCTCGGCCACGGCGCCAATGACGCCTATTGGAAGCAGCCCGGGTTCGACGTCGTGGACCAAGTCGCGCGGTACAAAGACGTGCCCGTGTATCTCGTCGGCGGATGGTACGATTCCTGGGCGCGCCAGACGACGATGACGTATATGGCCCTCGCCAAAGCCAAAAAAGGGCCTATCAAGATGATTCTGGGCCCGTGGATACACGGCCAACACATGCACCATGCGCAGGGCGAGGTGGATTTCGGCCCGGACGCCGCCATTGACAGCGACGCATTCCATCTTCGCTGGTACGATCGCTGGCTGAGGGATGCCGAGAACGGCGTTGAGAACGAAGCCCCGGTAAAGATTTTTGTGATGGGAGGGGGGAGCGAGCAGAAGATTGCCGATGGCCGGCACCTGCACGGCGGCGTCTGGCGCGACGAGCGCGAGTGGCCGCTCTCGAGGACTCGCTGGACGCCTTATTACCTCCGCGCCGACGGGACACTTTCAACCGAATTGCCCTCCGAGGCCGCGAGCCGCACGAGCTACGAATTCGACCCGCATAATCCCGTGCCAACGATAGGCGGGAATATTTCCTCGGGCGATGGCATCCTGCTTCAGGGCGCCTGGGACCAGAAGTGCGGCCCCGCGGTTTGGAATTGTCGCGACTCGCTGCCGCTTTCCGCCCGAAACGACGTGCTGGTGTTCGAGACCGCGCCGCTCGCCGAGGATTTGGAAATCACCGGACCGATTGATGTGAAGCTTTGGGCGTCGTCTTCAGCCCTGGACACGGACTTCACGGCGAAGCTCATTGACGTTCATCCCCCCTCCAAGGATTTCCCGGCCGGCATCGCCATGAACCTCGAAGACGGCATCCTCCGCGCGCGGTTTCGAAATTCGCTCGAACGCGAGGAGCTCATGAAGCCCGGCGAGGTCTATGAATTCACCATCCGCCTCTACCCCACCTCAAACGTTTTCAAAGCGGGGCACCGAGTAAGGCTGGATATATCGAGCAGCAACTTCCCGCGCTTTGACGTCAACCCGAACACCGGAGAGCCTCTGAACGGCAACCGGCGAACGGTGACGGCCACGAACACCGTTTACCACGACCGCGCGCATCCCTCGCATGTCATACTGCCCGTGATTCCGCGATGAAACGCTTGGGCGCAAATGTAGGGGCGACCCTCGTGGTCGCCCTAGGGCGGGCACAAGGCCCGCCGGTACCTGGCTGGTAAGGCAGCCTAAGCGCGTAGGGGCACTCCTTGTGGGTGCCCCACTAGGGGCGGGCACAAGGCCCGCCCCTACGTGGCTGGGTAAGGCCGTCTAGGCGCGTAGGGGCACTCCTTATGGGTGCCCCATTAAGGGCGGGCACAAGGCCCGCCCTTACGTGGCTGGGTAAGGCCGCCTATGCGCGTAAGGGCACTCCTTGTGGGTGCCCCATTAAGGGCGGGCACAAGGCCCGCCCCTACGTGACCGAAGCGTGAATCGCCGGCAACTTTATGGTATGAAGTCAGAGATGGAACCGCAGCCGACGAAAGCTCCCGTGAAGGTGCTTTTTGTCTGTATCGGGAATTCCTGTCGAAGCCAAATGGCGGAGGCTTTTGCGAACCGACTCGGGCGCGGCCAAGTGCGCGCGTGGAGCGCCGGCTCGGCGCCCTTGGGCCAAATTGTTCCCATGACTTACGACGCCATGAAAGAGAAGGGAATCACGCTCGAGGGCCAATGGTCAAAAGGTTTGGCCGACGTCCCTGTGGCCGAGATGGATATTGTCGTCGGGATGGGATGTGAGGTGGATTGCCCGTTGCCGGCGGGCTTCAAGGGCCGGAGAATCGAGTGGAACATTTCCGATCCATACGGTGAGGACGCGGCTTACTACGGTTCTGTCCGCGACCTGATCGAAGGGCAGGTGAAGGCTTTGGTTGAGGGGCTGACGGATAATTCGGAAGCCGCGCCTTCAGCCTAACTTCGGTCTAAACATCGCGTCACTCACGTCAACTTCTTGCACGCTGTGATATCATAGGGGAAATCTCTCAGGCAGGGTTCGTGCGGTCTGAATTCGGTTGCCAAGCCTTGCCGAGAGGTTACGGCGGAGCAGTTTCGCTCCAGCAGCTCGGCGAGGGAGACAGAACTTTTTGGCGGGGAACATGCGGTCCGTAGCTGTATTCACCTTAAGTGCGATTCGCCGGATCGTCGGCCTCAGCCTGTCCCTCACGGCTGTCAGCTTCATCGCCCTATTCGGTCTTCAGTTCCGCCACTCCTCGAAAGTTGACGGAAATTGGGTGATTATCCACCTGCACGCGACCGTTGATCCCTTCTTGGGAAAAATGGCATCGTGGGTGAACTTCTCCTGGCCCTCGACTTCCTTCACTTATTTTCCGGTGGTAGCCGCCCTCGTGTTCTGGGGCCTGAGTTTGGCCTTTGGAGCCGCGCTTCTCAGCGCCCAAAAGAAAGTGAGCAAGGCCTTGGGAGGGCCCGTCAAGCCCGGGCTGGCGGCTGGCGAGGTGGGCGAGCGGGCGGTGGATACGGAAGCCCAGCGCAAAGAGCTCCTGATGCGCTATCGCGAGATCGAGGAGCAGTTGAAAGCCGCCAATCGCAAGCACTGCACGTTTCTCTCGGTGGATATCGTTGGCTCGACCGAAATGAAAATGGGCGAGGCCGAGCACATCATATTCGCTACATTCAAAGCCTATGAAGAACTGCTGCGGGATATCTTCGAGCGCTTCGGAGCGTGGAAGCAGGCTTGGACGCCCGACGGCGTGATGGTTTGTTTCCTGCAGAGCGACTTGGCCGTGGGCGCGGCCCAGCAAATACTGCTCAGCCTTCCCAAGTTTAATGAAAAAAGCAACCGGTTGAAGACTCCCATTCGCGTCCGGTGCGGCCTGAACGAAGGGGAAGTTCCAATCTACGAAGATTCGAAGCTCGAAAAGGTCGCCGACCGCGTGATTGACGTCGCCGGCCACATGCAAAAACGCGGCTCGCCCAGCACCCTTTGGCTCAGCCAGGACGTCTACAACCTGCTCGAGGACAAATCCGGATTCCGTGGGATCGGCCAGGAAGTGGACGGCGCCACGGTGTATGAATGGAAGCCGGAAAACGCCGTCGTAAAGGCCAGGACCGCCGGCCGCTGAGCCTCGGAGGATCCGTTGAGAGAAAACCCGGACCACCACGACGCTGAACTCTTGTTGCGCCTCTATGACCTCCGCCGCGAAGAGAAATTGCGGAAGGCGCGGGAATGGTACATGCGCGAGTTCCACGCCGATTCCGCCGACGAGTTTGACCTGCGATTTCCACGCGGCTCCGAGGGACACACCTTTTTCCGCATGGTCTTGAGCTATTGGGATATGGCTGCTTCCATCGTGAGTCAAGGTCTGATTAAAGACGAGTTCTTCTTCGAAAATACCACGGAGTTTTGGCTGGTTTGGACCAAAGTCAAACGCCTGGCTCCCGAACTTCGTGAGCGACGAAAGAATCCGCTCATCTGGAAGAATCTTGAAACTCTGGCGGAGACGTTTGAAAAGTGGATGACCAAACGCGCTCCGGAAGCTCTCGAAGTCCTTCGCCAACAAGTCCTCGCCGGTCCGCCCAAAGCTTGAAGAAGCGTTGTCCCAGCCTTGAATCCTCCCGCGAACAACGAGTAGGGGCGCAAGGCCTTGCGCCCCTACCTTCGCGCAGCGCTAGCTCCCCTTAGCGGCGACAGTCCGTCAACTGACGGATTCCGCCCCACCTTGCGCGGGGCCCTGGCTTCCCTGCTGTTCTTAATTAAATTTTCAGATTTGGCGCACGAATGGTTGACTTCCGCGCTTTAGGGCCGTATATGTACTGGCCTTGGGAAGCGGCCTGGAAGCATCGTCAGCCTTGACGGAACACAGGTCGTAGAAACCGGAACGGAGGGAGGCGGGCGTGAAAGTTCGCATAAAAGTCAACGGAGCGTGGCGCGAGGACGAGGTCGAGCCCAGGCTCCTGCTGGTCCATTATTTGCGCGAGGTCGCCGGGCTCACGGGCGCACACGTTGGCTGCGAAACTTCGATTTGCGGGGCATGCACGGTGCTGCTCAGCGGCGAAGCTGTCAAATCCTGCACCATGTTTGCTGTCCAGGCGGATGGCGCGGAGGTGACCACAATCGAAGGCTTGGCTTCCGATGGGAAGCTCCATCCCCTCCAGCAAGGTTTCTGGGAGGAGCACGGCTTGCAGTGCGGCTTCTGCACGCCGGGAATGATTTTGGCCGCGCATCAGCTCCTCGCTCGCCATCCCCACCCCAATCGCGAGGAAATTCGCAAGGGCCTGGAAGGAAACCTATGCCGGTGCACTGGTTATCAGCACATTGTTAAGGCAGTCGAAAAAGCAGCGGCAAGTGGCTAGTGGCCAGCGTAAAAAACAAAGCGTAAAGGGTAAAGGATGAAGGATGAAAACCCAGGGCCAGAAGGCAGAAGGCAGAAGGCAGAAGGCAGAAGGCAGAAGGCAACTGCTCTTCCAGGTTGCTGTTTCTTGCCACTTGCCGCTAACCACTTGCCACTTGCTTGCTGAGGTGAATCGTGCCGACCAAACTGTTAGGCGAGCGGATCAAATGTAAGGAAGACCCGGCGCTGATTCAAGGCCGCGGACATTACGTGGACGATTTCAAACTGAACGGTCTGCTACACATGGTTTTTGTGCGCAGCCCTCACGCTCACGCCCGCGTCAAGTCCATTAAGACCGATATGGCGCGCGCCATGCCGGGCGTTCGAGAAGTGCTCGCGGGGTCGGACATCCAGGGCAAGCTGGGCTTGGTCCCATGCGCGGTAGCGATGGAGGGGTTGAAGGTTCCCGACCACCCGTGCTTGGCTCTGGGAGAAGTCCGCTACGTGGGCGAGCCCGTTGCCGCCGTTATCGCGACGGAACTTTACCTGGCTCGCGATGCCGCGGACAAAGTGGAAGTGGACTATGAGCCCGTCGCCCCGGTGGTGGACGCGGAAAAAGCGCTTGAGAAGGGATCGCCGCGCGTCCATGAGAAATTTCCGGACAACATCGCCTTCGTCGCTAAGTTGGATTCCGGCGGCTGGAAAGCGCTTGAAGCCGACGCGAGCCTCAAGGTGATCAAAGCGCGTTTTGTCAACCAGCGCCTGGCGCCGGCTTCCATGGAAACGCGCGGGGTCATTGCGAGCTACTCGCCCGGAGAAGACACTCTGACCGTTTGGTCTTCCACGCAGATCCCGCACCTGCTGAAGACGAACCTGGCCGTGATGACCGGAACGAACGAGACACGCTGCCGCGTCATCGCGCCGGAAGTGGGCGGGGCGTTCGGCAGCAAGCTCAACGTTTATGGCGAAGAAGCCGTGGCCTGCTTCGCATCGAAGAAGCTCGGGCGGCCGGTGAAATGGATCGAGGGCCGGCGCGAGAATCTGCAGGCAACCATCCACGGACGCGACCAGGTGAATATTCTCGAGATTTACGTCAAGCCCGACGGTTTGGTGGTGGGCTTGAAGTGCCGCATCATCGCCGACCTTGGGGCGTACCACCAGTTGTTGACGCCCGCCATTCCTACGCTGACCGCGCTGATGATTGTGGGCACTTACAAAATACCGAACGTCTTCGTGGAGACGACGGGCGTCTTCACCAACAAGATGGCGACGGACGCCTACCGCGGCGCCGGGCGGCCCGAAGCGACCTACATCATCGAACGCGTCATGGATCTGGTGGCGCGCGAGCTCAAAATGGATCCCGTGGACGTGCGGCTGAAAAACTTCCCCGAGCCCAAGGAATTCCCGCTGGCCCTGCCGACCGGCGTTACTTACGACACGGCGAATTACCAGAAGACGCTGAAAAAAGTCCTGAAGGCCGCGGGCTACGCGAAATTGCGACGCGAGCAGGAGAGCCTGCGAAAGAAAGGGAAATACCTGGGCCTGGGGCTTTCGACCTACGTCGAAATCTGCGCTATGGGGCCTTCCAGCCGCATGCCCGCCGGCGGGTGGGAATTCGGAGCGGTGCGCGTCGAACGGACCGCCAAGGTGACGGTGCTCAGCGGGACTTCGCCGCACGGCCAAGGCGAGCAGACCAGCTTCGCGCAGATTGTCGCCGAAGGCCTCGGCATCCCTTATGACGATGTCACCGTTCATCACGGCGACACTGAAGTTGTGCCGCTCGGCATCGGAACCTTTGGCAGCCGGACAACCGCGGTCGGCGGCTCGGCCATTTATCTCGCCACGGAGCGGCTGAAGAAGAAAATGGCGCGCATCGCCGGGCATGTGCTCGATGTGAAGCCCGGCGAACTGGTCTTCGAAGATGGAAAAATTAAAACGCGGGACGGATCGAAATCGCTGGGCTTTGGCGACGTGGTGAACGAAGCGTATAACGCCACGAAACTCCCGCCTAGCATCGAGCCGGGATTAACGGAGCACGCCGTCTTCGAGCCGCCCAATTACACGTTTCCATTCGGCGCGCACCTGGCGGTTGTGGAAGTGGACGCGGAGACGGGCGAGGTGCGGCTGCGGAACTACTACGCGGTGGACGATTGCGGCCGCGTGCTCAATCCCATGCTGGTGGACGGCCAGGTCCACGGCGGCCTGGCGCAGGGCATCGGGCAGGCGCTGTGGGAAGAACACGTCTACGATGAGAACGGCCAGCTCGTCACCGGCAGCTTCATGGATTACGCCGTGCCCAAGGCGCATCATTTTCCCTGGTTTGAAACTTCTTCCACGGAAACCCGCACGCCCGTGAATCCGCTGGGCGTGAAAGGCGTGGGCGAGGCCGGAACGATCGCTTCGACTCCGGCCATCGTGAACGCGGTGGTGGACGCGCTCGCGCCCTTCGGTGTCCGCCATCTGGATATGCCCCTGAAGCCGGAAAAAATCTGGCGCGCCATGAAAGAAGGCGCCAAGCCGGCGTGACTTCTGAGAGTGGGTTTCACACAAAGTTCACGGAGAGTTGCATCACCGAGGACCCGGAGGCGCTTATCCATAAACCAGACGAACGCTCCGACACGGGAAACAACAAAAGCGGAAGGTCCCGCGACCGCTCTGTGTTCTCTTTGATTTTTTCTCTGCGCCCTCCGCGTTAATTTTTGTCTGCCTGTTTGAGGTTGACCCATGATTGCTGAATCGTT
>QHZO01000082.1:0-7288 GCA_003224695.1 Acidobacteriota bacterium
CTCAATCTCTCAATGGTGTTCTGGGTGGGTGCAGCCGGGGAATTCGGCGAGAAACGTCAGCCCCTGATAGCCGAGCACGTCAATCAAGCCGATGCGGGAGGAATAGAAAGCCTCGACCGTCGTGTCTTTGAGCAAGCGATAGAAATTGTACCCTTCGTGCTCGGCTTTTGGGTCGCGTTCGGGCAGGCTCATTTCCGTGAGCAGGTCCACCCGTTCCGCGTCGTTCAGCTCCAGGAACGAGCGGGAGAATTTTTTCCGGCACAGGGCGTCGAGTGTGGCCAGTCCCTTCGTCCATTCTGTTTGCACTGAAGGCCGGAACTCCGCCGCGGAAAAGACCAGAAAATCAATGAACCGGGTGACCTGGGCTTCTTTTGCCCCGGGCTTGTCGTCGGTTGGGATGATGATTTCGGCCAGGATTTCGATGGCGCGATATTCTTCGGGTTTGAAAAAGCGCGGGACGTAAGGTTCAGCGGTCGCGGGAGTCTGTGGAGGCGCGCCGTGGGCATGGTGGGGCATGGTCGCCGCGCGAAGCGAGGGCAACCAGCCTTTCAGGAACTCGCGGCCGGCGGCTGTCGAGGCGACAAGGCCTAAGTATTTCAGGCTCTTTCGCCGGTCAATCA
This sequence comes from Acidobacteriota bacterium, assembly GCA_003224695.1. Classification (GTDB taxonomy): domain Bacteria; phylum Acidobacteriota; class Terriglobia; order UBA7540; family UBA7540; genus Gp13-AA74. Next base: position 621 of record QHZO01000082.1, read on the forward strand.
GCTGGTCAGGCAATGGTTAAATCTCCGTTTGGTCAAACGTTACCGGCCCGGAATTCGTCCGCCAGATGTTCCGCCGCGCGCCAAGCGAGCGCCATGATGGTAAGCGTAATCTGTTTTTCCGGGTGCGTGACGAAACAGGCGGCATCCGCAACCACCAGGTTCTTCACGTCATGGCAGCGGTTCCACTTGTCGAGCACCGAAGCGCCGGCGTCCGAGCCCATGCGCGCGCCGCCCGCCTCATGCGTGACGCTGCCGAGCGGGTAAGGCGCGACTTTTTTGTAGGGAAAAATCTCCGCTCCTGCCGCGCGCAGAATCTCTTCGATCCGGCCGTACATTTCCTCCAGGATGGCGAAGGAATGATCATATTCGGCGTTGGTGTGGAAGCGCACCTGGGGGATGCCGTAGCGGTCGGTCAATCCATTCGGATCAATCTCGACATAGTTCCAATCGAAGGCGAGCCCTTCGCCATACCCACCCATGGTCAAGCCGGCGGGATAGAGCTCGTTGATTTTCTTCTTGTACGCGGAGCCGAAGCCGGGGAACGACGCGCCCGGCCCCGCGCCCATGCCGCATCCCGAATAGAAGTCGAACCGCCATCCGCGAAGGTATTTCTTCGAGCCTTTCTCCTTGTAGTTGTACCGCGGAATGTAGAGGCAGGATTCGCCCGGGCCGTCGTCGTTGGTCACGGGCGCGCCGGCAAGCTGCGGGAAGAAGCCCTCGATGTCGTTGAATGCCACGTGCTCCATCAAGTATTTTCCCAGCGTGCCACTGGAGTTCGCGAGCCCGTTTGGGAAATCGCGGTCGCGGGAATTGAACAAGATGCGGATGGACTCGACCATGGAGGCCGCAAGCACCACGGCCTTGCCTTTCGCTTCGTATTGCACGCCTGTCGCGGTGTCAATGAAGGTTACGCCGCGCGCTTTGCGGGTAACAGGGTCCATCAGCACGGTGTGGACGGCGGCGTTCGGACGCAGCGTGAAATTCTTCAAGGGCTCGAGCTTGGGTATGGCAACCTCAAGCGCGCTGTAGCGCGACCGCGTGTCGCAGCCGAAGTTGCACGCGCCGCAATAATGGCAGGGCGGGCGGCCGTCGTAGGGACGGCTTAACACCGCGAGCGGTTTGTGGAGGACCGGGATTCCGAGCTTCTCCGCGCCTTTCTTGATCAGCAATTCCCCGCAGCGAGGATTGAAAGGCGGAAGCTTGTGCTTTCCCGAGGGTGTGTTGTACGCGCTTTCGGGCGAGCCCGCGACGCCCATGAACTGCTCGACTTTGTCGTAATAGGGCTCGACGTCTTCGTAGGTGATGGGCCAGTCCTCGCCCCAGCCGTCCTGAAGGCTTTTGGCTTTGAAGTCGAGCGGGCCAAAGCGGTCCACGCCCCGGCCCCACAGCAGCGTCCTGCCCCCCACAGCCCGCAGTCGGGTCCAGGTAAATTTCGCGCCGGGCGCGACCGCGTATGGGTCCTCTTCCGGAATCGTGTAGAGGTGGTCTGTCCACTCCTTGATTTTCCATTCCATCCCTTGCGGAAGTTTGCCGTACTGGCCCGGCTTGCCTCGGCCGCGATACGGCCACTCGTAGGCGAATTTGTGCGTGTAGAAATCCACCGCCGGGTCTATCATCCGTCCGGCTTCGAGGCAGAGGACGTTCAGCCCCTGGGTTGCGAGGACGTAAGCGGCAATGCCTCCTGCCGCCCCCGAACCAACGACGATACAATCGTAAACAGGCTCCGAAGCCACGCGCTTTACCTCGATTCGGTCGTGCACCGTCCCGCTGTAGCGGCGGTCTATGACCGCCGCCTTGATCTTCAATCCGTTCGGCGGTCACAGACCGCCGCCTTGATCTTCAATCCGTTCGGCGGTCATACACCGCCGCCTCGATCTTCATTCCGTTCGGCGGTCATAGACCGCCGCTACAGCGCCTCAATCCCGCGCTGCGCGAAGTATAATGTATCTGATAGAATCTCGCTTTGCCAACCGGGATTTCCCTATGGTTGATTTCGCTCGCCGGAAATTCTTGAAAACCCTAACCGCCATCTCGGCGGGGTCTTTGGTCGGTCGAGCCGAAGCGCCTGAGCCGCTGGTGGATATGCACCAGCACATGCACTACGAAGGGCGCACGGACGATCAGTTGCTCGCCCACCAGGCCGCGAATCACGTAACCCAAACCGTTCTCTTGCCGGGCGAAGGCTGGATGCTCACGGTGGTCGGCGATAATGCCAGTTGCGCCGCCTTCGAAGCCCGCTATCCCCAAAGCTTCAGGCGTTTCGCTTGCTCCGATCCCGCGGAATCGAGAACCGTGGACCTCCTCACCGGCAACATCCACCGCGGCGCCATCGGCATCGGCGAGCTCAAGTTCCACGTCGCCGTGGACTCGCCGGAGATGCATCGCGTCTACAAGCTTGCGGAGGAATTGCGCGTGCCAGTACTCATGCATTTCGAGTACGAAACCTACAACACGGGGCTGGAGCGTTTCGCGCGGATACTCAAAGCCTACCCGAAAGTCAATTTGATCGGCCACGCGCAGACTTGGTGGGGCAACATCAGCTCCGAGCTCAATCATCTGGACCTCTACCCCCGGGGCCGAATATGTACGGTGACCTCTCGGCCGATTCCGGCCTGAATGCGCTGACACGGGATGCGGGGTTCGCGCGCGGTTTTCTCATGCGCCATTCGCAGAAACTCGTGTGGGGAAGCGACTGCGCCTGCCACGACGGGCGAGGCGGAGGAACGGCCGAAGGTTATTGCATTGCTGCGCGCTCGCTCGCCGCCCTGCGGGAGCTTGTGCCGGACGCCAAGATTCGCAGCCAAATTCTTTATAAAAATACCCGGAAACTCTTGCGCCTCGAAAGCGCTTAATGACTTAACCCAAGGCGCATTAGGGAAAGTCAAAGGTCAAACGTCAAAGGTCAAAAAGCACACAGCTTCCACCTCATCAGGAATCAAGTGAGGGGATAAGTGCAAGTTCGAAGGAGCCCCATGACCGCCCGCAAACGCTTGGCCTGCTCGGGCCTGGGGATCGCGGCCGTCACCCTCGTAGTTCACGTGCCGGCCAGGTGCCAAGAATCCGCAAAGACGCTGACGATTTGGACGTTCGACGACGGCCTGACGAATTCTCTGGGAGGGGAATACAACGCGTATTCGAAGAGCCCCTCCTGGGCGAGGACGTATCTTGACCCGACGGTGCATCACTCCGCGACGGGCCACTCGCTGCGCGTTACCGCGCACCGCGGGCCGGAAGGCTTCTCGGGTGTGTGGCTGGAAATCTTCCCAAAATCCCTCGAACCGCCGCAGGTATTCGACGCCACGCCTTATCGTTACTTGAGTTTCTGGGTGAAGGGCGAGCGGGGCGGAGAAGATTTTGATATCGCGCTCGCCGATACGAACCTGCGCGAAGAAAGGGCTCCGAAACGGCCGCTCAGCTCGTACCTGGCGAGCGGCGCTTCGACCGGCTGGCAGGATGTGGCTATCCCGCTCAGCGATTTTCGCGGCCTCAACTTCCACCGGGTCACCCAGATGACGATCCAAATCTCGACGCCCGGCGATGAGCGGTTTTACCTCGACGACGTGGCGTTCAATGCCGAGTCTCCACTGCCGCCTTCAAGCCCGCCTCCTGCGGCCGATGTTGTTCCTTCCGGGCATCACGCGGTTTGGGTGTGGAACACGAAGGATTTGTTCGATCCGGCGGGCGGCGCGCCTGCGGCCGACCAGTTTTTCAAATTTGCCAAGAGCCAGGAATTTCAAGAAGTTTACCTTTCCATAGGACTCGATGCGCTTGGGACAACCTCGGCGCCGAGCTATGCGATGAATCATGTGGACGAGTACCGGAAGTTTCTTGCTCGAGCGCACGCCGCGGGACTTGAAGTGAATGCCCTGTCCGGAACGCCCGAATGGGCGGCGCGCGATTTTCACACTAACGCGCTGGCCGCAGTGGAGGCCGTCCTTGCCTTCAACCGTGCCGCGCCGGTCGAGAGCCGCTTCGACGGGCTTCACTTCGATGTCGAGCCGTACTTGCTGGTCGGGTACGCGGATCCGTTATTCCGCAAAGAGATTCTGACAGAATACCTGGAGTTGGTCGCGAAAGTCCTGGAGAAGGTGAAGGCGGAGCCAGAATTCCGCTTTGGCTGCGATGTGCCCGCTTGGTTTTATCCTTCCAGCGCCGCCGAACGCGCGGCGATGACGGTCTCGTTTCGGGGCGCGGAGAAGCCGGTGGGCGAGCACCTGACCGACCTCGTGGACACGGTGAACATCATGGACTACCGCAACGAGGCGGACGGCGCAGGCGGCCTGGTGATGGCCAGCATGCCCGCGCTTAATTACGCCTCGACCCAGCACAAGAAAATCCTGGTCGGCCTTGAGACCTCGCATGAGGCGGACCACACGGTTTATTTCGTCTGCGGCCTCCCGCTCACCGAGTTCCATGCGCGGATTGAAAAAAGCCCGCTTCGCAATCAGTTTTATTTTGGCGATTTCCGCCTCGCGACTTTCTCCGACGGAACCAATATCCACTTGGGCCTTCGCGCGCCCGACAGCCTGGAAGGCGCGGAGCGAGCCGCCTTCGAAAAAGCTCTTGTCGCTCTGGCAAAGGAATTCGGCGCCTCCTCCGATCCCACTCGATTCCACGCGCAAGCGATGCTCGGTCAGGCCCGCTCCGCTATTTCGAGCGACGCCGAGTGGCGAGGCTTTGAGCCTTTCGATCTGACCGACCCCGAAACGCGCCAGAGTGTCGCGGGCTTCAAGTCTGTTCATCAGATGCTCCCTGAAGAGACTTTTTACGGGCTCGGGCGATCGGTGTTCGACGAGGAGACCCGCTCCGCGCTCGAGTGGCTGGGCCGCTACCCGAGCTTCGCGGGCCTCGCCATCCACTATTACGACAGCTTCCGGGAATTGGGGGAAGCGAAGTAGCCTTTGTAGGGGCGGGCCTTGTGCCCGCCCAGGGGGGCGACCACGCGGGTCGCCCCTACGCCTACATTAGAGTCTCAGGAAATTCCCAAGCAGGAGTTTGCCGGCATCCGTCAGGACGGACTCGGGGTGGAATTGCACGCCCTCGGTTTTGGCTTCCCGGTGGCGCAGGCCCATGATGAGGCCATCGGAAGTGCTGGCGGAAATCTCGAGACACGGCGGGAGGCTCTGGCGCTCGACGATGAGCGAGTGATAGCGTGTGGCCGGAAAAGGATTGGGCAGTCCCGCGAAGACGGTCTTGCCGTCGTGCGAAATCGAGCTGGTCTTTCCGTGCATGATCTCCGGCGCGCGAATCACTCTCCCGCCAAACGCCTGGCCGATGGCTTGGTGCCCGAGGCAGACTCCCAGGATGGGCAATCGCCCCGTGAACTTTTCGATGACTTCGATGCAAATTCCCGCCTCCGATGGCGTCTTCGGGCCGGGCGAAATTACGATGCGCTCCGGGGCCATCCGCTCGATTTCCTCGGCTGTGGTTTGATCGTTGCGGCGGACTTCCAGTGTCGCGCCCAGCTCACCCAAGTACTGGACGAGGTTATAGGTAAATGAATCGTAGTTGTCAATGACGAGAACCACCAAACGTCCCTCTTCGTGCTGAATTCAGAATTATAGCGCACAAGACCCCGCAGCCTGCTCCGAACCTGGTACTTTGGAATCAGGCGTGGATAGTCACCGCGAAAATGACAATTTCTGACCAATTGATCATCTACCGCTGACGAGGGACAGACTGCACATCTCTACCGCTTCCGGCTTACTTCTTTATATTTCAATGGATTACATTCTAAATCCTCAGTCTCAAGTGTCCTCTAGGTTCGGCATTCCTATTGCTCTATCCAATGCCGGAAGGTAAATGAGGAGGGATGAAAATGCGTAACGTAAAAAAATCCCGTGTAACGATTGTGGATGTCCTGGTGGGAATGGCGGTCCTCCTGGTTTTATCCGGCCTTTTCGTTCCTTATTTCGTGAGGCCTGCCAAGACGGCTTCGGCTGCTCCGGTCGCACGCCAAATCGTCCGCTAGTCGCCTCAAAAGCGCCGCAACAGCCCGGCGGCGCATTCCCTCATAACCGCCCCAGGGCTTGAGTACTTCCCAACTCTGCAAGGTGCCTCCGTGAGCAGCCAACAACCTTTCTGTCAACTGACGGAGAGGCCTGTCTGATCCCTCAAAGAACCCGGGCACATTCGACCCCCATCGCAAAAAGGATTCTTGGCGAGCCTTGCGCCTTAGCGTGAAACAGTTTCGGAATGTATTCCACGCCGGGGTTCGGAGTAGAATACCGCCGCACTGAAATTACAGAAGGAGAGGCGGTAACCATGGGCAGAATAGGGAGACGCAGCTTTTTCCAAAAGGGCGCCGTGGCGCTTGCGGCGACGGGCTCGGCAGGACTTAGCCCTGGGGATGTCCCCGGCGCGGCCACTGGCTCCGCACCGCCGTTTAAGCTGGGCCTGGTGACTTACGAGCTCGCGAAGGATTGGGACATCGAGACCATCATCAAGAATTGTGAAGCGACGGCCTTTGAGGGCGTTGAGCTCCGAACAACGCATGCGCACGGCGTCGAGCCGGCGATTTCCAAAGACCGGCGCACGGAAGTCCGCAAGCGGTTTGAAGATTCGAGAGTGCGCCTGGTCAGCCTTGGCTCGACCTGCTCATACCAATCGGCCGACCCTGGAGAAGTCGAGAAAAACATCGAGGAGACACGCGTTTTTTGCGAGCTGGC
>QHZO01000082.1:7323-11596 GCA_003224695.1 Acidobacteriota bacterium
GGCAAGACCCTCGAGCAGATTGGCAAGGCGCTCAAGCGTTGCGGCGACATCGCCCGCGACGCGGGCGTCGAGATTTGGGTCGAGGTGCACGGCGAAGGCAGCGAGGACCCGCCGAACATTCACCGCATCATGGAGGTGGCCGACCACCCGAAGATCGGCATCTGCTGGAACTCGAATGACACCGACGTCGAGGATGGCTCGGTCGCGAAGAGCTTTGATCTGCTCAAGAAATGGCTGCGTAGTTGTCACATCAACGAATTATGGCGCGCGCCCTCGCCCTCGGGCCGAATGGCCGGACAGCCGCTCGAAAAAGCCACGCCCGGCTTTCCAAGCTATGCCCAGCCCTATCCTTACCGCGAACTCTTCCAGCTCTTCCGAAGCGTCAACTACAGCCGCTACACGTTTTGCGAAATCCCCTCAAGCCCCGAGCCCGTCCGCTTGATGCGCTATTACCGGGCGCTTTGGCAATGGCTTGCCGCATGAGCGAGATCGCTCCGACCGCGATGGAGATTAATCCTGTCACTCTGGAAGGCCGCTTCGTCCGCCTCGAGGTGCTTTCGATGGCGCATCACGCGGGATTGTGCGAGGTCGGGATGGACGAAGACTTGTGGCGCTGGATTCCTGAGCCGGTTCGGACGCCCGAAGAAATGCGCGCCTATATTGAAACGGCGCTCGCCGAGCAGGCAGCGGGCACGGCGCTGCCCTTCGCCACCGTCGAGCGCTCATCGGGGCGGCCGATCGGGAGCACGCGTTTTGGGAATATTGACCGCCGCCACCGGCGGGTGGAAATCGGCTGGACGTGGCTCGCCAAGCCTTGGCAGCGCACGGCGGCGAATACCGAGGCCAAGTACCTGATGCTTCGCCATGCTTTCGAGACTTGGGGAGCCATGCGCGTCGAGCTCAAGACGGATTCACTCAACGCGCGCTCGCGCGCCGCCATCCTGCGCATCGGCGCGAAAGAAGAAGGCACACTTCGCAACCACATGATGACTTCCACCGGCCGCATCCGGCACACAGTTTATTTCAGCGTCGTTGATTCCGAATGGCCTGGCGTGAAGTCCCGCCTCGAACAAATGCTTCTGTAGCGCGGAGTTGTTCTATAACTCCGCGGCTTTTCCCTTTAGAGCGTGCCGCAACTTCAGGCCGGAACGGCTTCCGGCTGCGGCACTTGTTCCTCGAGCTTCACCGAGACGATTCGTGAGACGCCCGCTTCCTCCATGGTCACTCCGTAAAGCAAATGCGTGATCAGGATGAACTGAGTGTGGCGGCTCATTTGCTGAATCATGCCGGTGAACCGATCCACGTTCGACTCATCGAGCGGCGCGTCCACTTCATCCAAAATGCAGAAGGGGCTGGGCGTGAAGCGGAAGACGGCAATCAGCAGAGCCAGGGCCGCAAGCGCCTTCTCGCCTCCTGAAAGCAGGAGGACGTTTTGAAGGCGTTTTCCCGGAGGCTGAGCGGCGATATCAATGCCGCTATCCGGATCCGCTTCATCGCTCAGGCGCATTTCGCCCACCCCGCCGCCAAATAGCGCTTTGAACGTTTCCGCGAAATTGCGGTTGATGGCCTGGAAGGCTTCGAGGAATTGCTGGCGGTAGACGTGGTCAATTTCTCGGATGGCCTGAGCGGTATCCTCAATGGAGGCCAGCAGGTCCTGGCGCTGCGTCTCGAGAAACCCCAGCCGCTCTTCGGCCTCCTGAAGGTCTTCGAGCGCCGCCATATTCACGGCGCCCAGGCCTTCGATACGCTCTTTGATTTGGCTGACTTCCTGCTCCGCCGCCGCCAGGGCGTCGCCCGAGAGCGCTCCGTCCGGGCCAAGCTCGCGGACCATTTGCTCGGCGTCCATGCCGGCTTCCTCATGCGCCCGGGCGCGGTGATGGTCGCGATCGGACTCGGCGCGAACCAGGTTCTCTCGAAGCGACGAGCGGCGATCTCGCGCCTGGTCCAGCGCCGCGCGTTCGCTTTCAAGAGTGGGCACGATTTCATCACGACGAGTACGCGCCGCTGACAATTCCTTCTCGAGCCGCGCCAGTTCCGACTCCGCTTGCAATCGTTCCGCGTCGAGCCCCGCCTGGCGCGCCGCCGCAGCCCGGCATTCGCTCTCCCAGCGAACCTGATCCTGGCCCCATGCTGCGGTTTGTTCCGAAAGACGAGCGGCGCGGCCGCCCAGCTCCCGGCTCTCGCCGGCCAGGCGCACCTCGTCGGCCTCCGCGGCCCGCAGGCGTTCCTCGAGCACCCCAGCGTGAGACTGGGCAGCGGTGAGTTCCTGCGTATGGAGGTCAAGGCGCGCACGCGCCTCCTTAAGGGCATCGGCGCCGTGCTGGAGGGAGAATTCCAAATTCTTCTGCTCCGTGACGGCGCCTTCGAGGCTTCGGCGCAGCTCACCCGTGTGAACCAGGAGCGCCGATTGTTCCTGCTTCAGTTGCGCGGCCTCGATGCGGAGGACGCGCGCTCGCTCGGCGCTGCGGTCGGAGGCCTCTTTCAAATGTCGGAGCTTCTCGCTCGACAACACTCCGTGTTTTTCGGCTTCGATCTTCTTTTCCCCCAGCTTCGCCAGTTCCTGCTCGAGCGCCGCGCCGGATTTCAAGCTTTCTTCGAGCCCCGTCTGAGCGCGGCCGAGAGCTGATTCCAGCTCCCCGATGCGGCGCTCAAGCTCCCGGTACTCGCGGCGCAAGCTCAAGGGGCCGGTGCTCGGCCCGCGCCCGCCGCTGACCAGCCGGTGATGGTAGTGCTCGCCGCTGGGCGTCAGAAAATGGCCTTCGGGGTGCGCCACCGCCAGCCGCTCGGCGGTTGAGGAGTCCTCGACGACGTACGCGTTTTCGAGAGCCGGAAAGACCAAGTCACCGTTCAAGCCCAGCTTCGCTTCAAAGTGTACGAGGTCGCGCACGGCAGCCCGCACGCCGCTCTCGTCGCGGAGGGCCGGGTCGGGACACGAAGGTGGGTGGCCGTTCGAAGGGACGTTCGTCACGAAGAACGTGGAGCGCCCGGCGCCTGCAATCTTCAGCAGCGCAATCCCCGACCGCGCCGCCTCGTGCTGCTCCACCACGACGCACTCGAGATCGTTCTTGAGAAATTCTCCCACCACTTCTTCGTAGCCGGGCGAGACTTCCACAAAATCTGCAAGGAGCCCGAGGGGTTTGAAGCCGTGGCCGTTCGAAGCGATCTCTTCCGAAAGCAGGCGGCGGACGCTCTCGCCCGTGTAGGTGTGGCGCGCGAGCGATTCGTGCAGGACGCCTTTGCGCGCCGCCGCGCGCGAGTATTCCTCGCGCGACCGATCAAGCTCGGTCCGGAGCCGAGCTTCGTCTTCCCGGACGCGAGTGAGACGCCCTGCGGTTTCCGTCACGGCATGAGACAGCTCGCGAAGCATTCCCTCACTTTGCGAGTGTTCGGCGGTCAGACTATCGAGGCCGCGGGCCAGGTTCGCGTGCTCGCCCTCTGCGGAAGAGACTTCCGATTGAGTTCGCGCCAACTGCCGCTCCAAAGCCAAGCCGGCCTCTTCCGCCTGCCCGAGTTGGTTGCGCCCGTCGGCCATACGGCTGACCGCGGCGATAAGCTCCTGCCGCAGCGACTCGACGCGGCCCTCGCCCTCGGAGGTTTCCCTCACCTGTACTTCCTTCTGCTCGGTAAGCCGGCGAAGAAGTTCCCGGCTCGCTCCCGTTTCGGCCCGAAGTTCTGCGTTGCGGCCGGCAAGAGCCGCGGCCTCCTGTTCGAGCGCCACAGCTTGGGATTGAAGCTTTTCAGCTTCCGTTCGGGCGTCCGAGATGCGCGACTCGAGGCCCGCGATTTGCTGGCGGCCCTGCTCGATCGCGGATTCCAGCCGTTGTTTTTCGAGCTCTATTTTCACCAAGCCGTCGCGGATTTCGGTGGTGAGCCGCTCGAGCTCGTCGGTGCGGAGTGTCACTTGTTTTTGTTCCTGTTCCATCAATTCCAAGCGGTGAGCAAGGGATGAGCATTCTTCGTGGAGCGTCTCTTCCTCGCCCTTCAGCCGCGCGCATTCCGAATCCAGGGCCAGCAGACGGGAGGCGAGCACCACTTTCAACCGCCCGCGCAACTCCGCCTGGAGCTCCCGGTAGCGGCGAGCTTTGGACGCTTGCCTTTTCAGCGAATTCACCTGCTTGGTCACTTCTTCCAGAATGTCGGTGAAGCGCGCGAGATTCTGCCGCGAGGATTCGAGCTTTGCTTCGGCCAGGCGTTTCCGCGCTTTGAACTTGGAGATGCCCGCAGCTTCTTCGATGATGGCGCGCCGGTCGGAGGGCTTGGAACTGAGAATCTG
>QHZO01000082.1:11629-14185 GCA_003224695.1 Acidobacteriota bacterium
TGGATGTCTCTCAGTCGGCTAATTTGGCCGTTAATCAAATATTCGCTTTCGCCGGAGCGGAAAAGGCGGCGCGTCACCGTGATTTCGCCCGCGCGATGGCGAAGTTGGGGCGGGGCCGCGGCAGATTGTGCCCCGTGGCCATTCGAGCCCGCCGGCTCCGGAGCGGATGCGGCGGCGGCCTCGTCCGGTTTCTCAGCGGGGAGTTCGCCCTCGATGAGCGGCGCTTCGACGTACTCCGGGTCCACGAGCGTCAAGCTGACTTCCGACATGCTGGTGGGTGGACGCGTTCCCGTCCCGTTGAAGATGACGTCGGCCATGCGCTCGCCGCGCAACACGCGGGCGCTTTGTTCTCCGAGCACCCAACTGATGGCGTCGGAAAGATTGGACTTTCCGCATCCGTTTGGGCCGACCACGCCCGCCACGCCGGCGGCGAACTCCAAACGTGTGCGGTCGGCGAAAGACTTAAACCCCAGCAGCTCGACTCGTTTCAGTTTGAACAAGAGGATTCCTCCCGATCAGGTTCCCACGGCCAATCGGAATTGAGTTGACCCGCTTGGAGTCGGAGCCCCGTGAGGGACATGAGGCGATTGCGACAAGGCTCGCGGTGGTTTCTCAAAGGGGTCTTCCAGTCGTCGAGGGGAAGGGCGCTTCGGCGCTTGCCTCCTTTTTTAGACGACCCGATAAACCGTGCTGGCGCACGTCCCGGTTAGCGAGAATCCCCGCCCAAATTCACAGGTAACTTAACATGGGACTCGGCGGGCTGTAAAGCGAAAACCACAAGCCTTGGGGGTAAGCCGGAAGGATCTTCAATCTGTAGAGGCGATGCGTCGGCTGACGGATCGCCCCTACTGTAGTCTTGCGAGGTCCGCGGCGCCAGGTGCATTATAAGCCTCAGGAAAATGAAAGTCCTTGTGGCTCGCAAGCTTGCGCTGGTGATTTTAGGCATCTCTAGAGGCGATGTCCTCATCCGTCGGCTGACGGACAGCGGGGGGCGCCGCCGCTACAACCGACTGTACCTTGAGAAAACTTCCTGAAGCGGAGGCTTCGAGACGGGTGTATAATCAACGGATTGGAGTTTTGGCCGGCGGCGAACCGCAGACTTTTGAACAGCAACGCGCCCGGCATGACGAGGGTATTTGATGGACTGGAACGGGCGGCGTTACCTCCCAACTATACTGATTGCGCTGACGCTGGCGGTCGGGATCGTGGTGGGCACGCTGATCTCACGCGGCGTGGGCGCGGCGCGGGTTTTCGGCAGGAGCTCGGAGGCGGCCCTTCTTCCCCCGCCTTCTCCCGTCGAGCTTTCGAGTTCCTTTGCCAAAGTTGCGGATAACCTCGAACCCGCCGTCGTCAACATCAGCACCGAATCCACGATCCACCTCAGCCGGCGCCGCTCCCACGTCCCCGACGAAGGCCAGGGCAACGATTTCTTTGACCGCCTTTTCCAGTATGGACCGCACCAGGGCCTCCCTCGCGACATGCAGACGCAATCGCTTGGCTCCGGCATCATTCTCGACAAAAGCGGTTATGTCCTGACCAACTATCACGTCATTACGCAGGAATACGAAGAAAAGCCCGTGGATCGCATTCGCGTGCAGATTTACGGAGACGATCAAGACCCCAAAGGGTATGAAGGGCGGATCGTCGGTAAGGACCGCGATACCGACTTGGCGGTTATCAAGATAGACGTTGGGCGGCCGTTGCCCTTCGCGCAACTGGGCGATTCCGACTCGACACGCGTGGGTGACTGGGTGCTGGCAATTGGCAGCCCGTTCGGCCTCTACTCAACCGTCACGGCAGGGATCATTAGCGCCAAGGGACGAGACATCGGAGGCGGGCCGCAAGACCAATTCAAGCGCTTCCTCCAGACCGACGCGGCCATCAATCCCGGCAATAGCGGCGGGCCGTTGGCTAATCTGGGCGGCCAAGTAATCGGCATCAATACGGCGATTGCCACGCGGCGCGGGACTTACGATGGCGTGGACTTCGCCATCCCGTCGAACACGGCGCGCAAGGTTTATAACGCCATTATTTCGACCGGCTTGGTACGCCGCGGCGCGATTGGAGTAACATTCGATAAGGATGATAATCCTGTTAAGCGACGGATGTTCAACGCCGACCATGGCGTCGTGATTGACTACGTTGAGCCGGGCAGCCCTGCGGATCGAGCAGGCCTTGAGCGTGGCGACGTGATCACCGAGGTTGACGGGAAACCCATCCGGAGCGGCGACGAGCTGGTTGGCTGGATTTCCGACGCGCGTATCGGTGAGAGACTTCAAGTGACGACGCTTCGGGAAGGCAAGACGTCGAAGAAAGTGGTCGAGATAGGCGACCGAAATCAGATCGCGCACGCCATGACAGGCGCCCCACTGAATGTAATACCGGAATCGGGCCAAACGGCCCCCGAAGGGAGCGACATCGGCGTTACAGTGCGCAATTTAACGAAGGTGCAGGCCCAGGAACTGGCCTCAAAGTTACACCTACCAGCCCCTCAGGGCGTCTTAGTAGTGGATGTTGCATCGGGAGGGTTCGCCTCCGACCTAGGCGTCCAGCCGG
>QHZO01000079.1:0-561 GCA_003224695.1 Acidobacteriota bacterium
GGTGGCGGTATGGATCACCGAGACATTGTTGGAGTTTAAGTTCGCAACATAGGCGAATGCGCCGCTCGGAGTGATGGCGACGCCCGCGGGGTATTGCCCCACCGGGATGGTGGCCACCACTTGATAAGTCGTCGTGTCGATCGCGGCTACGGTGTTCGAAGTAATTAGACCTATGCGCGCGGTATTGGTGACGTAGGCGAAGGCGCGGTCCGGCGTGATGGCGATGCGCAGGGGCTGATTCCCCACGGGGATCTCGGCCTTCAGCGTGTCGGTAAGCGTGTCAAACACTGACACGCTATTCAACTCGCGGTTCGCGACATACACATCACACTGGGCCACCGCGGGGGCAGATCGCAGGGCACAGACGAAGAGCAGCACCCAACACGTCTTTAATCCGAATCTGCTCATTCCCGGGTGGCAACTTCTGAGCGTGGACTCCAGTAACCCAGATCGAAGGTTGGACATGGTTTTCTCCTTTATATTTACAAGCATTGCCATCAGCTTAATCAATTCCCTGGTATCTCGGATGGGCCCTCCGGCATCTTAAAGTCTCGTAGCCTG
>QHZO01000079.1:585-1169 GCA_003224695.1 Acidobacteriota bacterium
AAGAGGTCTCGCTTCGTTAGTGCCCGGTGGTTTCTGACGGCGGCAGTCTGCATGGATCTCATAGGCGGCACAGAGCTCGCGCACAACTTTCTTACGGTGACGCATCCGGTCGGAGAGGGTGTCCTTGTGGTGGAAGCGTGGATCTCCGCGCCAGCTATGGCGGAAGCAGCCACGGTTTTCAGCTCCGGCCACTATCGCTACCTCGTGCTTGTGGGCGGGCCTGTACAGGAAGGCCGCAGCTCCTCGACTCATCCTGGTACCTACACTGACCGGGCAGCCGAGGGACTCGTGAAACTGGGGTTTGACGATAAGAAGCTGATTAGGGTTTCCGTGCCCGCTGAACCCACTGGCCTCCGCACCTTGGCTAGCGCGGATGCGGTCAAGCTTTGGCTCGATAGGTTGGCGCCTCCTGTCTGCTGTCTGGACGTTTTCACCGTGGGAGTCCATGCCAGAAAAAGTTGGGTTCTTTTTGGCCATGAGCTGGGAAACCGGTATCGGGTCGGCATCATCGCCGGAGCCGAAGGCCCTTATGACCAGAGCAACTTCTGGTTCTTCTCTACAAGGGGAATCTGGATCTTCGTGCG
>QHZO01000079.1:1225-9462 GCA_003224695.1 Acidobacteriota bacterium
GGGTCCGAAGGGGGAAATTGACTCTCGCGCCTCGCACTCCCCCACGCCAAGGTTGCTGCTGTTTCCGTTGAGAATATTTCCCTCTCCAATGTCGGTTGTGGGGTCCGAGACCAAAATGCCGCCGGAACTAAAGGTGCCGGCGAGAGTGTTATGTTTCACGCAGGCGTCGGGCGCCTGGACGGACAAACCGACCACCCCTTCGCCAGTGATAGTTGCCCGTTTCACAGCGGCCTGCGAGCCGGCAATCAGGATCACGGGTTCGACATTGTTCATCCCCGTGAAAGTTCCACCCTTTATCGTTACGTCGCTGTCCTCGGCCAACCCGAGCGCATCGAACGAGCTAACATAGAACTGTATGTTTCCGTTGCCGGCGACCGTACAGTTCTTAAAGCGATTATATTGATTGAAGTTGCCGAAACTGATGATGCCGGCATTGCCGTTACCCGTGCCCGTCCCAGCGCTGTTGTTGATCACGAGACATCTATTGAACGTGTTATGGGACGAGTAGTACTCCAGGTTAATTCCGTTCCCGTCGCCCGCGCCGTTCTCGACCCTTACGGAATCGAAGGTGTTCCAGCGCGCGGCGACGGTCTTGAAGGGCCGCCCATAAGCGCCGCTGGCATCCACCGTGACATGGTCGAACTTACTGTCGGCGACCGCATACAGCCCGAATCCGAAGGCGCCGCCGCCCAGGCACCCCGTACCTGTCCCGGGATTCTCATTGGAAATGGTCATTTTGTGAACGCTCATGTTTCCGCCAACAAATAGATTTACCGCGTTTCCACAAGCCTCGCTGCCAGCCTGGGTCACGGTGATGTGGCGATACGACAGGTTGAAGGAACCGGAACTATGAATGGCAGGCCCTTGCACGTTTCTGGCGGTGACGTCCCTAACCTCGGAATCCACAACGCCGTTCATCTCGAATCCAAGCCATTGCGCCTGAGTCCCTTCGAACGTGATATGTTTCACGGTGACGCCGGTGACCGGATCGAGCATCTTTTGAACTACCGCAGCGTTCACCACGGGGTCGTAGGTATCATGCAGGGCGGTCGTTACCGTGATCGTATTCCCGTCAACGCTCTGAACCTTGAGAACCTCTCCACGACACGCAGACACATCGCAGCCCGTAGGATGGCCTGGCGGCGTGTCGGTCGAGTAGTCCAGTCCCCCTTGATGGATGTAGATGTAATCGCCCGGGCTGACTCCCGGGTCTGAGACAGTCGTGAAGCTGGTATCGAGTTCGTGGGCGGCTTGGCTGAGCGGCACGGCCGGGCCGTAGAACGGATCGGTAGTGGCGTTGCCGCCTACGACAAAGATTCCCAGCCTTCCTGATGAACCCACGTTATGGATCGTGGCACAGCCGGAGCCATCTATGGTCACGTGTGAAACGCTCACCACCAATTCGGCGGTGGTCAGGTACGTGCCGCACGAGAACAGTAAGGTGTCGCCTGGTACTAACGCGGCAATGGCGTTGTATAGTGCGGCTGAGTCGTCCGTGATTCCGTTGCCTGTCGCTCCGTAAGTCCTAACATCGCGTACGGCCGCCTGAAGCTTAGGAAGGCCGAGAGATAGTAGCACCCAACCCAGCAGACAGATTCTTCGCGCTGCCCCTGCCATGATGTCCCCTCCTCGCGCATGTGCGTTGAAGCTATGTCCTGACTTCGGCTCGGTTATTTAACTTGGTCGTGGCAACTTTCTCCAAGAGGGCCCAGAAATAGCATAAGCACAGGGTTGCCTCCCGGCCTAGGCGGGAATCATCTCGCCTAAAAAGCGTTTAGCACCGCCCCCCGGCTGGAGGCTACCCGAAGTGGTCCGAGATAGATCGTTGATTTCCAGGTCGCGTGCCACCGGTAGTTGGCTGCCGTCAGCGAGGTATAGCTGGGGCTTGCATACCCGGCGGGTCTCACGTACAACGTGGGGATGCGCAAGTTCGAGTAGTAGGGCAAATCAAAGTTGTTCAGATACCATTCGAATATTCCGGCTTGGGCGTCCCACTTTATGTGAAGGAGTATGTCGTACCATTGGTCCCACGCTAGCGGCGGCCCATTCACCCAAACGATGTTTGGCGCGCAGTCATTGCCGCCCATGATGCGCACCGCCATGCGCACATTCTGCGTTCCAGGGGTGCCGGCCGGGGCGGGATCCGTCGTTACGTCCAGCGCCACATTGGCGAATTCCCGCGCACAACTCGGCAGCGGGTTGCCGTCGTTGTGGAACTCAAGGAACCAATTCCACTCGCCCGCCGTCGGCTGGAAGGGGGCTTCACCCATGGCCCCGGCCATCGCAATCGTCGCCGCAGAAGGGAACATCACCGAAGTACGCAGCCAAATTTCGTAAGGCGCGTGATTCCAGAACTGGGACGGGTCCCACAGGTAGACGCTGTCGCTGCCCGCGGCCGGCGAAGCGTGTGCCGTGGGAGTCGCCGTCATGCCGGCGGCCCTGCGTCCCCCAACATTCAAGTGATACCAGAGGCATCCAGCGCCGCTAGCGTTCGAGCCTACGTCGGTGCCTAAACCGTAATCCCGATGGGTCCATTGCAAGAGATTGCCACTGGAAAGGTCATGGTTCAGAAAAAGTGTGTCCCCGACCGTATGGCTCGCAACATTTCCACTGCTGCCCCCACACGCGGTTAAGTTTGCTAAGCTGAACGAGAGAACAATCAGAAGAACTTCCTTGCCAATCTTCAATTTTCCGCATGAAATGATCGGCGCGAGTAAGCGAGGCATGCACTCTCCAAATTCCCCAGGCGATGGCACGCATTCCAGATGCCGGTGTTGTGGTTCATGCCACCCTTTCAGCCGGCAGCGTTATCCTGCGGGAATCGACGGGTTGGGATTCTGCGGATGCGGCTGCGGTGAGACCGCGCGGCGCCCCTTCGGATGCAATGTACTGCCTCCACCAGAGCGCGACGTTCAACAGCGCCCAGCCCCTTTTGTGCAAATGGGGCAACACTCCCTCAAACTCAAAAATGTCCGTGCTTTGGCAAAAATTCTTCATCTCTCGCGAAAGGTACTCTCCGAATTGGGTCTGATACCAATCAAAGACAGGCACACCGAACCCTTGCTTCTTTCGGTCAATAAGCACGTCGGGGAGGACGCCCCGGACCGCCTTCTTCAGAATATATTTGAGCACTCCACCTCGGGTTTTCACTTCTCCGGGAATGCTTGTGGTCGAGGAACGGTTCGCGCGCTTCCAGGCTTACGGCCATACTCATCTTGTCGAGGCGCATCAGAAGCAATTCCGGCAACCTCAAGTTCAAATCGAGATAGGACATCCAATTGATGGGCGACGTGTCCCACGCTTTCTCCTCGAAACGCCGCCGAATGGGCTGGAGGGCCTCCCAGGAGCTCGCGCCGGCGAATTTCTTGCGCAAGCGCGGGGACAGCACGTGGCGCTTTTGCGAGTCGCTGATCACTTCCGCCCCGCCCCAGAATACCGGCCGGTTGGATAACGCTCGCCTTGCCAGTTCGCACGACCACTTGCGCCGATACGACGCATTGGGACCTCCCTCCAACAAATTGAGGCTGGCGAGCCCCAAGTTTCTTAGGCCCTCCGGAATCGGGAACTTGCTACTCAACCGCTGCAGGCGCAGAGAAGAGTTCCAATAGGGGTAACCGCAGAATAGTTCGTCGGAACCTTCGCCCACCTGGCAGACCGTGACTCCGGAATCGCGAGCCAGTTTCGAAACAAAATAAACCGGCATGCAAACGGGATCGGCCAGCGGCTCATCCTGGTGGCGAATGAGCAGAGGGAGGGAGTCGAGAAGGTCCTTTTCCTCGAGAATCAGTTCATGATGGTCTGCGCCCACTTGCTGTGCAATCATCCGGGCGTAGGGAAGCTCGCTCGGATAGCTTTCGTATTGCCGGTCGTAGCCGATTGAGAAGGTCCTGACTGGCTCGCCCTCGCCTTCCGAAAACAGCGCGGCGTTCGTGCTGGAGTCGATGCCGCCGGAGAGAAATACCCCCACGGGCACGTCACTGATCTTGCGAAGCTTGACGCAAGTCCTTAGCTCCGCCAGGATGCGTTCGGCAATCTCCGTCTCGGATGCGCGGAGCAAAGGCTCGGTGTGGTCCCAAACATCCCAGTATCGGGAGGAATGGACGGCGCCGTCCTCGTTCACTCTTAACCACGTGCTTGGCGGAACCTTGCGAATGCCTGAAAACAGCGTATGGGGCGCTGGCGCCGCGTTGAACGACAGATAGTAATAAAGCGCCTCTTCGTTGACCGCACGTTCCTGCTCCTCATCTTCCAGCAACGCTTTGATTTCCGAGGCAAAGGTGATGCGCCCGTGGTGCAGGCTGTAGTAGAGCGGCTTCACTCCCATGCGGTCGCGAATCAGCCAAAGCTGGCGCTGTTTGCCGTCCCACAAGGCAATGGCAAACATGCCGCGAAATTTATGCACACACTCGATGCCCCACTGCTCGAAGGAGTGAAGAATCACCTCGGTGTCAGAATGGTCTGTCTTCCACCGATGGCCACCCAGCCTCTCCAACTCCTCCCGGATCTCGGCGTGATTATAAATTTCGCCATTGAAGACCACCCAGAGTGAGTTGTCTTCATTCGCCATTGGCTGCGCGGCTTTCTCCGAGAGATCTATTATCGCCAGGCGGCGATGGCCAAGGCCGATCCGCCGGTCTTCCGACAGAAACATTCCGGCCCCATCTGGCCCGCGGTGGGACATGGCATCGCGCATGCGAACGAGATAGGGCTCGGTGACGCGGAAAGAACTGTTAGGGAATGAAAGCACTCCGGCAATGCCGCACATAGCAGTCCTCCTCATTGAAGCCCGTCTTGGATTTTTGGCTGCCCAGCGAAGCCTCGGCGTCCTGGCTATCGAGCAAGCGTCGAAAAAGCCCGGCGACTTCCCGGGCGCGAACGTCCCAAGTGCAGCCGTGGACAGCGTCCTGGCGAACTCGGCGCTCGGCAGGCGTGTCGCGGGTCAACGCCTTCTCCACCAGGTCAACGAATTCCTCAGCCGTCCGATAGATTCTCACGCCCGGAGTGTGGAGGTATTCGTACAGCGGTGCAATCACCACCGGCTTGCCTGTCGCGAGGTATTCCCGGACTTTGATGGCGCTTCCGTAGCTGGTGAACGCGTTCTTCTGGTTCCAAGGCAACACGCATACGTCTATGTGGCGGTAATAGCGGGGAAGGTCGGCATAAGGCTTTTGGCCGAGCAAATGGATATTGGGCCCGGACGGTTGGAAAAGGTTCGATTTTCCGCCTATGAAGACCCAGTGCCAATCGGGCCGCAGTTTCGCCACGCGCTCGATCAAGGGGACATCCATGGTGTAAAAGTCGGCGGCGCCTACATACCCGAGCACTGGCCGAGGAATTTCGGCGATATCCGGAGGGGTCTCGGGAGGCAAGTCGGCGAAGCGCTCGAAGTCCACCGCCTGTTCCAGAAAATACCGGTTCGGGACTTCGGCCTCTTCAAAAAGCTTTCGGCCGGAATACATGACTACCGCGGCCATTTGCTTCAGGCGGGCATCCATGTCGCGGATAACGGCGTGCGACAAGGCGCTGTCTTCGTTGCAATCGTATTTGTCCGAGACTTGATAGACCAACAGCTTGCCCCCGAGCGAACCGACGATGTCAGCAGCGGTGGGTATGGCCACCCAGATGATCGGATCGCGTAGGCCGAGAACCAGCATCACCAATCGAAGTTGCAGAATCAGTAAAAAGCGATTCAGCGCCCGCGCCGCCGCCGAACCGTACAGCGGCAGGTTGATCGGGGTCATCACCCACAGACCTTCTGGAACCTTTCGCAGCCAACGCAAATAGCTGCGAAGTTTGCGCCAGATCTTGGCGAAGAAATCCGCACTGCCGACGGATGGCAACCCCATGGTCAGGGAATTCACGAACAGGACGCGATTATGGCGAGCCAGGCGCTTGAGGATGTGGTTCTTCGAGTGGGGATGGTGATACCACCAGTCCTCTCCCGCGAAACACACGATGGACTCGCCGGAAAGCGGGTAGTCGGCAGATCCCGGCTTCGCCGTGGAAGTTGCTCCCGCTGTTTCTGGCCTAACTGCCGAAGCCAATGAACTCATACCGGATGCACTCCTTCAAGGACGGCGGGGCGAATCGAGGCTTCCTGCGTGGACGCAGCATGGCCCCTTTGCATCTCTTTCACATCCGTCCATGAGATGCGAGTGACGATGCGAGTTGGAATCGCAGCCTTTCCCCAAAGGCGCATCTTCATCGCTGGAATCGTGACGCCGTAGGCCGTGCTCAGAAGAGATGGCAGCATCGCTCCTTGAAGACCAGTGGGCCCGATGACCTCAAGTTGAACTTGCGGATTGCCGAAGATGCGGCACTTAATGCTGCTCTCGTCTTGAGTCAAGTCGGCATTCCGATTCGACGCAAGCTGAAGGTTGAACTCGATGTCGTGGAACCCTTCGCCCGCGAGTTCGTCTTCGATAACAAACGAGGGTTCGCCATCCATAGTCCGAATGGTTCGAGTGTGCGTAACCCCAAGCGAGCCATAGCCTGTATGGGAGGCGCGCAGGAAGCAGCCCCCCGCCTTTCCTCCCTCCTTGATCGAACTGACTGCCGCCTCATTGCCGAGGTAAAAGCAGCCGCCCGGACCGGGCGGCACTCGATTTTGTTCCGTCCCATCAATGAGCAGAGTATTGTGCGCGGCGGTGCTGCGAAACCGGTTTCGGGTAGCCAGGTCACGTGTGTAACAGCCCGTGCCGGAGTCCGAGAGAACTTCCTCGCCGTCCACTCGCAAAACAAAGCTGAGCTTGTCGTTGTGAGTATGACTGCCTTTTCCGAAAATTCCGTTCGGCATGGCGAAAAAGAGCAACTCCGCAGAGCCATTTCGCAGGACCCCAATTCCCGAGTTGGGCAGAACGGTGCTCGGACCGCCCGGCGGAGCGTTCGCTTTGGGTTTGGAATATGGAACTCGAGTCGTTTCCGTGAGGCCGTACCAGGCGGCATCGTCTCCGGCGCCTTCACCTTCTCCGAAGAGTCGTTGCCCGAGGCCGAGCAGGTTGGAAACCTTGAGTGAACTCATCCCGCGATGCGGGCACAGGATCATCTGGCGGAGATCGTCAGCGAGCAATTCGGTGCGGCCATCGTCGCAGTCGCCCACGTGCGGCAACTCGCCGGAAGAACTGGCGAGTGTGTTTAGAAACCGGAACATCATCCCGAGTAGTTCGACAAACGCCGGCGCGGGCGGCGAAGCTGCTTCGGTCCGCATCAACAGCAGCCCGGTCGCAAAAAGCTGCATGACCAAGACGTGGTAGCCCGTGGAGGCTTCATAATCTCCGCCATCTGGGTACACCTGCTTCGCCATTTCGAATTCGATTCGCTGACGGTATACTCGGCGCCTTGCCGCCATCCCTTCGCCGTCGAGGAAAAGCGAGAGGCAGTATAGTCCCACGATGTCACTCAAGTAGTGATTGCTGGTAACGAAGTAGGAAAACTCAAGGTTCGCTTCAATGTAGAAAAGATGTTGGGCAAGGGCCGGAGTCACGCTGGCAAGCCACGGTTGCTCGTGAGGACGCAACTCCAATCGGATTCGACTGTATCCAGTGCGACAGGAGGTCCTTTGCCGCTTGGCGATACGGGTCATCGCCGGTGAGAACGTGCGCCTTGCCGAGGACTGGCAAGAATTGCAGGCGCGACAATTCGTAGGGAGCTTTCACATCAGAGCCGTCGAAGCGCACGCACTGGCGGTTCTCCAACGGAATCTGGGGCCAGTCGAGACCAGAGACGAAGTCCACATTCCATCTTGGCTCCCGTCCCAGGTCCACGGTGCCATAGCCAAGGAACGGAAAGCGCCCCGCCCGGATTTCGTCCGCATACGCGAGGAGTATTTCCCGGCCCTGTTCGCTGACCGCGTCCACGTTTGGGTGGTAGTAGGGTACATTTCGGAAAGTAAAACGTCCAAGTCGTTCCAGCCGGCCCAGCATCCGCCTTTTGTTCCACCATCTCCGCGCCCGCCACAAAGCTTCGCGAGCAACCACGAGCGGCGGTTCGCGTTTCAGGATTCTTACGAGTCGCATTGGAGTTTGGCCGCGCTAACGTGAGTGAATGGGCGCTTCCGGCCGACCCGCCGTCATTCCTTCACGCAGCGGCCGGTTGCAGCCTCCACAAGTGGAATGGTCGAGGGGGCATCTCCGGACGACGCCGGCCGCAGATGGGGGGCGCCCGTCGGCGCCGATTGCGGGGCGTAGTGATGCTTCCACACCACGGCAGAAACGATCAGAAACATCAGGAAATAGCAG
>QHZO01000079.1:9524-14471 GCA_003224695.1 Acidobacteriota bacterium
GGCGGCGATCCACGCCCCAACAATGATGGGAGGAAAGCCCTCGCTATTTAGCAGTTGAACCATCACGGTTTCGATGGCCAGGAAATATATCCCGGGCATCAGCCATACAAAGGGCGGCACGGCGGGGAGGAAGTTTCGTCCGAAGGCGATCGAGACGATGGGAGACGCGGCCCATGTGGCGACTACGACTACGGGCAACATCAGCCCGGCTGTCGCCAGGACGGCTTTGGTTGCCAATCGCAGTTTTTCTTCTTTCGCTCTGAGGGCCGACAGCTTGGGAAACAAGAGCAATCCGACGACCACTGGAAACATCATGGTATTCTCGGAGAGGACCTGGCTTATCGAGTAATAGCCTGTCTCGGTCGCGCCCAGCATAAACTTGACCATGAGTAGATCAATTCTCAGCACCAGAAAACCGAAGAACGCGATCAGATAAGCCTTGATGCCAATGCCAATGCTCTGCTGGAAGACGGGAAGAGATAGCGCCGGGCGCTCTGGTGAAACCCGCCGAAGACGCCGCAGAGTCCAAAGGAAACTGAGCAATAAGGACCCCAAATAAATGCCGAGGTATAATTCTACGCTGGCGACGTGAATGAGCGCGGCAACGCACATCAACGCCAGCGTCAACAGTCTGCCGGCAAACTCGATCGTGTTGTAGGCCCGCACCTCGTTCACACCGAGCAGCAATCCCTGACTGAGCAGGTAGGCGAGGCCGACTGGGATCGACGCCAGCGCCAGCACCAATAGCCAATGGTGGACAGGCGCCAGCGCGGGCCACAAGGCAAACCCCATTCCCGCCAGGGCGGTAATGAAACACGCCGCCAAGACGGCCGCTAACATGTTGCCGACGAGCACCGGCAGCAACGTTCGGTCTTTCGCCACATAGTAAGTATTGGAGGCATGCAGACCGAAATTGCCGAACTGCACGCCGACGGCGCCGACGGTCATGGCCACCGCGTATAGCCCTCGGCCGGCCGGACCCAGCACTCGAGAGATGACCACGGCCGTCGCAAATGCCAAGGCCACCACCAACAGCCTGTTGGCATAGGTTTCGAGCACGTTGCGGCGAAGCTGGGAGCCTGCAGTCAGGCGCCAGAGCTGAGCTCGAACCCTTGATACCCATGTTTTCATCGCGACTCATGGTGTACAAGTTTTGTGCTGCGTGAAAAAGACCCTCCGGAAGCTGCCGCGGTGCGCCGGGACTCCTCTGGAACGCGCTGGCTGCCCCCAAGCGACGCGAGCACGCGCCGGGCGTTTTGGCGCCAAGTGTTGCGGGCCAAGGCCGCTTCGCGGGCGTTTCGTCCCAACTCGGCTCGGAGTCTGCGATTAGCCGCACAACGCCGGATCGCATCGGCTAGCTCGCTAGCCTCGCCAGGCTTAACCAGAAGCGCCGTCTTGCCGTCTTCCAGCACTTCCGCGATTTGGTCCAGTGCGCTGGCGACGATTGCTTTGCCCATCGCCATGTACTCGAAGAGTTTGGTGGGTGAGCCGAAAAATGCGCCCCCACCGGGCAGCGGCACATGCGGCGAAACGAGAATGTCGGCGGCGTCCAGGTACGCGCGGACGGACCGGTGGGGGACCACGCCTGTGAAGGTGGCCAAGCCGCGCCGGACATACGGCTCGAGCGCACTTCGCATCCCTGGGGCAAGCAGCCCCTCGCCGACAAGGAGGAATTTCAAGAGGGCCTGGGGGGGCCGAGCGTCGTCGAGCAAAGAACGGATCGCCTCTTCCAGAACCACGACTCCGTGCCAATAACCGAACGTCCCGACAAAGCCAACAACGATGTCACTCGGCTCGAACTTTAAATCCTGTCGCAGCTTGGCGCCACCGCAGCCGGGATGGAACCACTCTGGATCAACCGCATTCGGATTGACAAGGATCCGAGATTCCGGCACTCCCGCTTCGATTAGTTCCTGCTTTAACGGTTTCGAAACCACCACAATCAAAGACGCGGCCTTCACGGACACTCTCTCACACAGCCTGAGCCACATCGAGAATCTTACCGGGTCCCAGTGCTTCGCCATCCAAGCTTCCGAGGCGTTGTATTCGAGCACCAGCGGGATCCCTAAGAGACGCGACAGCAGCGCGCCAGCAAACATGAATCTTCCGTGCCTTTGATACAGCAAGCGCGCGCGGCTTTTCGCCAGCCGCTTTCTCGCCGCGAAAGCAAACCGGATGTTGTAAGACAGCGTTGCCACTTCGCGAAACAAATGGAGCCGGGAGGACCCTGAGATGTAGTCGACGGCGCAGCCGGTCTCGAGCCGCTGACCGGAAAAGACCGCCACGCGCGCGCCCTCCTGGGCGAGCCCTGACAAGAAACCTGTCACGTGAGTCAACGCGCCCCCCGGGGTGTCCAGCCCGGCTTGAGATGGAAGCAGGTAGGCGAGATCAAGAGTGCCCCCGCGAGCTCCAGGTTCGCGCCCAAGCCGGAGCCATATTTGGAATAAGTGTAGCGCGGTCCAGGTCCACACCAGCACAATCAGATCGGCCAGCGCGGCCATCAGGCTGCGGGGCAACAGACCAATGAGGCGCGCTTTGCTGCTGACCTCGGAGGCGCCTGAAGAGTCGGCCAGGACGGTTTCGCGACACCGATGCACGAGCCCGGACCATTTGAGGAGCATCGGTTCTCGCAGGGATTGGAGCGAATCGGTGAATATGAGAAGCGCTTCGCCCCGGAGCTGCCACAATTTATAAAGCTGAGTCGTCCAGTTGCACTCGCGAAGCTCGGCCTTCGACAGAACGACGGTTTCGCGTCCCGGATACCTCCGCGCGGCGAAGGCGATCGCATCGCGTTCCCGGCCCGCCAGCACGAGCACATGAATTTTCGCTTGTCGGCTCATCTCAAGAAACCCGGCGAAAAAATCCGAGCGGAAGCGCTTAAGCCATCCACGGGAACCTGCGCTTTTGTAGGCAAGGATGGATCGGGTTCGGTAAGTGCAAATTTATAGCAGACGGCGAGGACGAACGCATACCAAGCGTTTAATAATTCAAATCCCGTAGATTCGGTCATCCCGGTGAGCCAATATGTCAGGAACATATATACGGAATATTTCCACACTAAGGAACCCGCACTGGACCGCGAGCCCAGTCGCCAAAACGCCACAAGCAGAAAAACGTGCGTCAGCATGTATGGGATGAAGCCGAGCGTGCCGGTCTCCGTGAGCGCGGTCGCTATGTTGTTATGCGGCCAATCAACCGACGACACGCCGTCGTACGATGCCTCGTAGCGCGGATCATCGGACACAAACCTGTTGAAGTTGGAAAATCCCACCCCCACCAAGGGATGATCTCGAAACACCCGCAAGCTTTGCTCGCCCTCTGCCAATCGGCCGTACACGTTTGCGGCGCTGCTGCGGTCTTCGAACACGGCAGGGGCGAATGCGCTGACGCTGAAAATCAGCCCGGCAAAAGCTAAGATGAGCGCACCGCGCCAGGCGCGACGGCTCGTCTTCTTCTCCCACACCGTATCAATGACGAGCGCGAGCATCAGTGCCAGGGCGACGGAACGGAACATCGGCGTTAACGCGTTGCCAATCGCCGCTGCCGTCCCAAGGACGTGAAGCACTCTTCGGCCGGCACTCAGATTGGGACCGAGGGCGGCATGAAGAAAGAGGAGGAAGAAAAGGCTGAGGCCCCCGACCAATGCCAGTTGATCGTTGGAGGCGAACGGACCGTTCGGTCGGGCAATGCCGGCCGAAAAATACAGCTTTGATCCTTCGATCGGGAGCAGATCCTTCCCGGTGGCGATTTCGGCAGCGGCTACCGCGGCGCAAATGATCGAGGAGACGCATACGGCCGTGTGGATCGCTCGGAGACAGCGGCGAACCTCGAACCATGCAATGACACACCAGCCGAACAAGAGTGGGATTAGGAAGCTGTCCGATAAAAGGCGGCCTGCGCTCAAGCGATCGGGCGATTTTACGAGCGTCGCGCCCGCAACCGCAATGAAAGCCAAGCAAGCAAGGCCCGCCCGGCGCAGCGACACCGGAATTGAGACGAGCCGGCTCGGCTTGACCCATGACAGTCCGACGCATGCAAGCAGGACGACCACACGTTCCAGAGTCACAATCGAGCGTTCTCGTGGAAACATGACCAAGGAACCGAGGGGAAAAAAGGCGGCCCACATCAACATGACTCCGTCGATCCGGCCTTGACACACGTGAATAATCACTGCGAGCAGGCCCAGAAGGGCGCCTCCCCCCAGAACCAGCAAGCCGGCTTTGGGCGTAAGGACCAAGCCGGAAACGACAATCGCGCCCCCAAGAAAAACCGCGGCGACCGAAATGCGAGTCCGTTGCTGGGTGGATATGGAGACCATATGTGACGAAAAACCGAGCACCGATCTCGGCCAAAGCTCGGAAGATACTACCCGGGGAGAGGCGGATGTCCGGGGAGTGCCTCAGGCGCCTGCGAGGGTCCCGGAGGAGGCAGCTCTCACTTCCACGTCGGGAGTTTCGGCAGGGGATGCGCAGGGCGGCGCGGCCGAGGCGCCGTGCGTCCTCTCGATCACCTGCCCAGTCGCGAGCGCATGCTGAACGAGAAACGTGGTCTCGGTTACGTCGACCAGTTCGTCAAACGGGATGGGCGACGGTTTGCCGGAGCGGATCGCTTCAATGGTCAGCTCGAGCTCTCGGCGGTGCCCTTTGTCCTGCACGCTTTTGAACCTCTGAACTTTGCCGTCGCGTGCCAGTTCGAGCGTGCGGAAATCGTCGAGACGCGCGATCCTGCCCTGGCAGAACACTTCGAAAAACTCTTTAGGGATGCTGCGGTCGCCATTGGCCAGGTAAAGCAGATTCGCCACTGACCCGTCGGCGAAGTTCAGCATGACCGCCACATTATCGGACCTGTATTGCATGCCGTCCGGCAGGCCCGTCGCGGCTACGCTCTGGATGGGGGTGCCGACGATGGAGCGCGCCCAATCGACGAAATGACAGAATTCGCCGACAA
>QHZO01000080.1:0-2356 GCA_003224695.1 Acidobacteriota bacterium
GGTATCAGCTTCGCGTGCGCGTGCTGCGCCGGGCGACGGCGGCGCTCACTTCCGAGTTCCGCCGGGCGTGCCGGCACGGTGAAGGTCCCGATCGGCGGCCGCCTGAACTGTGGCGCCGGTTTGACCTGCTTTATCACGACTTTGATCTGATTACGAAGGAAGCGTTGCTCGCTTACAGGGCGTACCTTTTTTCCCTTCCACCCTCCGAGCTTCGAGAGTTCCAGGAAGACCTCGACCGCCTTACGACCCGCGTGGCGAGGGATGTCTCTTTGCGCGCCGAGGAGTGATTCCGCCCGCGACGGTCCTATCCGTAAAAAATCTCCGCCGTGCGGACCAATTCCGGATCCACAAACTTCAGCCGCCGCATCGCCTTACCCAAAGGGACGGAAGTAATGCGGTTGCCGCGCAAGCTGACCAGGGAGCCGAATTTCTTCTCCTCAATGAGGTCCACGGCTTTGACTCCGTAACGCGTCCCCAGCACGCGGTCGAAGGCCGTCGGGGAGCCCCCGCGCTGAATATGCCCGAGGACCGTGACGCGAGTCTCGAAGCCCGTTCGCTTTTCAATCTCCCTCCCGATCACTTCACCAATGCCGCCCAGGTGGACGTGGCCGAACTGGTCGAGCTTCTGATCCTTGGTCACCAAGTGGCCGTCGCCGGAGAGTTTGAACCCTTCGGCCACCACCACAATGGAGAAGACGCGGCCGCGCGCGTGGCGCTTCTGAAGTACTTGGGAGATCTCTTCGATGGTGGTCGGCCGTTCGGGGATGAGGATGCAATCCGCGCCGCCGGCCAGGCCTCCCACGGTAGCGATCCAGCCCGTGTGCCGGCCCATAACTTCCACAACCATGACGCGCTGGTGAGACTCTGCGGTGGAATGGAGCCGGTCAATGGCCTCGGTGACGATCGAAACTGCGGTGTCAAAACCGAACGTCTGATCCGTCCCTTCGACGTCGTTGTCAATGGTCTTGGGCACCCCCACGACGTGCACACCCTGCACCGCGAGAGAACGCGCCACCCCCAGCGTGTCTTCACCGCCCACCGCAATGACGTAATCAACCTTAAGCCGCTTGAGGTTGGCGCGCAGCTTTTTCATGTCGCTTTCGCTCTTTAACGGATTCGTCCGCGAGGTCCCGAGAATCGTGCCTCCGCGCGGCAAAATGCCGGAGACCGACATGAGGGAAAGCGGCTCCACCGCGCCTTCGACGAGCCCCAGCCACCCGTTCTTGATGCCAAGCACCTGGTAGCCGAGCATCAAGGCGCGGCGCACGATAGCGCGTATCACCGAGTTCAGCCCCGGGCAGTCGCCTCCGCCGGTCAGGACGGCTATCGTTCCTTTGGTTCGCTTGGCCATAAGTCTTCGATTTCGCCGTGTCCCCGGTTTATTCTGCTCTTGATTTCGCCCTTCAAACTGCGAGCCTTGCCCGATGAAGGCCTGAGACCTTAAGCGAAGGTAAGAATTTAGCAGGAAATCCGAGCTCGGGTCAAATCGCGCCTCTGCCTGGTAGTGTCTCAGTTTGCTGTAGCGGCGCTCTATGAGCGCCGAAATGATTAAAAGGAAAGGTCGGCGGTCATAGACCGCCGCTACAGGATTTTCAAATTGAGACACTACCCTCTGCCTGGATTTGGAAAGCTGGCCGGACTTCCACTGGCGGGCGGCTTTTACCCAAAGGATGCCGCCGATCGCTTGTCGTCGAATCGCCGAATCGGGTTGACAGGGTTCGTCCTCACACGAATAATGTCGCCTTCCCAACTTCTCCGGTCGCGCGCAAGCGCTGTAGGGGCGAGCTGCGTCTCGCCGAAGTTCGGGGCGGCGAGACGCAGCTCGCCCCTACAGCAGTTGAAAGGAGCCCAGCCGTGAAAAAAAGTTTTCGCCAGTTCTTTGTCCTGCTCGCGAGCGCTGCCTTCTCCGCACCTGCATGGGGATCCGGAAGGACAAGCCCTCCGGCCGCGCCCTTCGATCTTATCGCCTGAACGGCGGCAAATTCGTATACGGTGTGGACTACTATCCGGAAGCCTGGGACGAAAGCCGCTGGGAAAAAGACGCCGCGATGATGCAGGCTGCGGGAATCAACTTTGTGCGCCTGGCGGAATTTGCCTGGGTGAAAATGGAGCCCGAGGAAGGCCATTTTGATTTCGCCAGGCTCGACCGTGCCTTGAAGGTCCTGAACACGCACGGCATCCGCGCGGTTCTCGGCACGCCGACGGCTGCGCCACCCGCTTGGCTCTATGCGAAATACCCGGATATCGCCGCCATGGACGAGCACGGCGTTCGCTACCGCTTCGGGTCGCGGCAGAACGTTTGCCTGAACAACCCAAATTTTCGCGCGGACGTCCGCCGGATCGTCACGGCGATGGC
>QHZO01000080.1:2556-11419 GCA_003224695.1 Acidobacteriota bacterium
CACAGCCCAAGTCTGGCTCTTGACTACAAGCGGTTTTTCAGCGACTCGACGGACGACTATTTGAAACTTCAGGCCGGCATTTTGAGGAGAATTTCGCCGTCGAAGGCCATCACGCACAACGAAATGGGCCTCTTCGATGGCATTGATTATTCGAAGCTCAATGAATCGCTCGACTTCGTGGCCTGGGACAATTACCCGATGTTCGAGAGCGACTACACCAGCTTTTACGGCCCCGCGCTCGGACACGACTTGACGCGCGGCTCGAAGTACAATCAAAACTTTATGGTGATGGAAGAACAGGGCGGCCTGCCTGGCTGGCAAATCTTTTGGGGCCGCCAGGCGCCCGCGGCGCTTTATCGCCTCTGGGCGTATCAGGCGGTGGCGCACGGGGCCGACGCCGTTTGTTTTTTCCGATGGCGCACTTCGCGCTACGGGACGGAGCAGTATTGGCAGGGCGTGCTCGATCAAGATAGCTACCCAAACGCCCGCTACCAAATTGTCAAGCAGATGGGCGGGGAGCTGCCCAAGCTCACCGAGCTCTTGCAAGGCTCGAAGGTGGCCTCCCACGTCGCGTTGCTTGTCTCACCCGACTCGCGCTGGGCCTTCCACATTCAGCCGCTCGTCGAGGGCGCCGGAGCGCCCGGCGGCTCGAAAGTGAATTTCGACTACAATCGCGAACTGCGCCAGTATTACGACGCCGTCCGTCGCTTGGGCCTTAACGTGGACGTGGTCTTTCCGCAAACCGACTTCTCCGCCTACAAAGCCATCATCGCGCCTTCGCTGTTTGTGACGGATCCGGCGCTGGTCGCGAGGCTTAAGCAGTTCGTCGAGCAGGGAGGAACCTTGGCGCTAACGTACCGCTCAGGCGTGAAAGATGAACATAACGTCGTCACGGACAAAACGTTGCCCGGGCCGCTTGCCGAGCTGGCCGGTGTGGCCATCCATGAATTCGACCCGCAGACGAATCAAGAACAGGAAATAGAAGCGGGCGATGCGGGGCGCTTCCCGGCGCGCGTCTGGTTCGATATCCTTGAGCCTGCGACTGCCGAGGTGCTTGCCACTTACACCAAGGGCTATTACGCCGGCAAGGCGGCAGTCACGCGCAATCGAGTCGGTCGAGGCACCGTGTACTACGTCGGCACCGAATCTTCTTCGGATGCCTTCTACGACCATGAGGCCGAGGCTCTGGCGAAAGAGGTTGGAATTGCTATCGGACCGAAGCTCCCTGTGGGTGTCGAGATGGTGACGCGCGAGAAGGGGGGAAACCCGATCGTTTTTCTGCTTAACTACACCGAGAGCGCTCAGACCGTAAAGCTCGACGGCACTTATCGGAACGCGCTGACGGGCGAGGCCGAATCGGGCGCGATCTCGATTCCCCCGCTCGACGTCAAGATACTGAGCGCATCGAAATGAGAAGCGTTGCCGAGACGGTCGTTGTTGCGGTCTGCGGCTCCTCCATGAAAAGGGCCGGGAACCTCGAGAATCGAGGTCCGCGCTATCGCTGGAGGCCAGTGCCAGTCAGGGTGCTCCCCCGCCCAGTCTTAAGCCCATCACAAATTTCGTCCAACTTTCCGCCGGCTGACTCGATGTATTTCCGCGCAACCTTCTGCAAATTATCAAGGTTAGAAATGCTGGCGTCGTCTATGTCGTTTGACGCCGGGCCTAAACTGGGCGGTTGAAGCCTGTAGAACTTGCAGGCGGGGATGGAGTCGAGTTCGTAGTCCGCCGCTTCCGAAACGCTGTCCATAAAAACCGGGACAATTTTGCACGCCCAGCCGAGAAGGCCCCATTTCCTCGCCTTGTGGTAGGGGTAATGATCCGCTCGGTCTCCTGTGCCAGCGGAAACCAGTACGAAGTGTTTGGCCTGGCGGTAGAGGCGGCAAGCCTCCGCGAAAGCCGCCATGGCCGGATTGTTGACGCAAACTCCTCCATCAACGAGCGCGTAAGCCCGGCCAGCCTTCTCCAGACGCGCGGGCGGGAAGTAGGTGGGCGCGGCGGAGGTCGCCCGCGCAATTTCGCGAACCCGCCAATCGTATTCGCTTTCTTTCCGCTCAAGGATTTTGTGGCTCTTGAAAAAAAACGGCCGCTCGGCTTCGATGTCGTAGCTCGAAATCAAAAGCGGCGTTAGCGCCGTGGAGAACATAGTTTCCGCGAAGAATTCTTCAAGGACCCTCTCCAGAGGCTCGGCAGAATACTTGGGCCGAAGCAGCATTCGAAGCGGAGTCATAACGTTCTTGTGAAAAATCTCCGGCCCATTTTCGACGTACATGTCCGCGAGCTCACCGGGACGATACGGGCCATCACCCTTGGAGCGCGCACCGACGGCCAAGGTGATGATGCCGCCCGTGGACGTCCCCGCGATGAGATCAAAGACGCGATGTAACTGTTCTCCCAGGCGCTTCTCGATCTCCGCGAGGATCATGGCCGGGATGATGCCCCGGATCCCTCCCCCGTCAATCGAGAGAATCTTCATCGTTTTTTCGCCGGTGAAGTTTTGGACCGCTTCGGACATGGCGGCTCAACGCGGGCTGGTCGAGTAACGGCTTCATCGTTAACACACATGCCTAACGGTTGCAAGGCGGGAACGTCAGGGTTATGAGATTTCATCGAGTTCGGCCAGCACTGACCGGCGGAGGATCAAGAACCCGGTAAGCCCCGTCGCGGGACCTCCGATGCCGTTCCCCCAGATGCGCATTATAGCCGAGGTCCCTGGCGTTGAAGCTGTTCTTGAGCGCGCACGAACTCCGTACCGGAAAAAGCCTTTGAGCGAGGACGAAGCGCTGAACCTGGTCTGCGATGCGCGCGAGGATGAACCGCACTTCCCCATCAAACATTTGCTTAAAAAACTTCACCGATGAGCTGGGAGGCCCGATACTGTTGGCGTTGAACTAAGAAAACTCTTCCCCCTGAAGACGCGGTTTGAGGGTGTGCCGACTCGTCACTTTTGCGCACGTGACGGTCAAAGCGACCGCCGGAAGTGGCTCGCTGGATTTTCAAAGCGGAAGATAGCAAATGCGATTTTGCCACTCCACCGCCTCCGAAGCTGTCCAAACGATAAGCAGCTCCTCGATCACTCCGGCTAAAGCAAGGTTTTGCGGGATTAGGAAGACACCCGGGCTTACTTGGTGACGGATAAACGCATCGAAGTGTCGAGGTAAAGTCCTGATGTCACGGGAGACCAGAATTCGCCCCTCGCGTGCGGCGAATTGCAGAAGGGTCAAGTCGTCTTTTCCGGCGAGATTCGCTACGGAAGCTCGAAGAAAATCAATCGAAGGCTCCCGCCGCTTCAAGCCTCGGACGATCGCCTGCCTTAGATTCTCGTCGGCGAGATATTTGATCTTCACGCGCGCTTGGCTGATAGATCGGTCCGGGCGCGCGCCAGCCGCTCTCTCAGACTGTCGGAGTGGGGGGATTGGTTCCTGCGGACGTCCTCCCACTGTCTTTGCGTTGCAGCTAGGGAGGCATCAACCTCGGGCCGGTGCGCGAGGTAGAACGTAATGGCCCCATAGACCTGCTCGAGTGACAGGGTCGGAAAGTCCTCCGCAATTGCCTCCGGCGACATGCCTTCCAGAAACCCCTGAACAATCGAGTCGAGGGTAACGCGCGAATCGATCAGGTAATACCCGCCCTCTCGAACCTCCACATATTCCTGCGGCATGATGAAAGCCTCTGCCAGAATTATACCACCTTGCAGAGCATGAAGACTTGCCACTTGCCCACGTTAAGCTGCCAATGCAGGCCGCAAGCAAGACGCATGTTCGCAAATCTTCGGAGAGCTTTCTGGCCCCGCCGAAATCCCAAAGCCTGCGAGCACGGCTTGCTCCGGAGGTCTGGGCTTCTACGGACTCGTGGTTAAGACCACGTTCGCCCTCGCAGTAGCTCTGCCAGTTCAGCCGACGTGGCTGGGATCATGTCGATGTGTAGGTCTCTTTCGAGGTCAAAGTACTGGAAAGTTCTGATGACACTTTTCGTTTGTAAATGGGTATTCGCGAGGTCATCGCTTAGATAGAAGGTGTGGCCGCTTGCGATGTCCCCCCACTGGCGCTCGCGTGCTTTCCTGCACGCATTGACGATGCGGTTTTTCCCGTCCTCAGAGAGTTCCCCTCGAGCCTTCAACACTTGCACGACTCCGGCGTCGAGGTCTACATCGCAGGCAACCTGGTTAGTGATGACACCAATCGCCTGAATGGTCCAAGCGGCGTAAATTCCAAGGTATCGGGTTTTCCGAAAGATGGTGGCGGAAGGCGCGTAATATAATTTGAACTCCAGATTTTCGGCGAGCGAGTGCGTACAGGAGCCCACAAGAACAGTGAATTTATCACGGGGAAGCAGATTTTCACCGCTACAATAGGACTCATAGTCTTCGACGAGCGCGCGCATCTCCTCCTCCCAAGGGGAAAGGCAGTCGTTGGCACTTCTCACGATCTGCTCAAATGTCGCAACGACCACTTCAACGGCTCGGGACTTCGCCTCTTTACGTAGGGCGGCATGCTCCGGAGCGGCGATTGCGTCGCAGGTGGGGCCAAGCAGCACCAGGAACTTGTACTGTTCCTCCCTGAATGCCTGCAAGTGGTTCTCGAGCTGGGCCAGGCCGAACTGGCCCAGCTTCGTCTCAATTACGATCTTGATGCTATCCTGCGCCAAATAACCGTCCGGAACGCTCGCACCTGTGCCTAGCTGTTGGCTAAAGTCCATCCCCCAGATGGGCAGCTCGGCCGCCTGGTCGGCAAAAAGCGTTTCAATGAATTTCTCAAACTTAAAACGGTTGTATTCGCAGAGCCGCAGGAAAAGTAGGAGGGTGTTATTTGTTATGACATTTTCCCTCTGAGAGTAGCGCTGAAAGTAATGGACTCTGCTCATGGCCCCTTCTTCAGGAAGTTCTGCCCGCCATTGCCGCGCGGCGGTGTTCGTAAAGCGGGAACTTTTCGGTGAGCGTTTCCACCTCGCCGCGAACGCGTCTCAGGACGGATTCATCGTCCAGGTGGTGAAGCACCTCGGCGATCCATCCGCCGACCTTGCGCATTTCGGGTTCTTTCATGCCGCGCGAGGTGACGGCCGGCGTGCCGATGCGGATGCCGCTGGCGGTCATGGGGGGATTGGTGTCGAAGGGGATGGCGTTCTTATTGACGGTGATCCCGGCGCGGTCGAGTGCCTGCTCGGCCTGCTTGCCCGTGATCTTTTTCGAGAATACGTCCACGAGCATCAGGTGGTTGTCCGTGCCGCCGGAGACGATGCGAAAGCCCGCCGCGGCGATGGTGTCGGCGAGCACGCGGGCGTTCGCGACGATTTGCTTTTGATAATCGCGGAAGGGCGAACCGAGCGCCTCCTTGAAGCAGACGGCTTTGGCGGCGATGACGTGCATGAGCGGCCCGCCCTGCAGGCAGGGAAACACGGCTTTATCGAGTTCTTTGGCGTACTGGGCTTTCGAAAACGCCGCGCCGCCGCGCGGCCCGCGCAGGGTCTTGTGCGTGGTGGTGGTGACGAAATCGGCGTGCGGGAAGGGGCTCGGGTGGAGCTCGGCGGCCACCAGGCCTGCGATGTGGGCCATGTCCACCATCAACAGCGCCGCGGATTTGCGGGCGACGTCGGCAAAGCGCGCGAAGTCGAGAGTGCGCGGATAGGCGCTCGCGCCGGCGATGATCAGCTTCGGCCGATGCTCCATCGCCAGCCGCTCGAGCTCGTCATAATCTATCGTTTCGCTGTCTTTCCTCACTCCATAAGGCACGATTTTGTACATCTTACCTGAAAAGTTAAGGGGATGTCCGTGGGTCAAATGGCCGCCGTGGGCCAGGTTCATGCCGAGGACGGTGTCGCCGGGCTTGAGCACGGCCAAATAGACGGCTTGGTTGGCTTGGGCGCCCGAGTGCGGCTGGACGTTCACGTGTTCGGCGTTAAACAATTTCTTGGCGCGCTCGATGGCCAGCGTCTCGGCCACATCCACGAACTCGCAGCCGCCGTAATAACGCTTGCCCGGAAGTCCTTCCGCGTATTTGTTGGTCATCACCGAGCCGAGCGCTTCCAGCACCGCTTCGCTCACGAAGTTTTCCGAGGCGATCAGCTCCAGCGTGCGCGCCTCTCGCTCCACTTCGCGCTCGATGGCGCGGGCGATCTCGGGGTCCACTTCTTCGAGGCGCCGGTTGCGGGGAAAGGGATCTGAGGTCATGGTTTTTTCTCCAGTCGTTTTTGTAGGGCACAAGGCCTTGTGCCCCTGCCGAGCGGACGCGTTGGCCTTCATGCCTTCTTGGCCAGATGCTTGGTATCGAGGGCGGCGATCTTGGCGACCCGGCGCTCGCGCTGCCCGCCGAGAAACCCGGTCGTGAACCGCGTGTCGAGAATCTTTTCGGCCGTGGCCGCGTCCGTCAAGCGCCCACGCTCGGTTCCCGTTAAATCACCGATTCCCCCCCGGCACATTCAACGGTTCCCGTATGCAACGACGGGCGGAGCGATTGCATCCTTTCATAGAGGGGGCGGCAGTTTCCATAGTATTCCCAAGAGCCATGCGAGCGCAACTATTCGGGAAGGGGTTGGTGTTTGCTTGTCTCGTAGCCAGCGCGGGATCAGCTTTCGCCGCCGGCGTTCCCGACACAAGGCTCAAGAATGACACCCGGCTCGACGACGGCTTCCACTCCATGTATTCGCACCAGTTTGCGACAGCGGAGCGGATTTTCGCCGACTACCAGCGCTGCTTCCCCGAAGACCCATTCGGCTACGCTTCGCAATCGGCGGCGGTGATGTTCGGCGAGCTCAACCGGCTCCATCTTCTCGAATCGGCGTTTGAGGAGGGCGAAGATGAGCGGTCGGTGACGAAATCGGTTGGGGAGCCGGACCCGCAGGTTCGGCAGAGAATTTTCGACCTGGCGAGCCGTACGGAACAGTTGTCCCAACCGCGCCTCAAGCGTGATCCCAAGGACGAGACCGCGCTCTACTCAATGATGCTGGTGAAAGGTTTGGAAGCCGACTACAACGCCATCGTCGAGCACCATTACTGGTCATCCCTGCGGCTGGGCTCGCAAGGAGAAAGTTGGGCGCGCTCGCTCCTGCGCGCGGACCCCGAGGCTTACGACGCCTACCTTTTTATCGGAATCCCCGAGTATGTCTTCGGCACATTGCCCGCGCCCCTGCGCTGGCTGGCGAGCCTGGCTGGCTACCGCGGCCGCCGCAACACCGGAATCGAAGACCTGGAAAGAACCACGCAGCACGGCCACTACCTCAAGAGCTACGCTAAGATCGTTTTGGTGCTGATCTATCTTCGCGAGCACGATCGGCCCAAGGCCGCGAAGCTGATGGACGAACTCCACGCCGAATATCCCGACAACCCCACGTTCGCCATGCAGGCCGCACGACTGCACGCGGCGGTCCGCTGAACCTCAAAGGTGTGTCTGGAATCAGCTTTCCTCGGCCAAAATGCACGAGCCGCAGACCCGGAAAGCGCGGGTCTACGCTACCTCGCTTGGCGGCTTTTGGACGTCAGCAGCGCCTGACCTCCATTCGTTTGACAAGGCCTCTTTATCCAGAGTACGCTTCACGCGGCTCTTCGGATTTATTTCAAGCTGCAAAGCGAGGGAAAAATGAAACGCATAGTTCTGGTGAGCATTCTCACGGCGTTAATCGTGCCCTTGGGAGTCGTCAAGGCCCGGGCGCAGTCGAAAGACGAGGCGGCCATCCGAAAGGTTTTCGCGGACTTTGCCGAGGCGTGGGCAAAAGATGACGCCAAGTCCATGGCTTCCATGTGGACCGAAGATGGCGACCTCATCAACCCTCAGGGCCGTGTGGCCACGGGGCGAGCGGAAGTTGAGAAATTATTTGGGGACGAGCACTCGACGGTTTTCAAAGCTTCCCATATTAGTTTCACCCCCGGAACAATCCGTTTGGTGAAGCCGGACGTTGCGGTGTTCACGACGGATTATGACGTGCCGGACGCTCACGGGCCTAACGGAAGCCCGATGGACGCGAAGGGCACGGTCACTTCCGTGATGGTGAAAAAAGGCGGGAAGTGGATGACGTTTTCCGCCCGACCCATGGTTCCTCAGAGCGCTCCCAGCCAGTAAGATCGAGCGGGGGCTGAGCGACTTCAGGTGGCGGTCCGGACACTCTCGGGCCGGCGCTTTTCTTGACAATTCGCACGCGAATCCTCAACAATGCCGTTTTGTTTCGCGCTGTAGCGGCGAGCTGTGCCTCGCCGGCATTCGTTGTGGTCCCGATCTTCACGCGGCGAGGCACAGCTCGCCGCTACAGCATCCATGCGCTGGAGCCAGGTTTTTATCCCCACGTTACGCGAGGTCCCCGCGGAAGCCGAGGTGCCGAGCCACCAGCTTCTGTTGCGCGCGGGCTACGTGCGCCAGGTGGCGGCCGGGCTCTACGCACATCTCTTTCTTGCCCGGCGGTCGTTCCTGAAAATCGCGCAGATCATCCGTGAAGAAATGAATCGCATAGGCGGCCAGGAGTTTTATCTTCCCGCGCTTAACCCGGCCGAACTCTGGCAGGAGAGCGGCCGCTGGTCCTCTGTGGACGTAATGTTCAAACTCCAGGACCGCGGCGGGCACGACCTGTGCCTGGGCTTTACGCACGAAGAGGAGATGACCAACATCGCGCGCGGCGAATTGCGCTCCTATAAACAACTCCCTCAAATCTGGTATCAGATTCAAGAAAAATTTCGCGACGAGCCGCGGCCCAAGTCCGGCCTGCTGCGGTTGCGCCAGTTCCTGATGAAGGACTCGTATTCGTTCGACCTGGACGAGGCGGGGCTTGATAAGAGCTACCAGAAGCACGTCGAGGCCTACAAGCGCATCTTCGACCGCTGCGGCCTCAAGTCGCTTTACGTCGAAGCGTTTTCGGGCTTGATGGGGGGCAGCGTCTCGAGCGA
>QHZO01000012.1 GCA_003224695.1 Acidobacteriota bacterium
TCTGGAGATCATCGCTCCCGCATTAGCCGAGGGTCCCACTTTCGCGTGGAAGTCGACGGGAACGCTGGTACCCGGATGGCCGGTCCTGGTCACTGCGGACGTCGGTGGAGAAGGAACCGGCCTGCTGGCGCTTGGCCATCTTACCGGGGCCGCTGAGCGCCTGGAGGTTGCAGCGGGATTCCATGGTCTTCCAAAAGGTGCAATCGAAGCCTACAACGGTTCGGGGAACCTGCTTCCGGGCTGGCCGAGGACGTCCGTGAACTTCATCTTGCGGCCTCCGACGTTGGCGGACATCGACGGCGATGGAACGGACGAGATCTTTGTCGAGGAAGAGGATTCCCAGTTGCACGGTTATCGCAGCAACGGTTCCGTCGTGCCCGGATTTCCGACCAGCATGTTTTCGGCCAATGGCCAACAAATGCTGGAGACGCCAGCAGCAGCCGACCTCGATGGCGACGGCCGCCCCGAGTTGATCACGACATCAGGGTTCGGCTCGGGCGTGATCTTTGCGGTCCGATACGATGGTACATGTGGATGGGGACGGACGGCTGGAGATCGTCGCCGTCACGTCGCAGAATGGCGCACCGGTGATCGCGCTTTTCCGAGGCGACGGGACCCTCAAACGCACCATTCCAATCACCGGCGGCAACTTCGCCGCTGGAGTGCTGGCGGATATGAACCAAGACGGGATACCCGAGATCGTTCTCACCCTTTCGGATCCCAACCTCTCGGAGTCCATGACTTTGTCCGTGTCGGTGCTCACCGGTCTAGGCGCGACCCTGCCCGGGTGGCCGGTGCAATTACCGCGAGCAAGCCTGTTCAATTGGACCTCCCCCGTCGTGGGCGATGTGGACGGCGACGGATTGCCCGAGATCGTGATTGTTGCGCACGGGGCGCTCCATGTGCTCAAGCACGATGGAATGATGGTCGCTGGTTTTCCGAAGATCATCGACCGGCTCAACAATTTCAACGACGGGCGGCAGCCCGGCGCTGTGATAGCCGATATCGACAACGATGGGAGGAACGACATCATAGTCACCGCTTTGTATTGGGACGGAGTACCCGGGTACTTCAACAAGATCTGGGTCTACGACCTCAACGGTCCGGCCAACCACGGCCCGATCGAGTGGGGCCACTACATGGAGGGACCGCACCACCGCGCCTACTACGAAACCGGAAAGAACCTTCCGAACCATGCCTACCTGTCGGCACAGGTCCGAGGCGCAGGTACGATCGTCTCGAACATCGCGGGAATCGACTGCGGCGCGGATTGCATCGAGCTGTACCCGAAGGGCACGACGGTTACGCTTACAGCGACTGCATCCGGCACCGGCGTATTCGCTGGCTGGACCGGCGCCTGCTCAGGACAACCCAACCCGTGCACGGTGACGGTCCAGAAGTTTACACGGCACGGGGACGGGCGAGGTGACGTCTAGCCCCGCGGGAATTTCCTGCGGCGGCGATTGCACGGAGTCGTACAACCAGGGCACCGTCGTGACGCTGAGCGCGAGCCCGTCGGCGGATTCGGAACTTACGGGTTGGTCCGGCGCGTGCAGCGGCTCCGGCGCATGCAGCGTAACCATGGACGCCGCCAAGACGGTG
>QHZO01000341.1 GCA_003224695.1 Acidobacteriota bacterium
CGCGAAACATTTTCCGGGCCACGGCGACACGAGCGTGGACTCGCACTTGGAATTGCCGATTATCAATTTCGACCGCTCGCGCCTGGACGCCATCGAGCTGCCGCCCTTCAAGGCCGCCATTCAGGGCGGCGTCGGCGCCGTCATGACGGCGCACATCGAGCTCCCCCAACTGGAAAAAACTCTGGGCTTGCCGGCGTCGCTCTCGCCGGCCATCACCACGGGCCTGCTTCGCAAGGAGCTGGATTTCCAAGGACTGATATTCACCGACGCCTTGCCGATGCACGCCATCACGGAGAATTTTGGAGCCGAACAAGCCGTGATTCTGGCCATCAAAGCCGGGGCTGACGTGGCGCTTGAACCTTTGGACGTCCCCAAAGCCTTCGCCGCCCTCCTTTCCGCCGTCGAAAAGGGTGACATCAGCCCGGAGCGCCTGAACGAATCCGTCCGAAGGATCCTGGTCGCCAAGGCCTGGCTGGGCCTCGAGGGGCGGCGCCTCGAGCCCTTCAATCAAATTGACACGGCCGTCGGAAGCCCCGCGGCCGCCCAGAAATCGCAGGAAATCATCGAGCACGCCCTGACCCTGGTCAAAGACGATAAGAAGTCCCTGCCGCTCAAGATCCGCGATGACGACGACGTGCTGCTGGTGAATTTTGTGGACGCGGGCGACAGTGAGAACGCGCCGAATGCCGGCCTGACGTTTCGCGACGAGTTCATGAAGCGCCACGTCCGGACGCTCTTTGTTACGGTGACGCCCGCCACCCCGCGCGCCGAAGCCGATTTGATTCGCCGCATCGCCACGCGCTACCGGACGCTCGTCGTCTCTTGTTCCATCCGGATTGCTTCCTACAAGGGCGCCATCGGGCTGAACGACGTCCAGGAAGCGCTCTTGCGCGACCTGGCTGCACACAACGGCCCCTTCGTCTTTGCCCTTTTCGGAAGCCCCTACCTGCTCGACTACATCCCCGAGCTTCCGAGCTACATGCTCGCTTACGAGTTTTATCCCGGCGCCGAGAGGGCGTGTGTGCGCGCCATCTTCGGGGAAATTCCGTTCCAGGGCCGGCTGCCGGTCACGGTGGGGAAGTTCCCCGTGGGGTTCCGTTTGGAACAGACAAAGCTGCCTTAGGTTGTTGGCGTTGCCGGGACCTTGGCCTAATCGCCCGCGCTCGAGTCTTGACGGTGCTCCGATGTACGGCAGATGGATAGCCGCAACGCTTAGCTTGGCCGCGATTGCGGGCGTCGCTGCTTCGGGGGGACAAGAAGCGGTGCGTCGCGCGCCCGCCAACTTTTTCCCCGTGGCCGTTTGGTACGGGGGCGGCAAAGCGCGCGCGCCCATGCTCGAGCCGGTGGATGGCAAGAGCGAGGAACGTTGGGGAAAAGACCTCGACACGATCAAGTCCCTCGGCTTTAACACCGTGAAATGCTGGGTGGACTGGGCGACGGCCGAATCCCGCCCCGGCGAGTTTCACTTTGAAAACCTCGACATGCTCTTGCGCCTGGCGGAAGCGCGCGGCCTGCGCGTGATCGTCCAGGTGTATCTCGATTCGGCGCCGGATTGGGTCGGTATCCGTTACCCCGACGGCCGGTTCGTGGACCGCAGTGGCGCCGTCATTGAGTCCCAGGCGGCGCCAGGTTTTTGCATTGACCACCCGGGCGTGCGCGCGGAAATCGTCAAATTCCTTCAGGCGCTTTCGGCCGACGCGAATCGCTGGCCGGCGCTTTACGGCTGGGACGTCTGGAGCGAGCCGCACGTCATCAATTGGGCCGAATTCCCTTATCTCACTAATCCCGAATTCTGCTTTTGCCCGAACTCCCAGCGGCGCTTTCGCGAATGGCTGAAGGCGAAGTACGGATCGCTCGACACCTTGAATCGAGCCTGGTATCGGCGCTTTGAAAATTGGGACCAAGTCGCCCCGCCCCGCGCCTCGACGATTCTTTCTTACACGGACTACCTCGACTGGCGAGCCTTCATTGACGACAAATTGGCGGGCGACTTGAAAACGCGCGTGGAGGCAGTCCGCGGCGCCGACAAGACTCATTTCATCACCAGCCACGCCGCCGTGCCGGCGCTTTTTACTTCGCCCACGGACGGTTTCGGCGAGCCCGACGACTGGAAGATGGCGGCGGTCGCCGATGCGTTCGGAACGTCGCTTTATCCCAAACATTCCGAATCCGCGCACCCGTGGTCTTACCAGCAACTCGCCGCCGCGCTCGACTTCACGCGTTCGGCGGGGCGCTCCTACGGTAAGGGATTCTGGATTGGCGAGCTACAAGCGCGGCAGGGCGCCACGGGCATGCGCATCGCCGATCCCGTGGATGCGCGCGACGAAGAGTTCTGGATGTGGCAAGCCGTCGCAAACGGCGCGCGCGAAATCGCCGTCTATGCCTGGTATCCGATGAGCTCGGGATTTGAATCGAACGGCTACGGCATGGTGAATCTCGACGGCACGCTGACGGCGCGCTCGAAGGCGGCGGGCCATGTTGCGGAGGTGATCCGGTCGAACGCGGCGGAAATTATCGGCGCTAAACCCGCGCCGGCCGAAGCCGCCGTGCTCTTCGACCGCCTCTCGGCGATGGTCGGCGGCTCCGAACCCTCGCTTTCAAAACTCGGCAACGCGATGCGCGATTCGCTCCTGGGCATTCACCGCGCTTTCTTCGAGGCGCAAGTCCCGGTGGACTTCGTTCATCCCGACGATTTGATTCACGACCGCGTGGGCAGCTACAAAATCCTGTTCCTGCCTTATCCCGTCATGCTCTCGAAAGACGTGGCGGAGGCCGTGAAGCGATACGTCGCGAACGGTGGCACGGCGGTCGCCGAAGCGCGGCTGGCATGGAACGACGAGCGCGGTTTCGCGT
This sequence comes from Acidobacteriota bacterium, assembly GCA_003224695.1. Classification (GTDB taxonomy): domain Bacteria; phylum Acidobacteriota; class Terriglobia; order UBA7540; family UBA7540; genus Gp13-AA74. The sequence goes on from QHZO01000341.1 coordinate 2,854, forward strand.
CCGAGGTGATCCCGGGCTCGGGTTTGGCGGAAGTTTTCGGCGCGCGCGAATCTCTGATTCGCCCGGTGGACCGCGCGGAAATCGAAGTGGGGCCGACGTCGGGCCTTCCCGGATTTGCGCCGCACACCAAGATTTATGGCGAAGGCTATGAGGAGGAACTCCAACCGCTGGCGGGCGGCAAATCGGTCGCGATTTTTTCCGACGGCAACCCCGCGGTGGTCGTTCACAATTATGGCAAGGGACGCACGGTCCTCGTCGGGACGTTCCTCGCCTTGGCTTACCAACGGCATCAGGATTTGTCGAACCGCCAATTTCTCGTTGCCTTGGCGAAAGATACCGGCGTGAAGCCGGAAGTGGGCGTCTCCGGGGAAGGCAGTTCCAAGGTTGAAGTGCGGCGGCTCGTATCAGACAATTATCAGATCGTGTTCGCGTTCAATCACTCCGACGTGCCGGTGGATGCCTCGATATCCGTGCATTTGCCTTGGCCGGCGCCAGAGGCAACCGACCTGGTAAAAGGTGTCGGCCTCATCCAGGACCGGGAATTCGATATGGAGCGCGGCGGAGAGACGACCGTGCTGAGGAAGCAAATGTCTGGCGGAGAAATCTGGGTCGTCCGAATCGACCGACGTTAAGACCGCGACATAAGACCAGCATAATTTGTCGTCCTGAGCGAAGCGAAGGACCTCGGCAGTCCCTGACTGAACGTTAACCCATCCCGGATTCCGACTATACCTCCCCTAAAAGAAATACGGAGGTCCTTCGCTCAGGACGACAGGTCACGCCCTACTTCGGGATTTCCACTTCCGCGCCGCGCCGCTCGGCGGAGAGGTAAGCGCTGTAGAGCACCGCGACGGTATCGCGAGCCAATTCCAGCCCTGAAACCGGCTGGCCCCCTTCGGCAACCGCTTCCATGAAATCCTGAAATTCCTGCGGGTAGCCGTGCTGCCAGTCTTCGTCGGGCGCGGGGTTCGACCAACCCTGCTTCGTGCCGATTTTCTCGGTCACGTAAACGTCCTTCAAAAATTCCTCGCGCGGGTTATACGTCTCCAGCGCATTGACCGGATTCAAATTGCAGCGCGTGCGGTGGTTGTTCGCGAAGACTTCCAGCCAGTTGTGGACGCCGCCGAGCACGAGCTCCGAGGAGAAGACATCGGCCACGGTGCCATCGTCAAAGATGATATGGACCTGGGCGTAGTCCTCGATATCGTCGTAGGTGGTGCGGAGGAAGCCGCGGTCTTCGAAATTTTTGAGCCGGGTGATTTCGTGAGTGCGCGCGGAAACGGCCGCGGGCCGGATGGGCTTCGCGAGCCGCGTCTCCCCGTCCACGCGCTTCAAGTAGAGCACGGCGGTCAGCGGGTGGCAGCCTTTTCCCACCAGCGATCCGCCGCCCGAAAATTTCCAGATGCCGTAATAGGGCGAGTGCGACCCGCTGTGCGATTCGTCGCCGATGATCCATAAAATTTGCCCGCGAGACTTTTGAATTATCTCGCGCTCTTTTTGGACGGCCGGCGCATACACCCAATTCTCCGCATAGCCCACCAGTTTCCCCGCGGCCTGGGCGGCTCGGGCGATGCGCTCGACGCTCGCCAGCGCTTTCGCGAGCATTTTCTCCTTCGGAAAAGTGTTCCCGCGAAAGTCCGCCGTGCCCGCCCCGTAGTAGCCGGTGAAAGGCTTTTCGATGATGACGTGTTTCCCGCGCTCGAGCGCCGCGACCGCCAGCGGCTCATGCGCGGAGCCGGGCGCGCAGATGTCCACAACGTCCACGGCGTCCGCAAGCGCTTCGAGCGAATCGAAAGCTTTGATACCGCGCTCGCGCGCGAAAGTCTCGCGTGACTCTTCGGACTTCGCCGTGACTCCCACAACTTCGACGGGCACGCCATAAACGCGCCGGTAGCCTTGATAATGAAAGCGCGCGGCGAATCGCGCCCCCACAATGCCAACGCGGATGGTTTCAGCCATATCGCATCCCCTGCCCTTTGGCTCGCTTCGCGGACGCTGCCGCCGAGCGGACCACGGCGCCGAGGGCCGCGATTCTATCACTTCGTGGCCAATCCGATGGCGTCGCAATTCGGCGGACCTAAGAGAAGGTGCAACGGTCGGCGCGCGTTTGTTATGATCCACCGGTGCCTCTGTCTTGGAACGAAATCCGACATCGCGCGATCACCTTTTCAAAGGAATGGACGGGCGTCAAAAGGGAACGCGCGGAAAAGCAAACGTTTTGGAACGAGTTCTTCAATGTGTTTTGCAGCCGCCGGGTTAGGCCACGAGCTCGTGCATGCGTCCCTGGACCATTGGTGGAATTTCGGACCCGCCGGGACAGACGGCGACTATGATAACGAGGAGGACAAATACATAATCCAGAAATTCGAGCACCGTCTTACAGACCTTGGGGAGGGAATGCGGTACAACCACCGGGGATCGTTGTACACGGTGCCCACGGTGACCAGCAGGCAGGGGGTGCGATATGGGGAAACGCTTGCTGGTATTGTTCGCCTGTGCGTTTGCGGCGGCACCTCTCGCTTGCCGGCATTCGGCACTCACACTCTCTCAAGGTGAGTGGCGGCTTTCCGGCTCGCTCGACGCAGACCGGGTCAGCCGAATACAAATATTGCATGTGCCGCCTTGGCTCAAGACGCCAGCGAGGGTGGACGGAGGAGCAGTTTTGCAGGCCGGTGCTGACTGCGTCGTTGACATCAGGGGTCCATGGATTGACAGGGGAAAGCTGCACGACGTCTTGTACAATACCGCTGCACGTGCCGCAATGTTGAGCCCGGGCGTGAGGCTTGTAATAGCATTTTACGATGAAAGTGGGGGGCGGCTTGCGGCCATCTATCTCGACGCAAACGGCGGGCGGGCCGCGTTTGACGACAGGCCGGTCAGCCTAAGGGGAGAGCTTCTTCCCTGGGCAGAGGGCTTGGCAAAGTGTCGGTGACCCGTGATCCAGGGCCACTCCCCAGAGCGACCCGATCTGTCGGGACGCCCCTACGGATAATTCGGTTGATGGCGCTCGGCGGGCTCTTGGCTGTAGCGGCGGTCTATGACCGCCGGGTGTTTCGTATGATTTGTCGTCTTCTCGGCGGTCATAGACCGCCGCTACAGCAGGCGGCGACGGGGACATCGCCGGCAAGGCTCAGGTTTTATCAAGGAAGTTCGCGGCGCGGCTGAGGCGCGCGACGGTTGGCGTGCGGCCGAGGACGGCCATCACGTCGAACAGGCTCGGCGCCACGGCTTGGCCCGTCAGGGCCACGCGCGCGGCGTTGATCAGCACGCCGGCTTTCAGCTTTTTCTCTTCCGCAAATTCGCGCAATTTCTTCTCGCATTTTTGAGCGGTGAACGGCTCCACGCGCTCGAGCCGCGCCGCGAGTTCCCGGAGCAAGCCTGGAAGCGCCGGCTCCTTCCAGAATTTCTTCACGGCCTCCGCGTCATAATCGAACTGGTCGGAAAAGAAGGCTCGAAAGGAACCCGAGAAATCTTTGAGCGTGCGCGCGCGGCTTTGAAGGAGCATGACGGTTGAGGCGAAAGCCTCGCGCTCGGAGCCTGCCTGGGCCTGCCCTGCCGAGGGGCCGGCGGCGGGCGGGTCCGCCCACGCCTCGCGCCACAGGCCCGCGGACGCGAGCTCCGCCTCGGCAAGCGCCAGCAAACGGTTGCGAGGCAGCGCGCGCAGGTAAACGCTATTCATCCACGCGAGCTTTTCGAGATCGAAGACGGCGTTCGACTTTGAGACCGCCTGCAAGTCGAAAGTCGCGATCATTTCTTCGATCGTGAGGACTTCCTTGCCGTCAGGCTTGTCCGCGCCGGCAGGCGGCGTCCAGCCTAGCAGCGCCAGAAAATTCCGCAGCGCCTCGGGCAGCACGCCTTGCTCGCGGTAGGCGCCGACGGCGGTTGCGCCGTGGCGCTTCGAGAGCCGCTGGCGGTCGGGGCCGAGGATGAGCGGCAGGTGGGCGAACACCGGCGGCGGGGCCGCGAGCGCACGGTACATCAGAACTTGCTTTGGCGTGTTCGACAGATGATCGGCGCCGCGGATCACGTGGGTGATGCGAAGGTCGAGGTCGTCGGAGACCACGCCGAGGTGGTAAGTGGGATTTCCGTCCGAGCGCAGCAGGACAAAGTCCTCGATCTGGGAATTTTGTAGAACCACGCGGCCGAAGACTTCATCGTCAAATGCCGTTTCGCCTGATTCGGGGACGCGAAAGCGCAGCGCCGCGGGGCGGCCTTCCGCGCGCCGGCGAGCTTGCTCCGCCTGGGAGAGGTTGCGGCACGTGCCATCGTATTTCCACGCCCGGCGCTCGGCTTCGGCGCGCGCGCGCTTGGCTTGAAGTTCTTCGGGCGCGCAAAAACAGGGATAGGCGTGGCCGCTTCGCTCCAGCCGCGCGGCGAGGTCGCGGTAACGGTCGAGCCGCTCGGATTGATGAATCGGTCCTTCGTCCCAGTGGAGCCCCAACCACTCGAGACCTTCGAGGATGGCTGTGACCAGTTCGGGCTTCGAGCGGTCGAGGTCCGTGTCTTCAATCCGCAAGACGAAGACGCCGCCGTGCCGCCGCGCAAAGAGCCAGTTGTAAAGCGCCGTGCGCGCCCCGCCCACGTGCAGATAGCCGGTTGGAGACGGCGCAAAACGCACGCGAATGTTGGCCATCGCCACCAGTTTAGCCTGCGCGTGCGAAAAGACGGAGAAGAATGTGGAACCTCCGCGGGCATCGAAGCCTGGGGGCAAGCCAGTTCTGGTTTCCGCCCGGCCAGTTTTGAACTCGCTTTTACTACGCTTGCCAACTCGAGAGCGGTTGTCCGACAAGGATTCCTTATCGTCGAGAGAAAAGGAATTTGGCCAACGCTTTTTTATCCCCTCCACAAATTCTTTTTGTTTGACCCCATCTGACGCGCCGCATATCGTCGAAGCGCTGGTTGCGAGGCCGGCATTTCCGAACAATCGAACATGGATGTGCCGCTTCGAGGAGAGAGAGGGAAAATCATGAAAACCCTGAAGATGACACTGGGGTCGTTGTTAGGGGCGAGTGTCCTGCTTTTATGTCCGGTTCGGGGCCGCGCTCAGAGCCCGCCGCCGAGCCCGGAGGCTGCCAAGACAGCGGAAATCAACGATGAAATCGAAGCGCTGCAAAAGAAGATTGACGACTTGCAGAGCGAGCTTCAGCAATTGAAATCGAAGCAAAGCGAGGCCAGCCCTCCCGCGACTTTGAGCGCCCCTGCGCCTTCCGCGAGTGCGGCGCCGAGCGCTCCAACGGCCACGGTGGCGACCGCCGCCCCTTCCACGTCCGGCACGCCGCCGGCCGCTGCGGCAGGGACGCCCGCTCCCGCTGCTTTGCCCAAGGGAAGCGGCCAGGAAACCGCGGCGGGCGCCACGCCAACCTCGGCGCCCACGACCCTCTCCTCGCTCCTCGGCTCGACGACCTTCGGCGGCTTCGTGGACGGCTACTACGCCTACAACTTCGATCACCCGCAAATCACCAGCATCGGCAATACGGTTCTCGCGGGAAATGGAGGAAGCCGCTTCACAAGCTATCGGGCGTTCGATGCGCCGTACCAGGCGTTCACGCTCAATATGATCGAGCTGATTGCCGATAAGCCGCCCGATGCTTCGAACGGCCGGCTGGGGTATCATGTCGCGCTCGGATTCGGCAACGCCATGAACGTGGTGAATTCGACCGACCCCGGAGGCCTCGGCTTCGCGCAATATCTGAAGGAAGGCTACCTTTCTTACATGGCGCCGGTGGGTAAGGGCCTGCAATTTGACTTCGGAAAATTCGTCACTCAGCACGGCGCCGAGGTCATCGAGTCGAAGGACAACTGGAACTATTCGCGCAGCCTGCTGTTCACCTACGCGATTCCGTTTTATCATTTCGGCCTGCGCACCAAGTACGTGGTCAACGACAAATACAACTTCTCGGTCTACGTCGTGAATGGCTGGAACAACTTGGTGAACAACAACACCGGGGCGACGCTGGGTCTGCAGGTCGGCTGGAACCCGACGAAAAAATGGGCGGTCGTCCAGAACTACATGGTGGGGCCGGAGGAGAGCAACAACACCTCGAACGTCCGCCAATTGTGGGACACAGTCGTGACGTACAATGCGACTTCGAAATTGTCGCTCATGGCGAACGGTGACTATGGACGCGGCGACCGCGGCACGACGTTTCCCGGCGTGGCCTTTTGGACCGGCGGGGCGGGATACATCCGCTACGCTTTCAACGACAAGTACGCCCTGGCCGGGCGCTACGAATACTATGACGACCCGCAGGGATTTACGACTGGCACGGCGCAGCATTTGAATGAGGTTACCGGGACGTTCGAGCGTACGATTGCGCACCACCTGATCACCCGTTTCGAGTTTCGACGCGACGTTTCGAACTTGCCGAGCTTCCTGAAGGGCAGCTCGCCCATTGACAATCAAAACGCGGTGGAACTGGGCTTGATTTACGCCTTCGATTCGAAGGAGGCCCATTGAGCGGATGCTCTGTAGCGGCGAGCTCGGTCTCGCCGCCTGTCGCTGCGGCGGCGATGGGGACCCTTCGACTCCACTCAGGGCAGGCATCGCCGCTACAGGTCTAGCAAGCGGCGAGACGCAGCCGGCCGGAGCAAGAATATTAAGCAAGCGGCGAGGCGCGGGGGATACGCAATGACGCCAAATGAAGTCTTAAAATTCATCAAGGACGAGGGGATCCAGATCATTGACCTGAAATTCGTGGACCTCCCCGGCCTCTGGCAGCACTTCTCGATCTCGGCCCGGGAATTCGGCGCGGACGCCTTCAGCGAAGGCGTCGGGTTCGACGGGTCGAGCATTCGCGGCTTCCAGGACATCAACGAGAGCGACATGCTGCTGGTGCCGGACCCGGCAGCGACGTTCCAGGACCCGTTCACCACGGTCCCGACGCTGAGCATTATCTGCGACGTCAAGGACCCGGTGACCGGCCAGATGTACTCGCGCGATCCAAGGCACGTGGCGAAGAAAGCCGAAGCGTATCTGAAGTCCACGGGCATCGCCGAGAAAGCCTACTTCGGGCCGGAAGCGGAGTTCTACATTCTCGACAGCGTGCGCTTCGACCAGGGGTACAACTTCGGTTATTACCACATTGACTCCGAAGAAGGCTTCTGGAACAGCGGCAAGGAGGGAATCAACGGCTCGAAGAACCTCGGCTACAAACCGCGGTACAAGGAAGGCTACTTCCCGGTGCCGCCCATGGACAGCCTGCAGGACATCCGCTCGGAAATGATGCTGACGCTCGAGCGCGTGGGCGTGCCCGTGGAAGTCCACCACCACGAAGTCGGCACCGCCGGCCAGACGGAAATTGATATGCGCTTCGATTCGCTCACGCGCATTGCCGACAACATGATGAAGTACAAATACGTCACCAAGAACGTCGCCGTCCGCCACGGGAAAACGGTGACGTTCATGCCCAAGCCCATCTTCCAGGACAACGGCTCCGGCATGCACGTCCACCAGAGCTTGTGGACGGACTCGAAGAACTTGTTCTACAAGCAGGGGGGCTATGCCGACATCAGCGACGCGGCCGTCCACTACATCGGCGGGATTTTGACGCACGCGCCCGCGTTGCTGGGGTTTTGCGCGCCGACCACCAACTCCTATCGGCGCCTCGTGCCCGGCTACGAAGCGCCCATCAACCTGATTTATTCGCAGCGGAACCGCAGCGCCTGCGTGCGCATTCCGGTTTATTCGCGGAGCGAAAAGTCGAAGCGGCTGGAATTCCGTTGCCCCGACCCTTCGGCCAATCCCTACCTGGCGCTCGCCGCGATGCTCCTCGCGGGGCTCGACGGCGTGCAGCGCAAGCTCACGCCGCCGACGCCGATTGATAAGGACCTCTATGACCTCGAGCCCGAAGAGAAGGCCAAAGTGAAGTCCACGCCGGGGAGCCTGGAAGAAGTGTTGAGCGCCCTCGAAAACGATCACGAATTCCTGCTTAAGGGCGGCGTGTTTACCGAGGATTTGATTGACGCCTGGCTCTCTTACAAACGCAAGAAGGAGGTGGACGCCATCCGGCTGCGGCCTCATCCGCACGAGTTCGCGTTGTATTTTGACATTTGAGATGCTGTCGAGGGCTTTGCCAGGGCGTCACTCTGAGGAGTCCCGCCTTGTGGGACGACGAGGAATCTCGAAGTAGACCAGAAGGGGCGCCGCGCGCCGCGCCCCTACCAGCGACGACTCGCGGTGTTGTACTTTCTGACTGCCTGCTGCGTTCTGCCTACTGCTCTCTTACGTGGGCTACGGCCTGGGCTTGAAACCAAATCCCCCCCACAACCAGTGCCCAGGCCGGGCCCGCACCAGTTAACCCGCGATCGACAAGTTACGAACTAGCAAGCCCGGACGCGTTCAACGAACTTTCGGAAGTAAGGGCAGCGCTCTTGAACGCGATCAAGGTCTAACGAAGAAGCGACCTCCCCATAAACGGAAGGAACGGCCGGCTGGTGCGACTGAGACAGCATCCGAATGAAGCGCTCCTTGGCGTCCCGAATGCCTTCCAAGAGGCCAAGCACGGCATTTGCAGAAGGGGCTTTCTGTCTTCTCTCCGCGACG